>CAZYHW010000032.1:0-20052 GCA_964647405.1 uncultured Prevotellamassilia sp.
GACGGACTTATTCAAACGTGACATACGGCAAGAGCCGCTCCTTGTCGCTTTCGGTGAAGGCGGGCAGGAACAACAGTTGCTCCCATCCCTTGAACGGCCCGTATTTCTGCCGGTAGTCGGAGATGCTTTTCACCTGTTCGTAGTCGAGGTAGGGATGGCGGAGCAGTTGTCTGAACGTGTCGTGGTTGATGCGCAGCTTCCGCACCGCCACGGTGGAGTCGAGCGTAAACCACTCCTCGATGTCATCGGGAAGTCCCTCGATTTCCCTTAGCTGGCTGATGGCGACATATCCGCCCAGGCGTTCACCATGTTGCCGGATAGCCCGTGCGTAGTAAGTGCCGATGCCGGGTATGCGGCGGAGTGTGTTCGTGTCGGCGCGGTTCAGGTCGACGGTCGTCCCCGCCGGGAACTTTTCCGGATAACGGCGCACGATGCTGTCGCGGCGGGCAGGCTGCCTGTTCGCCCTTTCGGGACGGGCATCCGCCGGCGCGATGCGGATGAAGGGGCGCAGCCGTCGAAAAGTCTCCTCCGAGAGGCCATAGAGACGGGCGAAGTCGTCCGGCGACCGCCAGCGGCCACCCTTGCGGCGGTATTTCAGGGCATTCGATGCCTGCCAGGGCGACAGTCCCAGCCGGACGAATGTGGCGGAATCCGCCTGGTTGGGGTCGAACTCGAATGTCTCGGGTTCTTTGGCCGCCTGTGCGGCGTGCGTCCCGTCTTTGCCCTGCCCCGGGTCGCCGGACAGGTCGGACGGGTCGCCGGATAGATTCTCCGGGTCGGCGACTGATGTCACCGCCTCGCCGTCTGTTGTGGGATAAAGGCTTTTGTAGACCACGACGACAGCCAGCACGCACAGCATGATGAAGAGCAGCGTGCGGCGGTCTTCGCGGGGGATGTAGAACAGTCTGCGCCAGTTCATCCCTACTTCGTATCGACGTAGCCGTCCTGCCTGAGTAGCGCGATGACCTTGTCTTTCACGTCGCCTTGGATGACGATTTCGCCGTCCTTGGCCGTTCCGCCGGTACCGAGGCGGGCTTTCAGCTGTTTCCCGAGGTCTTTCAGGTCGCTGTCCTGCCCCACGAATCCCGTGACCAGCGTCACTGTCTTTCCTTTCCGGCCAGCTCGTTCCGTGCGCACCCTGAGCCGTTGCTGTCCTTTCGGGAGGGTTTCTTCGCCGGTCGGCTCGGGTGCTTCATATTGGTAGTCCGGATTTGTCGAGAAGACGACCCCCAGCCTTTCTTTCCAGTCGTTCGATTTTGTTTTTCCCATAGCAGTCTGTGTCCGAAAGCATTCCGCGGCCGTGGCGCGGTGAGATGCGGGCGGGGGTCAGACCCCGAATTTGCGGTAACGGATACGTTTGGGTTCTTCCTGTCCCAAGCGTTTCGCCTTGTTCACCTCGTATTCGCTGTAACTCCCCTCGAAGAAGAACACGTTCCCGTCGCCTTCGAATGAAAGGATATGCGTGCAGATGCGGTCGAGGAACCAGCGGTCGTGGCTAATGACGACGGCACACCCGGCGAACGCCGCCAAACCCTCTTCCAGAGCCCGCAGCGTGTTGACGTCGATGTCGTTCGTCGGCTCGTCGAGCAGTAGCACGTTGCCCTCTTCCTTCAAGGCGATGGCCAGGTGGAGGCGGTTGCGTTCGCCGCCGGAGAGCACGCCGCACTTCTTCTCCTGATCGGCTCCCGAGAAGTTGAAGCGGCCGAGGTAGGCACGCGCATTAACATCGCGCCCGCCCATGCGGAGCGTCTCGTTGCCCTGGCTGACAACCTCGTAGACGGTTTTGTCGGGCTGGATGTCCTTGTGTTGTTGGTCGACGTAGGTGAGCTTCACCGTCTCTCCTATTTCGAACGTTCCCGCGTCGGGCTTTTCAAGTCCCATGATGAGCCTGAACAGTGTGGTCTTCCCCGCACCGTTGGGGCCGATGACACCGATGATGCCGCCGGGGGGAAGCATGAAGTTCAGGTCCTGGAAGAGCACCTTGTCGCCGAACGCCTTGGCCACGTGCTGCGCTTCGATGACCTTGTTTCCCAGACGAGGGCCGTTGGGAATGAATATTTCTACGCTCTGCTCCTTCTCTTTCTGATCCTCATTGAGCAGTTTGTCATAGGAGTTCAGGCGTGCCTTTCCCTTGGCCTGGCGTGCCTTGGGAGCCATCCGTATCCATTCGAGCTCCCTCTCCAACGTCTTCCGGCGTTTGCTGGCCACTTTCTCCTCCATTGCCAGCCGTTTGGCCTTTTGGTCGAGCCATGAGGAGTAGTTTCCTTGCCAGGGGATGCCCTCGCCGCGGTCGAGTTCGAGTATCCAGCCCGCCACGTCGTCGAGGAAGTAGCGGTCGTGGGTCACTGCGATGACCGTCCCGGGGTACTGGTTCAGGTGTTGTTCGAGCCAGTCGATGCTCTCGGCGTCGAGGTGGTTCGTGGGCTCGTCGAGGAGCAGCACGTCCGGCTTTTGCAGGAGCAGCCGGCAGAGGGCCACGCGCCTGCGCTCACCTCCGGAGAGGTGCTCGGCCGTTTGGTCGGCCGGCGGGCAGCGCAAGGAGTCCATGGCACGGTCGAGCCGGCTGTCGAGTGTCCAGGCATCGTTGGCATCCAATATGTCTTGCAGTTCGCCTTGCCGGGCGAAGAGTTTGTTCATCTTTTCCTCGTCCTCGTAATACTCGGGCAGACCGAACTTCTGGTTGATTTCCTCGTACTCTGCCAACGCGTCGACAATCGGCTGCACGCCTTCCTGGACAATCTCGCGGACGGTCTTCTCCTTGTCGAGCTGCGGGTCCTGCGGGAGATAGCCCACGCTGTAACCGGGGGAGAAGACGACCTCTCCCTGGTAGTCCTTGTCTATCCCGGCAATGATTTTCATCAACGTGGACTTACCGGCACCGTTCAGACCTATGATGCCGATTTTTGCCCCGTAGAAGAACGACAGGTAGATGTTCTTTAATATATGTTTGTTGTTCTGACGGATGGTCTTGTTTACGCCGACCATCGAGAAAATGACCTTTTTGTCGTCTGCGTTAGCCATAACGGGAGTTGATAGTAGTTGTGGAAAAGAGTGATTTGAAGACAAAAATACGCAAAAAGTCCATATCGGCACAGCAGTCGTGGGAAAATCACGCGCTCGTCGACGGGTGAACACATCCCGTCCCGCCGAAGTCCGGACCAATCGCCGGATGCCGGATTACGTGTGGTCGCGACGTGTCCCTCGTCGTTGCCGAAGGAAAACTATGAAAGTATAAGTAGGGGGAACAATCACTGTTCTTGTCGGGGATTCTTCCCGCGACAGTTTTTTCCGCCCGGGCGGTCGTTCATTGCAAACGCCAGCCCGTTCCGTCCCAAACCATGGGCTGCACAATTTCCTCGGTGCTGCCGTTCTTATATGTCACGTTGAGGAACACGTTGGCGGCCACGCTGTCTTGGACAACGACGGTACGGTTCACCACCACGGATTGCAGGCCGCCATGTTCCCGTTCCATTTTTTTATAGTGTTGCTTCATGAGCGTGACCATCTGCTCGCGGTAGGTGTCGGGTTTATCGTCGCACGATTCCATGCCCGCCACGAAACCCTCGTAGTCGCCCGTTACGAGTTTTCCATAATAGACCTCGGCGGCTTTCTGCGGCTGCTTTATCCGGATAGGCTTGTTGTCGCTCTTCCCGCAACCGGTGAGTACGGCCACTCCCATGCAGAAGGGGAGAACGCAACGGCTGAGCGTCGAAACAAGTCGCCGGACAGTCACGCCGGGACGGCGACCCGGCGTGACAAGTCGGCGACATGACGGGCTCTTTATTTCTGCCGGATGAATATGTGTACAGGCGTGCCGCAGAAGTCCCAAAGTTCGCGAATCTTGTTCTCCAAAAAACGCTTGTAGGGGTCTTTGACGTATTGCGGCAGGTTGGCGTAGAAGATGAACGTGGGAATCTGCGTTTCGGGCAGCTGCATGCAGTATTTGATTTTGATGTATTTCCCCTTGATTGAGGGCGGCGGGAACGACTCAATGAGGGGAAGCATCTCTGCGTTGAGCTTCGACGTGCTGACGTGTAGCTTGCGGCTCTGGTAGGATTTCTTGACCATTTCGAGCACACGGAAGATGCGCTGCTTGGTCATGGCGGAAGTAAAGATGATGGGGAAATCCGTGAACGGAGCCATACGGCTGCGGATGGTCTCCTCGAAGTGTGTCATGGCTTTCTGGCTCTTATCCTCGGCTATGTCCCACTTGTTGATGGCCACGACCAAACTCTTGTTGTTCCGTTGTATGAGCTGGAAGATGTTGATGTCCTGTGTCTCGACACCTCTCGTGGCATCAATCATGAGGATGCAGACATCGGAGTTCTCGATGGCGCGGATGGAACGCATGACGGAGTAGAATTCCAGGTCTTCGTTCACTTTCTTCTTTTTCCGGATGCCCGCCGTGTCGACCATATAGAAGTCGAAGCCGAATTTGTTGTAGCGGGTGAGGATGCTGTCGCGCGTGGTGCCTGCGATGTTGGTGACGATGTGCCTCTCCTCGCCGATAAGGGCGTTGATGAGGCTGCTTTTCCCCACGTTCGGCCGCCCTACGATGGCCACGCGCGGGATGCCGTCTTCACTTTCCTCCTGCGTGGTGGCGGGAAGTCGTTCGATGATGGCATCGAGCAGGTCGCCCGTACCGCTTCCCGTGGCTGCCGAGACGCAATATGGCTCGCCGAGGCCGAGAGAATAGAACTCGGGCGCGTTATACCGGTCGATGTTGTCGTCGGCCTTGTTTGTTACGAGGATGACTGGCTTCTCCGTGCGCCGCAGGATGTCTGCCACTTGTTCGTCGAGCCCTGTCACGCCGTCCTTGATGTCGACGACGAAGAGGATGATGTCGGCTTCTTCGTTGGCGATGAGCACCTGTTTGCGTATCTCTTCTTCGAAGATGTCGTCGGAGTTGACTACCCAGCCTCCCGTGTCGACCAGCGAGATTTCCTGGCCGTTCCATTCCGTTTTCCCGTATTGCCGGTCGCGTGTGGTTCCGGCTGTCTCGCTGACAATGGCCTGGCGCGTTCCGGTGAGCCGGTTGAAGAGTGTCGATTTTCCTACGTTCGGGCGGCCTACGATGGCTATCAGTTTTCCCATAGTTCTTGTCCTTAGCGGGGGAAGCGACTTCCCTCCGTCGGTTTGCGTTCTGAATGTTATTCTGGTGTGTACCCGTATGCGTTGAGACGCTGGGCGGAGTTGCGCCAGTCCTTGTCGACTTTCACGAAAAGCTCCAGGAAAATGTGTTTGCCGAAGAATTTCTCCAAGCTCCGGCGCGCCTCGATGGCCACACGTTTGAGAGCGATTCCGTTATGCCCGATGATGATACCCTTCTGGCTGTCGCGTTCGACGTAGATGATGGCGTTGATGTGTATCTGGCTGTTCGTTTCTTTGAATTGCTCGACGACGACCTCCGTGGAGTAGGGTATTTCCTTGGCATAGTAGAGAAGAATCTTCTCGCGGATGATTTCGGTGACGAAGAAGCGTGCCGGTTTGTCTGTCCATTGGTCCTTGCCGAAATAGGGAGGTGCTTCGGGGAGCAGTTCCTTGATGCGTGCCAGCACGTGGTCGACGTTGAATTTCGCTTTCGCCGAGATGGGATAGATTTCAGCCTTTGGCAGAAGCCCGTGCCAGGTGTCCACCAGTTTTTCCAGCCCTTTCTGGTCCGTCAGGTCTATCTTGTTGATGAGCAGGAGCACCGGAATATCCATCTGGCTTACCTTGGCAAGGAAGTCCTCGTTCTTGCCCGCGCTCTCGACGACATCCGTGACGTACAGGAGTACATCGGCATCTTTCAGAGCCGAGACGGAGAACGCGAGCATGGACTCTTGCAGCTTGTAGTTCGGCTTCAAGACACCGGGGGTGTCCGAGAATACAATCTGGGCATCCTCCGTATTGACGATGCCCATGATGCGGTGGCGCGTGGTCTGGGCTTTGAACGTGGCGATGGAGATGCGTTCGCCGACGAGCAGGTTCATCAGCGTTGATTTTCCGACGTTGGGGTTCCCTACAATATTGACAAAACCGGCTTTATGGCTCATGGACGTGAGGCTAAGTTATTCTGTTATCAAAAGAACGCACCTGTGACGGACGGATGCGTTCTTTTTATGGAGGTGTGTCGTCACCGGGTGGTGTGCGGGCCTACCCGGCATTTACTCATTTCTGCGGAGTGCCGTCGTATGCCCACTTCATGTAGGCAGCTCCCCACGTGAAGCCGGCACCGAAAGCCGTGAAGATGAGGTTGTCGCCCTTTTTGAGCTGTTTCTCGTAGTCCCATAGGGCAAGCGGGAGCGTACCGGCCGATGTGTTGCCGTATCGTTGGATGTTGAGCATTATCTTCTCCATCGGCAGTTCGAGCCGATGGGCAACAGCTTCGATGATGCGCACGTTCGCTTGGTGCGGGATGACCCACGCGATGCTGTCTTTGTCAAGGCCGTTGCGCTCGGCGATAAGCGCACTGCTGTCGCTCATGTTGGTGACGGCGAACTTGAAGACAGTACGTCCCTCCTGGTGGAGGTAGTGCATCTTGTGGTCAATGGTGAAATAGGAGGGGCTGCACACGGAGCCGCCGGCTTTCATGCAGAGGAACGGAAGTCCTTTCCCGTCGGTGCGGAGGTAGGAGTCCTTCCAGCCGAGGTCTTCCGTCGTCGGCTCGACAAGTACGGCGGCAGCACCGTCCCCGAATATGGGACAGGTAGCCCGATCCGAGTAGTCCACGACGCTTGACATCTTGTCGGCACCGCAGACGATGACGCGCTTGTAGCGGCCGCTCTCAATCATGGCTGCGGCGGCATCCATGGCGAAGAGGAAACCGCAGCAGGCCGCTTGCATGTCGATGGCGAAGGCATTCTTCAAACCGACACGGCCAATGACGATGGATGCGGTGGAGGGGAAATGATAGTCCGGCGTGGTCGTGGCCACGATCACGCAATCAATCGAGTCGGGGTCGGCACCTGTCTTTTGCAGGAGCTGTTTGACGGCCTTGCGAGCCATGTAGCTGGTGCCAAGTCCTTCTTCGTTAAGGATGCGGCGCTCTTTGATGCCGATGCGCGTCATGATCCACTCGTCGTTGGTGTCGACCATGCGCGACAACTCGTCGTTGGTGAGTACGTACTCGGGTACGTAACCTCCCACACCGGTTATGACAGCATTGATTTTTTCCATGGTGAATTACTTGAAAACCCTTTGTTTTGCCCAAAAAGGCTCATACGAATGACGATGAGCCTCTTGGGAAAATGCCGGGGAATCCCCGACGAGCTTATTCGGCTACTTCTTTCACGATGGCCAGCTTGCCGCGGTAGTATCCGCACGCCGGGCAAACCGTGTGATATATATGCCAACCACCGCAGTTGGGGCAGATGGCCAGCGTCGGCATAGCGGCTTTATCGTGTGTTCTGCGCTTGCGAGTTCTTGTCTTGGACTGTCTTCTTTTAGGATGTGCCATTTTTCTATTCTTTTAGTTGTTAGTTCTGTTGTTGTGGATTGTCCTCTTCCTCTTCGCGTTGTATCCGGTTGGTGAAGTATGGATTACAGTCTGCCACGTCGTGGACGCGCATGACCGGGAGGGACAACTCTATGAGCTGGTATAGTTCCCATCCGATGTCGTATATGCCATCCGCGGGGATGATTCGCTGTTCGTCGTCCTCGTCGCCTGCGGCAGATGCTTCTTTCAGCGTGAACGTTTCGTTGACTTGGACAGGCAGGGACAGGTCATCCAGACAGCGGTCGCACACCACGGTGACCTCACCTTCTATGGTGCATGTGGCATCATAGTTCCCGGCGACCCTTTGCCGCAGGGTTAGCGTGGCTTTCAGTTGACCGCCTTTTACTTCCTGTTGGTCAAGACTTTCAAAGAAAGAATTGTCCAGCAGGTATGTATGCTCACCCAAGGCATCGCGCTGGTTCCGGAAGTCTATTTTGTAGCTACCTGTTTCAGGCATAACGGGTGCAAAGTTATATCTTTTTTGTCGAACTGCTACACTCTTCCATTAAATCTTTTATCACGTCCGGACAAAACTTTCTGCGAAACGGTTGTCGTCTGAAAAGTTCTGACCTGCTTTTCGGTAGCGGATGCCGGGTGGGTCGCTCTTTTTGAGTATATTTGCGGGCATATACTATTTTAACAAATCGCAATGACGGGACACCTGACGATAAGCGTGGAAGTGAAGGACGAAGAGTTGCGCCGTGCCGCCGGGCAAGGGGCGGAGGCCTTTATCCGTTTCCTTGTCGAGCGGATTTCTTCCGCTGCGGGAGGGAACTTGGATGCTCACGCGCTGACAGTCCTGAACGCACAGCAGGTTACGTTGTGGGGCTACTTGATTTTCCGTGACGAGATGATGGAAGGAGGCTTCGTCCAGCTTATCCATAACGGGTATGGCGATTTCTTCTTCCGTAATCCTTTCGCGCGTGCCATGCAGGAGTGGGGACTTCCCGAACTGGCAAAAATAATCAAGAAGGCGCACCGCTATTACGGGCGTAGCCGTGTGGAGTTGACACAGGACTGCGGCGACGAGGCGTTCATGTCGCTCTTCGAACGTCATCCCGAGTTCGATGCGCTCGACGACGCTTTCGTTGACGACGAAGAAGACTTCACGGCTGCCATAGCCCGTTATGTGGAGGCGAACCTGCCTGATTTTGTCCTCCTGACGGGAAAGCCGCAACAGCCCCTTGGCGACTAAGGCATGGCCTGCCAGTGCGATGGATATCAAAAGCGAGGAATCGATGGCCAAGACAATAAAGACAAATAAAATACAGATAAAGAACCGGCGGGCGGAGTTCGACTACCAAGTCATCGACAGGTACACTGCCGGCATCGTCCTTACGGGGACGGAGGTGAAAAGCATACGTGCCGGAAAAGCCAGCCTGGTCGACACATTCTGCTACATACACAACGGTGAAGTATGGACGAAAAACATGTATGTCGCGGAGTATGACTTCGGCTCTTACAACAACCACGCGACCCGGCGCGACCGCAAGCTGCTCCTGAACAAGAAGGAGATACGGCAGTTGCAGGCCGACACGCAAGCCCCCGGCTTCACGTTGGTGCCCTTGAAGCTCTATTTCGACGACAACGGCCGCGTGAAAGTGCAGTTGGGCTTGTGCCGTGGTAAGAAGGAGTACGACAAGCGTCAGTCGCTCCGTGAGAAAGACGACCGCCGGGAGATGGCCCGCGCCATGAAGCATTATTGAAACAGGAAAGGAATACATGGTAAACCTATACGACATTGCCCGCCAGCGGATTCTGGTGCTCGACGGTGCGATGGGTACGATGATTCAGCGTCGCCGCCTTTCGGAGGCCGACTATCGGGGGACGCGGTTCGCCGACGTGCCGGGTCAGCAGAAGGGCAATAACGACCTGCTCACCCTGACCCGCCCCGACGTGATTGCCGACATCCATCGCCGTTATCTCAAAGCGGGGGCGGACATCATCGAGACCAACACGTTCAATGCGCAGCGCATCTCGATGGCCGACTACCACTTGGAGGGTATTTGCCGGGAGCTTAATGTCGAGGCAGCCCGCCTGGCACGCAGCGTGGCCGACGAGTTTTCCACGCCCGACCGGCCACGGTTTGTGGCGGGTTCGGTAGGGCCGACCAACAAGACCTGCTCGATGAGCCCCGATGTCGCCGACCCGGCTTACCGGGTGGTGGACTACGACGGACTGAAAGCCGTCTACGAAGAACAAGTCGCCGGCTTGTTGGAGGGGGGTGTCGATGCCATCCTCGTCGAGACGGTTTTCGACACGCTCAACGCCAAAGCCGCCCTCGACGCGTCCCTGTGCTGCATGGAGCGGATGGGCCGTCGCGTCCCGCTGATGCTCTCCGTCACCATCGCCGACAACGCCGGACGCACCCTCTCGGGGCAGACCATCGAAGCCCTCCTGGCCTCGGTGGCTCATGTTCCGCTTTTCTCCATCGGCTTTAACTGTTCGTTCGGCGCGGCAGAGATGAGGCCGTTCATCTCCCGGCTTTCGGCGGAGGCTTCCTGTTACGTTTCGGCCTATCCCAACGCCGGACTGCCGAACTCGATGGGAGAGTATGACCAGACACCCGACGAGATGATGGCAGCGATGAAGCCGATGGTCGACGACGGTCTGGTCAACATCATCGGCGGTTGTTGCGGCACTACGGACGAGTATATCGCCCGTATCGCGTCGCTCATCCGGCGTGCGGACGGCTCGTATGTTCCGCCCCGCGTGCCGGCCAGTCCCGGCCGCTACCTGGCTTTGTCCGGCCTGGAACGCCTGGATGTGACACCCGAACGCAAGTTCATCCATATCGGCGAACGCTGCAACGTGGCCGGTTCGCGCAAGTTCCTCCGCCTCATCAACGAGAAGAAATATGACGAGGCCGTCGGCATCGCCCGCCGACAGGTGGAGGCGGGAGCGCAGGTCGTGGACATCAACATGGACGACGGCCTGCTCGACACGCGGGGCGAGATGGTGCATTTCCTCAACCTGCTGGCGGCCGAGCCCGAGGTGGCCCGCGTTCCTTTCATGATTGACTCGTCCCGCTGGGAAGTCATCCGCGCCGCCTTGCGGTGCATCCAAGGTAAGTGCATCGTCAACTCCATTTCGCTGAAAGAGGGCGAAGCCGCGTTTCTCGCCCATGCCGTTGAAATCCGTCGCTTCGGGGCGGCCATGGTCGTGATGGCCTTCGACGAGAAAGGCCAGGCGGACACGTATGAACGCCGTATAGAAATATGTGACAGGGCTTACCGCCTGCTGACCGAACAGGCAGGCATCCCGCCGCAGGATATCATCTTCGACCCGAACGTGCTGGCTATCTGCACCGGCATGTCCGAACACGACAATTATGCCGCCGATTTCATCCGCGCGACGGCCTGGATACGGCAAAACCTGCCGGGTGCGCACGTCAGCGGAGGTGTGAGCAACCTCTCGTTTGCCTTCCGTGGCAACAATTACATCCGCGAAGCCATGCACGCCGTGTTCCTCTATCACGCCGTCGGTGCGGGCATGGACATGGGCATCGTCAATCCCGAGATGAGCTTGCAGTACGAGGACATCCCCGAAGAGTTGCGCCGGGTGATAGAGGATGCCGTGCTGAACCGCCATCCCGGAGCCGCCGAAAGGCTCATCGCCGAGGCGGAACGGCTGAAAGCGTCAGGCAGCAAGCCGACGGACACGCCGCACACGGAGGCTGCATGGAGAGAAAAGCGGGTAGAGGAAAGGTTGGCCTATGCCTTGGTGAAGGGAAACGACGAATATCTCGACCAAGACCTCGAAGAGGCGCTCCCGGCCTATCCCCATGCGCTCGACCTCATCGAAGGGCCGCTCATGGATGCCATGAATCATGTGGGAGAGCTTTTCGGCGAGGGCAAGATGTTTCTCCCGCAGGTGGTCAAGACAGCACGCACGATGAAGCGGGCGGTCGCTTTCCTGCAACCCTATATCGAGAAAGAACAGAAAAAGGGACAGAAGGCGGGCAAAGTGCTCCTGGCCACGGTAAAGGGCGACGTGCACGATATAGGCAAGAACATCGTTTCCGTCATCCTGTCCTGCAACAATTATGAAGTAGTCGACCTTGGTGTGATGTGCCCCTCGGAGAAGATTGTCGAGGAAGTCATAAACGAAAAGGTAGACATCGTAGGACTGAGCGGGCTGATAACCCCCAGCCTCGACGAGATGG
This sequence comes from uncultured Prevotellamassilia sp., assembly GCA_964647405.1. Taxonomy (GTDB): domain Bacteria; phylum Bacteroidota; class Bacteroidia; order Bacteroidales; family Bacteroidaceae; genus Alloprevotella. The sequence continues at coordinate 11,643 of CAZYHW010000032.1, forward strand.
TCAACACGGTGTCTGCACTCCGCCGGGCAGGACTGCACATTCCCGTACTGATTGGGGGCGCGACGACGAGCCGGTTGCACACCGCCTTGAAGATAGCCCCTGCCTACGAGGGCTCGGTCGTATGGACAAAGGATGCCTCGCAGGTCGTGCCCGTCGTTGCCAAGCTGTTGAACGCCCGTCTTCGCCCCGCCTTCGAAGCCGAAATAAGGGCGGAGTATGCGGCCTTGCGCCAGACGAAAGGCGGAAAGCCGTCGGGCACCGTGTCACTCGACGAGGCCCGGCAGAACCGGTTGAGACTTTTTGACTGAATACGGATTAACCTAAAATCATCTATATTATGAAACAGAAAATCACCTTTCGCAACAGATGTCACGCGGCTTTGGTGTGGTGCTTGTCCTTGTTACTTTTTGGGGCTGTCCCATCCGTTTCCATGGCCTTTATCCGAGTGTCCGACGGGCACTTCATTCGTGACGGCCGACCGTACTATTTCATAGGGACAAACCTGTGGTATGCACCCATTCTCGCCTCTGACGGGACTGGCGGCGACCGGGAACGGTTGACGCGTGAGCTGGACAGGCTGCAAAGCATGGGAATAGACAACCTGCGCATCCTTGTGGGTGCCGACGCCGGTAGTGACAGCGCAAACTATGTCCGTCCCTGCTTGCAGGAGCGGCCGGGCGTGCTGAACGACACCTTGCTCCGTGGGCTCGACTACCTCCTCGTGGAGATGGGCAAGCGCGACATGGTCGGCGTGTTCTACCTGACCAATTCCTGGGATTGGAGTGGGGGATACGGCTTCTATCTTGCGCAGACAGGTCACGGCCAGTCGCCCTATTCCGCTGGCGAGGGATATAATAATTATCTACGTTATGCCGCCGCTTTTGTGCATGACGAGGAGGCTATTTCCCTTTACCTCGATTTCGTCAGACAGATTGTGACGCGGGTCAACAGCCTGACGGGTATGCCCTACCGTGACGACCCGGCCATCATGGCTTGGCAAATCTGCAATGAGCCCCGTCCTTTCAGCGAGGAAGGCAAGGAGGATTTCCAGAGATGGATAAAGCGCAGCGCGGCTCTCATCAAGGAACTCGACCCCAACCACCTCGTCTCGACGGGAAGTGAGGGCTACTATGGCTGTCAAAGCGATGGCGACCTGTGTGAGCGCATCCATAACGATGCGAACGTAGACTATTACACCATTCACATATGGCCGCAGAACTGGCAGTGGGTTGATGCGACCCGGGTCGCCGAGGATTTGCCCAACGCCTTGCTCCGTTCCGGCGAATACATCGACATGCACATCCGGATGGCTGAAAAGTCCGACAAGCCCCTTGTCATTGAGGAGTTCGGCTATCCCCGTGACCGCAACAGCCGCTACCGTGCCGTGTCGACGCTTGCCCGCAACACCTATTATAACTATATCTTCGACCAGTTGCGGCAGAGCGTTGCGCAGGATGGTGTCATTGCCGGGTGTAACTTCTGGGGATGGGCAGGCGAAGCACCGGCCGACAGCGCGGAATGGTCGCCGGGCGACCCGTATGCCGCCGACCCTCCTCACGAGAGGCAGGGCTGGTATTCGGTGTTCGACACGGACTCCACCACGATAGACATTATCAAGTCCGCCATAGGCGCATTGAAATTAAATGACGAGTAACAATGAACAGGATATTCCGAGCCGGGGTCTTTGCGTTCGCCCTTTCTCCTTTCTGTGCCTCTGCCGGTGCGGACTCATTGACCGATTACGTTGACCCCTTTATCGGTTCCGGCGACCACGGGCATGTCTTCGTGGGCGCGTGCCTGCCTTTCGGCGCGATTACGGCGGGGCCGACGCAGATGGAAAGCGGATGGGACTGGTGTTCCGGCTACCATTGGACAGGCAAGTACGTCCGTGGATTCAGCCCCATGCACCTCAGTGGCACGGGATGCCCCGATTTGGCCGACATGCTCGTCATGCCCGTGGTCGGTGACGTCGAACTCACTCCCGGCGATACGACGCAGGCAAATTCGGGCTTCTATTCCACGTTCTCCCATAGCCGCGAGGTCTGCCGGCCGGGCTATTACGAGGTATTCCTCGACCGGTATGGCGTGAAGGCTCGCCTGACGGCCACGCCCCGTGTCGCCTATCAGGAATATGTGTTCCCCGCAGGGTCTGATGCCCGCTTGGTCATCGATGCGGAAAACGGTATCGGCTGGAATCAGTTGGCGGCTTATGAACTGCGTCAGCTGGACGACACCACCGTGGTCGGCTATCGCTTCTCCCGTGGTTGGGCATCCGACCGGCGGCACTACTTCGTCTTCCGCTTCTCCCGCCCCGTGGCGAGCTGGACAACCGCGTCCGGCGAAGCGTCGGTGAGCGGGGAAGGCCCATCGGCGGGCAAGGCTTACGGCGTAGCCCGGTTCGACGTGTCCCGCGACACTGTCGTGGGCGTGAAGGTCGCCCTGTCGAGCGTCAGCGTCGAGAACGCGATGGAGAACCTGGAACAAGAGTCGTCGGGACGCACGTTCGAAGCCGTCAGGCAGGAGGCGGATGCCACATGGAACCGGTCGCTCGCGCGCATCGAGGCGACGTTCGATGACGACCGGGCACGGCGCATCTTCTACACGGCACTCTATCATACGATGATACATCCCACCCTGCATGTCGACCGCAATGGCATGTACCGGGGGAGCGACGGGAAGAATTATCGTGCCGACGGGTTCGACAATTACACGACGTTCTCCCTTTGGGACACCTATCGTGGCCTGCATCCGCTCTTCTCGTTGATTTTCCCCGAGAAGCAGCACGATTGGGCGCAGTCCCTGATGGTGGCGGAACAGCAACAAGGTTTTCTCCCGATATGGCCGTTGATGAGCAGTGAGACGGGTTGCATGGTCGGAAGCCCGGCTGTGCCCGTTCTGGCCGACATGTGCCTGAAAGGGTTCGTCGACGACGTGCCCGCGGCCTACGAGGCGATGAAGCGTTCCGTCTCCCGTGATTTCCGTGGACTTCGCTATTTGAACGCGATGGGCTATGCCCCGTGCGACGAGGTGCACGAGAGCGTTTCGGTCAGCCTCGAAAACTATGTGGCCTTTGCCGGGATAGCCCGTGTAGCCCGTTTGCTCGGTCGTCAGGACGAGGCCGCGCATTTCGACAGTCTGGCGCACGCCTATTCCTTGCTGTATGACGCATCGACCGGCTACTTCCGCGGGCGCACCGCTACCGGCGATTTTTGTGTGGAGCCGTTCAATCCCTGCCACCATACCAGCGACTTCACCGAGGGGACGGCCTGGCAGTACCTGTGGATGGTGCCGCATGATGTGAACGGCCTGGTCGATTTGCTGGGCGGTGACGAACGTTTCGAGCAACGGCTTGACAGCCTGTTCCTCGCCTCTTCGGACTTGGGGGAGAACGCCAATCCCGACATCACGGGGCTCATCGGGCAATATTCCCAGGGCAACGAACCGAGCCATCACGTCGCCTATTTATATAATTACGTAGGGAAGCCTTGGAAAACAGCCCAATGGGTACGCCGTCTTCTGGACACGTTCTATTCGGACCAGCCCGAGGGATTGTGCGGCAACGAGGATGCCGGACAGATGTCGGCCTGGTACATCCTCTCCTCACTGGGTTTCTACTCTGTCGACCCCATAGGAGGCCGCTTCGTTATAGGCAGTCCCGCGGTCACGTCGGCCACGCTCGACGTGGGGGACGGACGCAAGTTCAACATCGTTGTCCATAAGGAGCGGAGTACGGACATATACGTGGAAAGCCTGCGCCTGAACGGGAAACCGTATGACAAGTCGTACCTGGACTATGCCGACATCGTCCGGGGAGGTACTTTGGAATTCTACCTGTCGGCCGAACCGTCTTCGTTCGGCACGGGCAAGGAGGCACGGCCTTGACGGGAGCGCGATGATTACGAAAGCCATGATATTCGCGGCAGGTCTGGGCACACGGCTCCGGCCACTGACGGACACCCTGCCCAAGGCGTTGGTGCCCGTGGCGGGGAAGCCGCTGTTGGCGCACCAACTCGAACGCCTGGCCGCCGCCGGCATCGAGCAGGTCGTCATCAACGTCCACCACTTCGCCGAGCAGATAAAGGCATTCGTGGCCGGGCATGATTTCGGGCTCCGCATCATCCTGTCGGATGAGAGCGACTGCCTGCTGGACACCGGTGGCGGCCTCGCGAAAGCCCGCTGCTGGCTGGACGGCGACGACCCCGTGCTGGTTCATAACGTCGACATCCTTTGCAATGTCGACTTGCGGGAGTGGATGTCCCGCCATCCCGTGGGGACAACGCTCCTTGTGAGCGAAAGGCCGACGCAGCGGTATCTGCTGTTCGACGAGGAGAACCGCCTGTCCGGCTGGACAAACCTCGCCACAGGGGAGATGCGCGGCCCTTGTTCCCCGTCCGAGGCAGCCCGTCTGAGGCGTTACGCTTTCTCCGGCATCCAACTCGTGTCGCCTGCGGTGTTCCCGCTCATGGACGCATGGCCGCCCCGTTTCTCCATCATCGACTTCTATCTGGCCGTCTGCCGCGACGTGCCGATTCTCGCCAGTCCCGAGCCGTCGCTCCGCCTGCTCGACGTGGGCAAGCCCGCCGCGCTGGCAAAGGCAGAGGAATTCCTCGCCACGTACCCGGCGTAAGAAAAGACGAAAGGAGGAGGCAATCGCAGCAGATTGCCTCCTCCCGTTTTCTTTGGGGCGAACAACGTTTTTCCTTGTGGCTATCAATGACTTTTCCGGGCATTCCGCGACAGACTTGTTCCGACTTGTGTATTCTTTCCTGCCCTCTGGCTGTCCCCGTCAGGCACTTCGTGACTGCCGTCATGGGTGGCGATAACTTGGATTAGCCATCGAAAACAGGCCATTCCCGATTGGCACGGAGCATCCCCACCGCAAGTCGGAACAAGTCGCCGGACAGTTCTTCTTAGTCGCCGACCCGTTGCGACAAGTCGGCTGACAGGATTTATGCACAGTACTGACGCAGGCCTTGGCTGTCCTGTCACGTTCGTTCGTGTCGCCATCCGTAACGGTCGGGCGGGGGGGATGCTCGTGTAGGCTTGCCCGATGTCCGTATGCGGGGAAGCGATACGCCGTAAGAGACGGCACGGTGAAAGCTCGGGTGGATACGGCAAGGTTAAGATTAAGGCCGCTTCCGAAAAACAGTTCCGACTTGTGTGAACTTTTCGCTTTGATGGGATAATTTTTCATATCTTTGCTTGTAAGCAATGCGTCAATTCTATCCACAGAATCATAAAAAACGACAGGTCATGAAAGCACGTCTTCTTTTTATCCTGGCGACCGCCGTCCTCCCCTTGGTGGGGAAGGCACAAGCCATAGAGTACAAGACATTCATCTATACGGACGAAAAACTGGCGGAAGAAATCCAGCAGTTTCAGGACACGCAGGACCCCACGCGGCGTTTCGGAGCGGACCTCTTCGGGGCGACCTTGAACGCGGCAAAAGGCATCGGCTCGGGATATATCACCTCCTTCATCGACATGGGGGTCAACGCCATCGCTTCCTTGGTGACCCGGAACGACCGCTTGAAGCAGGAATGGGAGGAGACCGTGGCGAAGGAAAACACGTGGACCTATCCCATCAATTCCGTTCAGGAGGTGCGTGACTTCTATAAGGAGGCTTCCCGTGCGGGCGCGTTGGACCCGATGGGCATGTGCTTTGACGGCATCGGCTGCCTGCGCATGGACGGGGCGGACACGACCTTTTTCGTCTCGTGCCATATCGACCGCTCCAAACTCTACCGCATCGTGAATCACTCAAAATTCGAGCTGATTCTCGACACGTTGATAATCTCCCCGACGCATTCCAACCTGCCCAACACGAACCTGCCCATCGACTTCTCCTTTGACGAGCGGCAGAAGTTCAACCTGACGATGGAAATCAATTTGTCGTCGTCCTGGTTCACGGATGCCATAGAACTGCATACGGACGTTCCCCTCGGGAGCTTCACGATAACCGTCCCCGTGGAGCAGGCCGACCTCGACGAGAAAGGTTTCCTGCGTTATGCCCGGGCGGCGGGCGAGCCCTCGAAGTATTCGATAACGGGCGAGAGCTTCATCGTCCCGCGTTCGTACATGGGATTCCGTGACGAAAGCGGTGCGTTCCAAAACGTTTGGGGCACGGGGCAGTACAAGGTGGACATCGAGTTAAATGAAACCTGCGGCATCACCGAGGCATACCGGGAGAACTGGAAACAAGACCGGAAACGCCGCAAGAAACTGGAAAAGGAGATGAAGGACTGCCCGGGATTCTTCCAAGGGATATGGCAGACCGTCGCCTCGCAACAGTGGGACGACATCACCCAGTCGTGGGTCATCACCACCTTGTCCGCTCCCGCCGATGTCATGTCGGAAAAACTGATAGAGGGGCTCGGGTTGCGCACCTCCGGCGATGGGAAATAAGATTAGTCCAGCCCATGAAACGGATTCTCCTGCTGGCAGCCCTGCTGTCTTTCGCGTGCGGCGGTGTGGTGCGTTCCGTCACCTGTGTCCCGTCTCCCTTCCCGTCCCTTTCCCGGGATGGAGACGACCGCCGCGTCCTCTTGCTGGCCAAGTCCGACTCGTTGTTCGCCCACGGCGTGGAGCTCTACCGGCAAGGCAAATACCGGGAGGCTATCCCGCTTTTTGAAGAAAGTGACGGCATCGACAAGTCAGTGTTGGACTCCACCAGCAACCGGCGCGATTATTCGGCCATGTGGCTGGCTTCCTGTTACTATCAGCTGGGAGATTCTGTGAAAGCCGGAAGTATCCATCAATATTACCGGTTCCCTCCGGTCGACCGGCGCTTGACTGTGGAGGCGGACTCCCTAAGTGAAATGGGGGCGCACTACATAACGGCGGAAGATTATGCCAAGGCCTTGGAATGCCTTATCGCGTGTGCCGACATGGAAAGGAATGTTGTCGGAGAGCGGCATGTCTGGTATGGAAATACTGTCGGGGCTATCGGGACATGTTATTTCGTCCAAGGAGATTCCGCCCAGACGGTAAAGTATGAGACGATAGCGTCAGATATAGTAGAGTACAATTACGGGAAATTGTCTACGCAATATCTGGACATCCTTTCAAACTTCGGTGTCATCTACGAAACCTTCTCCAATCGCCAATTGGCCATTCAATACTATAAAGAGGGATTCCTGCTTTCGGACTCGTTATGTCTGCCCGAGTATTCTTTGGTATTCGCTGGCTCATTAGAAAAGATTTACAGCGAGCAGGGGGATTATTCAGAGGCGATACATTGGAGAACCAAAATACTGGAAATCCAGCAAGAAGTCTTGGGCGAGAATCATCCGGACTGTGCCGTGTCATTAAACCATTTGGCATCATATAATTCCGAGTTAGGTAATTATGTAGAGGCCATCCGATTGGGGACGAAAGCATGGGAAATTTACGAAAAAGTTCCTGATAAGGATGATAGTGCCTATGCCACATTATTGGACAACTTGGCAGACTATAATTATGCCTCGGGTGATTACGCGGAAGCTATCCGATTGGGGACGAGAGCATTGGAAATTTATGAAAGAGTTTCTAGTAGAAATAATACAGTCTATGCTAACTTATTAGAGAAATTGGCACTGGATAATTATGCCTTAGGTAATTACCAAGAAGCCATCCGAATGATGACGGAAGCTTTGGAATTTTTTGGAAAAGCTTTGGGCGAGAACCATCCAGATTATGCCATTGGATTAACCTATTTGGCGTGGTATAATTATGCTTCGGGTAATTACCCAGAAGCTAACCGATTGGGAACAATGGCTTTGAAAATCCAAGAAGAAATCTTAGAGGAGAATCATCCGGATTATGCTATGTCTTTAAACAATTTGGCAGTGTATAATTCCTGCTTGGGGAATGACCAAGAAGCCATCCGATTGGGGACGAAAGCATTGGAAATTTGCGAAAAGGTTTCTGGCAAGGATAATAGTGGCTATGCCAGATCATTAGACAATTTGGGCGTATACCATTCTCATATTGGAAATCATCAAGAAGCGATTCGATTGGGAACGGAAGCCTTAAAAATCAGGGAAGAAGTCTTGGGCCATAATCATAGAACTTATGCAATATCATTAAGCAACTTAGGCTCATATTATTTGGGTGCAGAAAATTATCAGGAAGCAATTCGATTGGGAACAGAGGCCTTGGAATGTTTTGAGAAAATCTTAGGGGATAATCATCCAGATTATGCCTTATGTTTAAGCAACTTAGGTTTATATTATTTTAGATCTGGGAATTACATGGAAGCCATTCGATTGGGGACAAAAGCCCTAGAAATTCAGGGGGGGACCTTAGGTGAGAATCATTCAGACTATGTTCAATCCTTAAAACTATTGGCGTGGTATAATTATTCTTTGGGCAACAAGCAGGAGGCGGCACAATTGTACACGAAGGTGACGGATATACTAATCAATCTTGT
>CAZYHW010000033.1:0-5304 GCA_964647405.1 uncultured Prevotellamassilia sp.
AGTGCTGCTTCTTGTTCTTCCGGTCGTGTTGCAGTTTCCGGTGGTAGAACTTTATTTTCTGGTTGGCCTCGTCGAAGCGTATTTGCAGCGTGTCGTGCGTGATGCCCGTCGTGTCGCCGAGGGCGCGGAGCGCGCTGTCCACCACGCGGAGCTGTTCCTGCGCTTCGGCCAGGTTGATGGAGTCCATCAGCAGGATGCCTGTCTCCCGGGCGTTCAGGGCCATGGGCACCTGTTCCCGCATTGCTTTGATTTCCTCGCGTGCGGCGGCGTACTCCTTGGCTTCGAGCTGCACCCGGGCGCGCGACAGGTAATCGAGCCCGACTGCCTCGGGCGATTCCTCTTTCTTGCAGGCGGCGGCCAGCAGCCCGAGGGAGAGGGCGATGACGAACTTTTTCATGATAGTGGTGTGTTTCTTCTTCGGGGTGTAAAAATACGAATTATCGGAAGAAGTTTGCTAATTTTGCAGTTCGAATAAGCATGAAATGGTGGAACTCACCCGAAAAGAGATCTTGGATTGTCTCGACGAGCCGCTATTCAGACAGCTGACCCGGACGGCCGACCGGCTGGGCTTGGAGTGCTATCTGGTGGGCGGTTATGTGCGCGACTTGTTCCTCGGCCGCCCCACGAACGACGTGGACGTCGTCGTCGTGGGCAGCGGTGTCGCCATGGCCGAGGCGTTCGCCGCCGACGTGGGTGCGGCCGGCCATCTGGCTGTGTTCCGCCGCTTCGGGACCGCGCAGGTCAAGTATCACCGTCGCGAGGTGGAGTTTGTCGGTGCCCGCCGCGAGAGTTACAGCCATGACTCGCGGAAGCCCATTGTCGAGGACGGTACGTTGGCCGACGACCAGAACCGTCGCGACTTCACCATCAACGCGATGGCCATCTGCCTGAACCGGTCGCGCTTGGGCGAACTCGTCGACCCGTTCGATGGCGTGGGCGACCTCGAACGCAGGCTCATCCGCACGCCGCTCGACCCCGACATCACGTTCAGCGACGACCCCCTCCGCATGATGCGTTGTGTCCGTTTCGCGACGCAGTTGGACTTCCATGTCGACGAGGTGACGTTCGACGCGCTCCGCCGTAACCGCGAGCGTATCAGCATCGTCAGCGGCGAGCGCATCATCGACGAACTGAACAAAATCATGCTGTCACCCTATCCCTCGACGGGCTTCACGCTCCTGCGTGAGTGCGGACTGCTTGACCTCATCTTCCCCGAATTGGTCGCCCTCGACTGTGTAGAGACACGGAAAGGGCGTTCGCATAAGAACAACTTCTATCACACGCTCGAGGTGCTGGACAATGTGTCGCGCCGCAGCTCCAACCTTTGGCTTCGCTGGGCAGCCCTGTTGCACGACATCGGCAAGCCGCGCAGCAAGCGTTGGGAGCCGGATGCCGGATGGACGTTCCACAACCACAACTTCCTGGGTGAGAAAATGGTGCCCGGCATCTTCCGCCGCCTGAAGCTCCCCCTCGACGAGCGGATGAAGTATGTGCAGAAACTCGTGGGCTTGCACATGCGCCCCATCGCCATCGCCGACGACGTGGTGACCGACAGCGCCGTCCGCCGGCTGCTTTTCGAGGCCGGCGACGACATCGACGACCTCATGCTCCTCTGTGAGGCCGACATCACGAGCAAGAACGAACAACGCAAGCGCGGTTTCCTCAACAACTTCAAGCTCGTCCGCCAAAAACTGGCCGACATCGAAGAAAAGGATCGGATACGCAATTTCCAGCCACCCGTCGGCGGCGAGGAAATCATGACGCTCTTCGGCCTGTCACCCTGCCGCGAGGTGGGAGTACTCAAAAGTGCGCTCAAAGACGCCATCCTCGACGGCGAAGTGCCCAACGAACACGAAGCCGCGTTGCGTTTCATCAAGGAACGGGCGGCCGACCTCGGCCTGACACCGGTCGCCGACAGTTCCCCACAGCCTTGAAAAGAATCCCATAATGCCATATAAAGAGAAGAAAAGCAGGTTTTTCACCGTCAAGTCGCCGACCACGTTGCTGCCGTTCCTGATGGAGGCACTCGGCGGGGTCAAGCGCAACAAGGCAAAAGCCGTCCTTGCCAACAGCGTGAGGGTAGGGAAGCAACGGGTGTCGCAGTTCGACTATCCCCTCAGCCCCGGGCAGGTGGTCGAGGTGCTGCCGCCCCGTAGCCGTGGCGAGTTGCATAACCGATATGTGAAGATCGTCTATGAGGATGCCCACCTCGTGGTCATCGAGAAGGCCGCCGGCATCCTCTCCATGGCTGCGGGTTCCCGCAGTAACTGCGTCAAGCAGGTGCTCGACGCATACTTCGAGCAGCGTCACTACCGCTGCACCGCCCATGTCGTCCACCGGCTCGACCGCGACACCTCCGGGCTGATGATTTATGCCAAGACGATGGAAGCCGAGCAGATTCTCGAACATAACTGGCACGACATCGTTATCGACCGTCGCTATGTGGCTCTTGTCGACGGGCAGCTCGACCCGCCCGATGGTGAGATTGAAAGTTGGCTGAGGGACAACAAGGCGTTCGTCACCTATTCCTCGCCGACGGACAACGGCGGCAAGTATGCCCGCACGCAGTATCACACGGTGAAGTCGGGCGAGCGGCTGTCGCTCGTGGAGTTGAAGCTGTCCACGGGGCGCAAGAACCAGATACGTGTGCACATGCAGGTGCTCGGCCATCCCGTCTGCGGCGACCGGAAGTACGGCAACGGCTGCGACCCGGTAGGACGGCTGGCTCTCCATGCCTTCAAACTTCATTTCTATCACCCCATCACGGGCGAGCCCATGGAGTTCGAGACACCCGTCCCCGTGGCTTTCACCAAAGCACTGTCGACCTACAAATAACCGGTGGCTTTCTTCTGCCACCGGTTTGGCCGACGCGTTGCCGTCAGTCTAATTTCAGGACGGCCAGGAACGCCTTTTGCGGCACCTGTACGTTGCCGATTTCCTTCATTCGCTTCTTTCCGCGTTTCTGCTTCTCCAATAGTTTCCGCTTCCGGCTGATGTCGCCTCCGTAGCACTTGGCCGTGACATCCTTGCGCACTTGCTTCACCGTTTCGCGGGCGATGATTTTTGCCCCGATGGCGGCCTGTATGGCGATGTCGAACTGTTGGCGCGGCAGTAGCTCTTTCAGTTTCTCGCATATCCGCCGGCCGAACGTCACGGCGTTGTCCACGTGTGTCAGGGTGGACAGTGCGTCGACCGGTTCGCCGTTGAGCAGGATGTCGAGCTTTACCAGCTTCGAGGGGCGGAACTCCAAGGGATGATAGTCGAACGAGGCGTAGCCTTTCGATATGGATTTCAGCTTGTCGTAGAAGTCGATGACGATTTCGGCCAGCGGCATGTCGTAGTAGATCTCGACACGGTTTCCCGCCACATACTCCTGCTTGACCAACTCGCCGCGTTTCCCGAGGCAGAGCGACATGATGGGGCCGATATAGTCGGTCTGCGTGATGATTGAGGCCCGGATGTAGGGTTCTTCGATGTGGTCGATTTCCGTCGCATCGGGCATCCCGGCGGGGTTATGCACCTCTTTCATCCGCCCGTGCTTGTCGAAGACGTGGTAGCTCACGTTCGGGACGGTCGTGATGACGTTCATGTTGAACTCCCTGTCGAGCCGCTCCTGGATGATTTCCATGTGGAGCAGGCCGAGGAAGCCGCAGCGGAAACCGAATCCCAGTGCCACGGACGACTCGTGCTGGAACGTCAGCGACGCGTCGTTGAGGCGCAGTTTTTCGAGGCTTGCCCGCAGGTTCTCGAAGTCTTCCGTTTCTATGGGGTAGACACCGGCGAACACCATGGGCTTCACTTCCTCGAAGCCGTCGATGGCCTTGTCGCACGGGCGGGCTACGCTGGTGATGGTGTCGCCGACCTTGACCTCCGTGGCGGTCTTTATGCCGCTGACGATGTAGCCCACGTCGCCGCAGTGCAGCTCCTTGCGCGGGACAAGTTCCATTTTCAGGACACCCACTTCGTCGGCGGTGTATTTCTTCTTCGTGTTGATGAACTCCACCTGCTCACCCTGGTGGATGGAGCCGTTGACTATCTTGAAGTAGGCAATGATGCCCCGGAACGAGTTGAACACGCTGTCGAAGATGAGGGCTTGCAGCGGTGCTTCCTCGCTGCCGGAGGGGGCGGGGATGCGTTCTACGACGGCGCGCAGTATGTCGTCGACCCCCATGCCCGTCTTTCCGGAGGCATGGATGATTTCTTCGCGTTTACAGCCCAGCAGGTCGATGATTTCGTCCTCTACTTCCTCGGGCATGGCGTTGGCCATGTCGCACTTGTTCAGCACGGGGATGATTTCGAGGTCGTGCTCGATGGCCATGTACAGGTTCGAGATGGTCTGTGCCTGCACGCCTTGCGTGGCGTCGACGACGAGCAGGCAGCCTTCGCAGGCGGCGATGCTGCGGCTCACCTCATAGGCGAAGTCCACGTGCCCCGGCGTGTCGATGAGGTTGAGCGTGTAGGTTTCCCCGTCCAGTTCGTAGTTCATCTGGATGGCGTGGCTCTTGATGGTGATGCCGCGTTCCCGTTCGAGGTCCATGTCGTCGAGCATCTGCCCCTCGGTCACCTGGATGGTGCCGGTGCGTTCGAGCAGGCGGTCGGCGAGCGTGCTCTTCCCGTGGTCGATGTGCGCGATGATGCAGAAGTTGCGTATGTTCTTCATTACGTTTTTCTTATGGGGGTAGGTGAGGGCGTATGGCTCAGTCGAAGAGCTCTGCCTCGCGGAAGGGCACGGCGTGGTGCAAATCCTTTTCGGAGAGGAGCAGCTCGTCCGGGGCTGTGATGGGCCAGTCGATGCCGAGGTCGGGGTCGTCGAACCGGATGCTTGCCTCGGCTTCCGGGGCGTAGCGGTTGTCCACCTTGTAGGTGAAGACTGCCGTGTCCGAAAGCACCTGGAAGCCGTGGGCGAACCCGCGGGGGATGAAGAGCTGCCGTTGGTTGTCCTCGCTCAGTTCCACCAGCACGTGTTGGCCAAAGGTCGGCGACGACCGGCGCAGGTCGACCGCCACGTCGACCACGCACCCGCTCAACACGCGCACCAGCTTGGCTTGCGCGAGGTCGCCCCGCTGGTAGTGAAGGCCGCGCAGCACGCCGCGTGACGATTTCGACTGGTTGTCCTGAATGAAGTCGACGGCATAGCCGACATGGCGGTCGAAGTCCTCCTTGCGGTAGGTCTCCATGAAATATCCGCGGGCATCCGTGAAAATACGGGGAGTAAGAATCCATACGCCGTCGAGCGAGGTAGGCAAGTATTCCATACGTCTGTGTTTTTTTCGTGGCCGGACCGGCACTGCGTTTCCCGTGCAT
>CAZYHW010000033.1:5404-13643 GCA_964647405.1 uncultured Prevotellamassilia sp.
AAAAACTATCCGGCGACCCGTCGGAACGCTCATCCCGTGCCGGATTTTGCACGGGATATGCTGACCCGCAATCGGGCTATCGGTTTTCATCCGGCGGCGGATAGTGGAGAAAGAATCGGTATGTGGAGCGGAAAATGAGCCGCCCGGACGTGTCCGTCGCTCCGGCGGCTATCCCGGAAACGGCGACGGGCTATGCGCGGCGGCGTGTTAATGCCTGTTTTTCAGTGACGAACGGAACTCGCTGGGCGACATTCCCGTGGCGTTCTTGAAGAAGCGGGAGAGGTATGCCTGACTGGGAAAGTGCAGTTCCCGGGCGATTTGCGCGATATTGCCTCCCGGTTCGGCCAGGCGGGCTTCCACTTCGGCCAGGAGTTGCTTTTCTATGATTTCCTTGGGCGACAGCCCGTCGAGGTGCTGCACCGTGATGCGGTGCAGGTAGCGCGGTGTGATGTGCAGCGCGTCCGCGTAGAACGCCACGTGATGCTCTTGCGCCCCATGCTCCCGGACCAGCTGCAAAAAGCGTTGTCCCAGCGTCTGCGTCCGGTTTCCATACGTGTCGGGGCTGTTCAGGCTCGTCGCGATGTCGGCCAGCCAGAGGAGAAAGCCTTGCAGGTAGTTACGTTCCTGGGCTGCGCACGCCTTGTCCCCCTTTCCGGCGAAGAGCATGTCCGCCATGTCCATCCAAAGGGCGAGCCCGCGTCCGGTGTCCCTGCCCCGGCTGTCGGTGGCGGGGAGGCGGAACGGACCGGCGGGCGGTTGGCCGTCCTGCTCCGGGAAGACAGCCGCACAGGCTTCGGCATACAAGTCAGCGGGAAGAAGGAGGGCGCGTGCGTGGAACGCGGGAGAGGATTCGTCCAGCCGGAGCAGGCAACCCGGTGGGAGGAACAGTCCTCCCGATGTCGTTAGTGCGTATTGCTGCGCGCCGGTCGAGAGGCGCGCCTCGCCGTCGGTGCAGGAGAGGCAGAGGGCGCATTCCATCCTGCGTGGGGCGGGGCGGAACGCGTCGAGGTCGGAACTGAGCAGGCAGACGGAGGAAGTGTGTGAAGGGAGCGTGTGTTCCATGCGGCGGGCTTCTGGGGTTCCGGGGTCGGCCGGGCGTGGGGAGTGGCGGCCTTGTTCCTTGTGCCGTCCCCCCCGTCCGGCTTTCGGATTAGAGATGACCTATTACGTAAGCGGCCAGGTGGCAGCCGAAAGCGGCGGGCATGTAGCTCACCGTGCCGGCCGTCGTCTTTTTGTTCCGCTCCCCTTCGACGGGCTTCACTGCCCGCCGGTCGGCGGCCTCGGTGGAGAACACCACGGGCAGCTTGTGGCCTTTCAGTCCGGCGCGGGCGAGGTTGTGGCGCACCGCCTTGGCCAGTCCGCAGTGGAAGGTGCGCCAGAGGTCGTCCTGTCGTATTTTCGTGATGTCGGTCTTGGCTCCCGCGCCCATGGAGGAGACGATGGGTTGCCGCCGCCTCATGGCCTCGGCCAGGAGGGCGCATTTCGGGGCTATGGTGTCGATGGCATCGACAAGGAAGTCGTATCCCTCGTCGAGCAGGGAGGGCACGTCGTCGGGAGTGAGGAAGCTCACGCGCACGTCGAGCCGGAGGTCGGGATTGATGTCCGCGAACCGCCGGGCCAGTATGTCGGCCTTGGGCTGGCCGATGAGGGAGTGCAGGGCGGGCAACTGGCGGTTGATGTTGGACGGTGCGACGGTGTCGGCATCGATGAGCGTCAGTCGCCCGATGCCTGCCCGGCAGAGCATCTCGGCGGCATAGGCTCCCACACCGCCCGTGCCGACAACGGCAACGGCGGCGCGGGCGAGCCGGTCGCATTTTTCGTCGCCCAGGAGCAGGTGTGTGCGTTCTTGCCAGGGAGCGGTTTCCATGGTCAGGCGTTTTTACCCGAAGGACTGGCGGCACTGAACGACGAGGAAGCCGTCTCGGCGGAGCCGTATTGGTCGGGATAGATGATGAGCAGGCTCTTGTTGGAGAAGTAACGTTCGAGCAGGTCGGGCAGGATGTCGAGGCGTGGTTTGTAGGAGAGTGTGCCGCGCCGCGCCGTCACGACGGTGACCATGTGGTCGGTGGCCACCTGGCTGGCGATGCTGACAAGGTTGTCCCAGTCGGTGAACTCGTTGGTCGTGAAGGGGCACGAGGGATGCCGCCCGCTCATGGCCTCGGCGATGGCGGCGAGTGTCTTGGGATGGGCGTAGAACGTGATGTGGCAACACAGCTGTCCGGCGGTGCGGGCAATGCAGTCGAGCCACCGGAAGAAGCCTGTCTCGAACTGGGCTTTGGAAGGCACAAGCACGTGGATGCGGCTGACGTTGTTGAACGGTATGGTGCTTCGGAATATCGATATTTGCCTGTCAACTCCCAGGATAAGCGTCTGCACCACTTTCCCGTAGTAAATGTCGGTCAGGTGGTGGCGTTGGTGAAGTCCGACGATAAGTTCCGTCGCCCGGAACTCTTTCATGGCGTGCATAAGACCGCTGGCGACGTTGACGGCCCATCGGTTTTGCGTCTCTACTTGTATGCCGACCGAGGCGGCCATGTTGACGGTCTCGTTCAGCAGGGCTTCTCCCTCCGAGCGTGCCTGTTCGCTGTCCATGTTGTCGAGGGTCACGGTGACGGCGACGAGGGGAGCCGACTGCCGACTGTCGCGCATGAGGAGGCTCATGTCGACGAGGGGGCGCACCGTCCCGGGGTTGGAGAGAGCCACCATGATTTTCTGCTTGTCGCTATGGCTGCTCTTGTTGTGGTCACTGTTCGTCTTCATGGTGAAACGCTTGGCCGCCATCTCGGTAGTCAGCGAACTGAATATACAAGTGATGAGGATGAGCAGGACAGTCCCGTTGAGCACCTCCTCTTCGAGCAGGCGGCCTCCGCCGGGCAGGATGATGTTGTAGCCGACCAGTACGGCCGCCAGGGTGGCTCCGGCTTGCGCGTTGCTCAATCCGAAAATCATCTCGCGTTCGAGGGCGCGCATTCCGAATATCTTTTGCGTGGCCAGCGACGCCAGCCATTTGCCCGACAGGGCGATGACAATCATGACCGCCGCCACGCGCAACGTGTCGGCGTTTCCGACGAGCATCTTGATATTGACCATCATGCCGACACTAATGAGGAAATAAGGAATAAAGAGCGCGTTGCCGACGAATTCCAGATGCTTCATCAGCGAAGAGGTATTCGGCACGTAGCGGTTGACGGCCAGTCCTGTCAGGAACGCTCCCAGCAGTCCCTCCATCCCTATGAGTTCCATCAGTCCCGCCCCGAGGAACGTGATGGCCAGCACGAAGATGAACTGTGTGACCCCGTCTTCGTAGTGATAGAAGAACAGGCGGGTCAGGCGGGGGAATACAAAGGTGATGACGACGGCAACGGCGGCCAGCTTGACGGCCAGCATGAGCCAGAAGGCTTCCGATATTTCCCCCCTGAACATACCGGCGATGACGGCCAGCACGAGCAGCGTGAGCGTGTCGGTGATGACGGTGGCGCCCACGGCGATGGTCACGCTCCGCTCCTGGGCGAGGCGGTAGCGCATGATGATGGGGTAGGCCATGAGGGTATGCGAGGCGTACATACTGGCCAGCAGGACGGACGACACGGCGGGATAGCCGAGCAGTGTGACGTTCACCACGATGCCCAAGCCCATCGGGATGATGAAGGCCGTGATGCCGTGCGTGACCGTCTTCAACCGGTTTTGCCGGAGGCTGGCCAGGTTCATTTCGAGGCCGGCCAGGAACATGATGTAGTAGAGCCCTACTTTCCCGAATATCTCAAAGGAAGTGTCGTTGGCGAGTAGGTTTAACCCGTGCGGCCCTACGATGGCCCCGGCGATGACCATGCCCACGATATGGGGGATGTGCAACCTGTTCAAGAGGATGGGGGCGAACAGGATGATGCACAAGACGACAAAGAATATCCAAGTCGGAGTCGTAATCGGGAAATGGGATACTATGTCGGCAAAAGTGGCAGGCATACAAGGCTAACTATTAGTGCAAAGGAAAGAAAAAGTTCGCAGTTTTGGGCTTTTACCGTCGAAAAGTTCTAATTTTGCCCGGCGTTTCACCGCCCTGAGGGTGAATTTCGCGCAAATTGAAACAACCAGATACTTTTTGATAGATGAACGTTGCAATTGTGGGCGCCAGCGGCGCCGTAGGCCAAGAATTTCTCCGCGTGCTGGCCGAACGCGACTTCCCGATTGACAATCTCTTGCTCTTTGGTTCTTCGCGCAGTGCGGGGACGAAGTATCTTTTCAAGGGAAAGGAGTACACCGTCCAGTTGCTTCAGCACGACGAGTCGTTCCGTGGTGTCGACGTGGCGTTCGTTTCGGCGGGCGCGGGCGTGTCGAAGGAGTTCGCGTCCGACATCACGCGTTTCGGCGCGGTGATGATTGACAATTCGAGTGCGTTCCGCATGGACGAGGATGTGCCTCTCGTCGTGCCTGAATGCAATGCGGCCGATGCGCTCGACCGTCCGCGCGGCATCATCGCCAATCCCAACTGCACGACTATCATGATGGTCGTCGCGCTCAAAGCATTCCATGCCATCAGTCCTATCAAGCGCGTGCACGTGGCCTCCTACCAGGCGGCCAGCGGGGCGGGTCAGGCGGCCATGGACGAGCTTTACGAACAATACAGGCAGGTGCTCGCCGGAGAGGAAGCCACCGTGGAGAAATTTTCCTACCAACTGGCGTTCAACGTGATACCACAGATTGACGTATTCCAGGACAACGGTTACACGAAGGAGGAGATGAAGATGTTCAACGAGACGCGGAAAATCATGCACGCCGACATCGCCACCAGCGCAATGTGCGTGCGCGTTCCCTCGCTCCGTTCGCATTCCGAGAGCGTCTGGATCGAGACCGAGCGTCCCATCAGCGTCGAAGAGGCGCGCCAGGCGGTCGAGCAGGGTGAGGGACTCGTGCTGATGGATAACCCGGCGGAGAAAGTCTACCCCATGCCGCTCTTCCTGGCCGGTAAGGACCCCGTCTACGTCGGGCGCATCCGTAAGGACCTGGCCAACCCCAACGGCCTCACGTTCTGGTTGGTGAGCGACCAGATACGCAAGGGCGCGGCACTGAACGCCGTGCAGATAGCCGAGTATCTGGTCCGCGTCGGAAACTTGAAGTGAACCGCGGGCGGGAAAGCCCGCCCCGTCGCCATAACAGGCCGCCAGCCCGTCCGGGTGAGGCGGCTTTTTTCGTGCCGTCGCCGTTGGTGGCGTGCCGGGTCGCCGACTTGTTGCTCCGGGTCGCCGACTTGTTTTCCCGGGTCGGCGACCTGTTGCGCCTCCTTGCCCGTCGCGCCGTGCATGCGGGCGGGCAGGGTGGCGATAAGCAGGAACGCTCCTGCCCGGCTCACCGCTTTAATAGAAAAACGTTATCTTTGCGTGTAAGTAACAAGCATTAAAGACCAATTGAACATGGGAACAAGTATTATGGAAGCCAGGAAATGGCGAATTGCGGCTGCTGTGGCCGCGCTGGGTGTCCTGCCCGTCCTGCCTGCTGTGGCGTCGGATTTGACGGACAGCGAGACGGAGGGCATCGTGTCGTTCTTCACGTCCTACCTGGACGCGGGGTCGGGAACTTATGAGGCCAGCCATGCGGCCGACGTGGCCGAGGTGGACACCTTGTGCAGCCAGGTGTGGGCGGCCTGGGCGGAGGCGAACGATGCCTACGACGAGGAGAAGCTCATCAGCCTCTACACGCTCTACGCCGGGCGGAGCGGCTCGTGGACGCTGCCCTCCTCGCTCGAGCCGAACGCGGTCATGAACTACCTGTACGGCTTCAAGGGTCGCCAGCCGGACGACGGCTATCCGCTCTTCCTCTACCTGCACGGCTCGGGCGACCCCGACTCGGAATGGGCGACCGGACTGTCGCTCTGCAAGTCGTTCAGCGACACGCCGTCGCTCTACTTCATCCCGCGGATACCCAACACGGGCGACTATTACCGCTGGTACCAACGCTCCAAGCAGTATGCGTGGGAGAAGCTCCTGCGTCTGGCGTTCCTCTCGGGCAATGTCGACCCCAACCGTGTCTATTTCTTCGGCATATCGGAGGGAGGCTACGGCAGCCAACGCCTGGCCTCGTTCTATGCCGACTATCTGGCCGGAGCGGGACCGATGGCGGGGGGCGAGCCGCTCATCAACGCGCCCGCCGAGAACTGCCGCCACATCGCGTTCTCCTTCCTCACGGGGTCGGAGGATACGGGCTACTGCCGCAACCAGCTCACCGCGATTGCGCAGGAGACGTTCGACAGCCTCGAAGCCCTCTATCCCGACGACTATGTACACCGCATCGAGCTCCTCGAGGGTTACGGACACGCCATCAACTACTCCCTCACGACGCCGTGGCTGAAAGACTACACGCGCCAGCCTCACCCGAAGCACGTCAACTGGGAGGACTATGCCATGGACGGCGCTTACCGGAAGGGGTTCTATAACCTCGTCGTGACCAGCCGCCCCACCGGGAGCGACCGTGTCTACTACCAGATGGACATTGAGGACAACCATATCTCCCTCACGGCGCAGAAGGTCAGCTACACCTCCGTGCAGACTGACGCCTCGACGGGCATCACACTGCGCTACCGCCGGACGTACACCGACGTGACCAACGGCAAGGTGCTTATCTACCTGAACAGCGACCTGGTCGACCTCGACAGCGACGTGACGGTGACGGTGAACGGCAAGGACTACTACGTGGGCCGCGTCGAGCCCGACGTGAAGCACATGGTCAACAGCTGCGCCACGTTCTTCGACCCCGAGCGTGTCTATCCGGCGGCTATCGAGGTGGACTTCTCGGCTGCGGCTACGGACATCGCCGCAGCTCCTGTCGCCGAGACGTCAGTGGAGGGCGAGGAGCGGTACTACGACCTGAGCGGACGGCCTGTCGGGCAGCCGGGACGGGGCGTTTACCTGACCGGAAGCGGCGACAAGGTTTACCGTCGGTGAGGCCAGCGGCCTCCGGCCTGCCATCCGCCGGGAACAAAAGGAGAGCGGCAGCCCCCTCGCAGTGGGGCTGCCGCTCTTTCCGTAGTGTGCCGTCTGCCTCCCGTGAGGAGGGACGGTGCTTATTTGAGCAGTACTTTCTTGCCGTCGCTCGTGACGTAGATGCCACGGGCGGGCTTGTTCACCTTGCGGCCGCTGAGGTCGTAGTAGGTGGTGGGAGCATCGCTCTCCGTGTCGGCACTGATCTGGTCGATGCCGACCGGAATTTCAGTGGTCAGGGTGAAGAACTCGATGTCTTCGGTTGCCGTGGCATAGTAGGTCGTGTTGGCCGTCATCGTCTTGGAACCCCGTGAAATCATTCCGACTACGTCGTCCTGCGTGCCGAGGACATAGAGGTTATCGTTCGTGCTGAGGACGGTGCGGACGGCCACACCCTCGAAGCCCGTGGCGAGTGCGTCGTCCTCGTTGCCGGTCACGAAGGCGAGCGTGTAGTCTCCGGCCTCACCGCCAAAGAGGGCGGGCGTTCCGGCGGGCAACACGTCGGTGTCGATTTCCTCGATGATGAGCAGGTCGCCGCTCTCCTGAATTAGCGAATAGGCGGTCAGGCCTTCGGGAAGCTCAACGGCGAAAGGGTAGGTGACGGCGGCATATCCGCTCTCGTCGATGGTGAGCGTCACGTCGTTCACCGGTTCTATCATCCAGAGGTTACCCTGGTCGCTGCTGCCGCCGGAGTATGTGGCGATGGTGTGCTCGCTGTTCGTGGAGGAGTAGTAAGCGTTGAGGTAGGTGTACGTGCTCGAAGTGCCGTTCGTCACGTAAAACGTCCAGTTGTCGCTCGACGCACCCTCGCCCACCTCGAAGATGGAAGCACTTTCGATGTCGGTGACGGAGCTTTGACTCGTAGCGGCGAGGAAGTAGGCGTCGGCGTTGAGGTTTCGCAGCATGTAATTGCCGTTCCCGTCGCTCACGAACTGCCAGAGGGTGTTCAGGGCGTTGCTGCCGCTTGCGCTGCCGGTGATGACTTCGCCCGTGATTCTGCCGGTGGATGCGCGGATCAGCAGGTTGATGCCGCTGATGTATTCCCCGGCGCGCACGTTATAGATGCGGTAGATGGTTGTGGTGTCGATTTGCCAGAGGTTGTCGGGGTTAACCGTTTGCGCCATGATGGCGTAGTAGCTCTCCTGCGAGGGAGAGGCAGCGAACGCCTCGACGTAGGATTGAAGCGCGGCGACACCCTCTTCCGTGAGTTGCCCCACGAAAGTGCCCGGGGTAAAGGTCGACTTCTCGTCGATGCTCTCGGCGAGGAG
>CAZYHW010000033.1:13743-16097 GCA_964647405.1 uncultured Prevotellamassilia sp.
GGTCGACTTCTCGTCGATGCTCTCGGCGAGGAGCGACCAGCGGTCTACGTCTGCGGCGAGGCTGTATGCGCTGTCCGTGATGGCCTCGATGGTCAGCGGCGTGTAGACGATGTGATAGCCGCTGTTGATGGAGGTTTCTTCATAGACGAAGGCGACTTTGCCGTCGGCCTGCATCACCATCGTGGAGTAGGCCGAGGCGAGGCTGGATACCTGGTAGCTGCCTTCCCAGTCGGAGGCGAAGTTCGTCGGGGTGTCGAAGTCGCTGAACGTTTCGAGACCCTTGTACCAGATGCCCACGTTTTCACGGCCGGAGCCGAAGGGGATGGACTGCAAGGCCAGGTAGACTTCCTTGCCGTCGGCATTGCGCACGGCGGGAACGATGAGGATTTCGCCGTTGGTCGAGTTGCCGCCCACGGAGATGCCGCCCGTGACGTCGTTGCTGGCGACGGCGGTGCTCCAAGAGCCTTCGGCATTTTCCAGGTCGGTGAAGGAGAACACGTTGAAGTAGCGTCCGGAGGACTTGCGGCTGCTCAGCAGGACGCTGCCGTCGGGCAGTTCTTCACACTTGGGCTCGTCGCCGCTCGGTGCCGGCGCGGCGTTGATGCCGCCCAGTATCTGCCACGTCTGTCCGAAGTCGTCGGAGTAGACAACGCGGTTTCCGCTGCGCGTGCAGAGCGCGGCGTAGAGGCGGTAGTAGTCGCCCACCTTGACGAGGCTGCTCTGGGCGATGCGGCCGGAGCCGAAGAAGAGCCCGGCGATGGAGGTGCCGTCCTCCTGGTCGAAGAGGCCGTAAATATATTCCGTGATGTCCTCCGGGGTTGTCCAGTTCTGTCCGCCGTCGTAGCTGTACAGGCGTGCGGTGCGCAGCGGGTTGGAGCGGGTGGACGAGCCGTAGGTCACGTTACCGGCGCAGCAAATCATGAGCACGTGGCCCGTGGCACTGTCGGTGACGACGGCGGCATCACCGAAGCCGCAGTCGAAGGCACCCGATATATCCGTACCGTCGGCGATGGTGAACTCGTTGCCCCATGTCGCCCCGTTGTCGGAGCTGATGCGGCCCACGACGTCGATGTGGCCGTAGCCGATGTCTCCGGTGACGTACCGCTTGTCAGCTATGGCGAGCAGGCTGCCGTCCGTCATACGTGTGATGGCAGGGATGCGGTAGCGATAGCCGCTACTGGGGGTGGTGAAGATTTCGGTCACGCTGATAGCATCCTCATCGTCGGAGGCAACGACGGTCACGGTGAAGTCTTTCAGCGTGGCGGCGTGGTTGGAGCCGGTGGTATTGGAGAGCGTGAAGCTGGCCGTCTGGGCGTTGATGTCCGTTACGGAAACTGTTGCCGTCTCACTGCCCGTGCAGGTAATGGTTTCACCGCCGTTGGGGGTGATGGACATATCAGACGTGTTGTAGTTGGTGAAGTCAAACGAGTAGGACGTTATTTGCCATCCTCTCGACACCGTGAGCGTGTAGACATAGGCACTTGAATTTGTGCCGAGGTACAGGTTGATAGTGCCGTCGGAGTTCGCATTCATGTTGTTCGCCCCGACCGTCAAGGTGAGCTGCGGGTCGGTCTGCGTGCTTGTCCACGTATTGTTGTAAGCACTACTGCTGAGGTTTGCAGTCAGCGTACCGTTATTTGTGTCGACGGTGAACGTGACGGTCTCTACCTCGTCTCCCTCATCGGCCGTGTCGTCCATGGTCACGCCGCTGACGGAGTAGAACTCCACAATCAGGTCTGCTTGGTCGCCAATACCGTACCACCAGCTCAGGTTCGGGTATCCGCCCGGTTCGTTGACGCACAGGTAGGTGGTCTCACTGTTGTGCTGGTAGTTGCTCATGGTGACGAACCACAAGTCATCCTGCTCCACGATTTGGAGGTTAGCCGTCTCCGAGCCTTGGAAGTTATTGTTCTCGTTTTCGTCGGCAATGAAGTAAACGCCGTACTGGACGTTCTGCAACGTGAACGTGCCGTCCCCGTTGTTCGCCAGCTTCCAGATATAGTTTTTGTCCGGAGTGTCGCTTTCTCCATAACCCGTTATGTCCGTGTTGACGCGGTAGAGGCGTTCGTCGCTCTCCTCGGGGTCGTAGTAGACGTAGCCGGAGGAGCTGCTGTCGCTGTACTTCGTCCCCTTGATGACATAATACCCGTCGGTGAGGTCGGCAGAGGTCTCTGCCGTTTGACTGACGGTCTGCGCGCCTGCCGTCGCAGCCACGGCGAGAGCAGCCGTCAGCAGCAAGGTGCGCGGAAAGATTGATTTTTGTTTCATACGGTTAACTTTTTAGTGATTAAGGTTAAGGTAGCTGTCAGTAGTAATCGTGAAAACGGTCAGCCGACTTGTCGCAACGGGTCGGC
>CAZYHW010000033.1:16197-19397 GCA_964647405.1 uncultured Prevotellamassilia sp.
TAGCTGTCAGTAGTAATCGTGAAAACGGTCAGCCGACTTGTCGCAACGGGTCGGCGACTTGTCGTGACGGGTCGCCGACTTATTTTATCAGGTCGGCGATGTCGTCCTTGCCGAGCTTGGAGAAGTTCTGCCGCATGGCGGTGTCGCCTTTCAGGTTCTCCAAGCGGTAGAAGTCCATGAAGCCCATGTTGCCGTCGCGCAGAGCCTGTGCGAGCGCCTTGGGAACTTCGGCCTCGGCCTGTATGACCTCTGCGCGCGCCTGCTGGGCGAGGGCTTTCATTTCCTGCTCCTGCGCCACGGCCATGGCGCGGCGTTCCTCGGCCTTGGCCTGCGCGATGTTCTTGTCGGCGTTGGCCTGGTCCATTTGGAGCGTGGCGCCGATGTTCTTGCCCACGTCGATGTCGGCGATGTCGATGGAGAGGATTTCGTAGGCCGTCCCCGCGTCGAGCCCCTTGCGGAGGACGAGCTTGGAGATGGAGTCGGGGTTTTCGAGTACCTCCTCGTGCGAGTTGGCCGAGCCGATGCTCGAGACGATTCCCTCGCCCACGCGCGCCAGGATGGTGTCCTCGCCCGCGCCGCCGACGAGCTGGTGGATGTTGGCGCGCACCGTGACGCGCGCCTTGGCTATTAGTTGGATGCCGTTCTTGGCCACGGCGGCCACGGGCGGCGTGTCGATGACCTTGGGGTTGACGGAGGTCTGCACGGCTTCGAACACGTCGCGCCCGGCCAGGTCGATGGCCGTCGCCTTCTCGAAGGAGAGGTCGATGTTCGCCTTTGAGGCCGAAACGAGGGCGTGGACGACGCGCTGCACGTGCCCGCCCGTCATGTAGTGAGCCTCGAGGTTGTCACGGGTGATGTAGCCCAGCCCCGCCTTGTGCGCCTCGATGAGGCTGGGGACGATGATGCCGGGCGGCACGTTGCGGATGCGCATGAGGAAGAGCTGGATGAGCGAGATTTTCACGCCCGACACTTTGGCCGAGAGCCAAAGGAAGAACGGTACGAAGTGGAAGAAGATGCTTAGCGCGACGATGACGGCTATCGCGACAAAGGCGGCGAAGATGGGGTTAATCATATGGGGGATGTTTTTAGGGGGTTTCGGGTGGTGTGGGTTCCTTGCGGCGCACGATGACGAGGGCTTCCTCGACGCGGACGACGACGACGGGTGTCCCCTCGTCGATGAAGCCGTCGGCCGACTTCACTTCCACGGTCTTCCCGCCGAGCGAGGCGTTGCCGATGAGGGCGAGGCGTGTCGTGGCCACGCCCTCGTCGCCCACCTTGACGCTTAGTTGTGCGGTCGTGGCGGCGGTGGAGCTGATCGTGGCGTGCAGGGAGGCGCGGTCGAGGGCTCGCGAGCGGCTCAGCCATACGAAGAAGGCCAGCACGACGACGACCGAGCCCAGCAGGACGGCCATGCCGCGGACGGGGCCGTAGCAGATGAACGTGACGACACTGGCGGCGACGGCACAGCCCGCCCCGCAGATGCCCGCCGCGCCGAAGCCGGGCAGGATGAACGCCTCGATGGCGAAGAGGAGCAGGGCGATGACCACCAGCAGGATGATGATTGTGAGTGCTTCCATGGTATTCGGTGTGTGAGGGTCGGCGAGGTGTGGAGGGTCAGTAGGCGGGGCGGTATTTCGCCTCGTCCTTGTCGTCGAGCATACCCAGATAGGATGCGTAGCGCGAGGCGGCCAGCCGTCCCTCGTCGAGTGCCTCGCGCACGGCGCAGCCCGGTTCGTGGGTGTGGGTGCAGTTGTGGAAACGGCAGCCGCGCGACAGGGCGAAGATGTCGCGGAAGTAGTGTCCCACCTCGGCGGGCACCATGTCGAACGTGCCGAACCCCTTGATGCCGGGGATGTCGATGAGCGCGCCGTCGCCGCCCGGCAGGTCGTACATCTCGCTGAACGTCGTGGTGTGCTGCCCCGTCTGGTGTGCTTCGGAGATGCTTGCCGTGCGCGCCCCGGCTCCCGGCACGAGGCGGTTGAGCAGTGTGGACTTCCCGACGCCCGAATGCCCCGCCAGCAGCACCGTCTTCCCCGCGAGGGCCTGCGTCAGGGCTTCGAGCCCGTCGCCCGTGAGTGCCGAGATGGGGAAACAGTCGTAGCCGATGGCGCGGTAGGTGTGCGCGAGTGCCTCGGCGGCGGGGCGGGTGGTGTCGTCCAGCTCGTCCGTCTTGTTGAAGGCCAGCATCGCCGGTACGCCGTAGGCCTCGGCCGAGGCCAGGAAGCGGTCGATGAACGTGGTCGTCGTCACGGGTCGCGCCACGGTGGCGATGAGCAGGGCGGCGTCGACGTTGGCGGCCAGCACGTGGCTTTGCTTCGAGAGGTTCGAGGCTTTCCTGACGATGCAGTTGCGGCGTTCGGACAGCTCGGTGATGTAGGCGATGCCCCCTTCCTCCGGCCCGAGCGTCACCCTGTCGCCCACGGCGACGGGATTGGTCGAGCGGATGCCCCGCAGGCGGAAGTTACCCTTGACTTTGCACTTCACCTGTCGCCCGTCGTCCGTGCGGACGACGTACCAGCTGCCAGTGTTGCGGATAACGGTGCCGTGCATCGTCGTGTTGGGGCTGCGGGGTCAGACGGTCATGATTTCCTTTTCCTTGGCCGCCAGAATTTCCTCTATGCGCTTGATCATCTTGTCGTGCAGCTTTTGGAGGTCGCCCTCTGCATCTTTTTCCAAGTCCTCGCTCAGGCCGTCCTTGATGGCCTTTTTGAGCTTGTCGATGCCGTCGCGCCGCGCGTTGCGCACGCTCACCTTGGCCTCCTCGGCCTCCTTGCCGCACTGTTTGGAGAGCTGGCGGCGGCGTTCCTCGGTGAGGGGCGGGATGCCGAGGCGGATGATTTCGCCGTTGTTCTCGGGCATGATGCCGACTTCCGAGTCGATGATGGCTTTCTCTATGGGGCGGAACATCGTCTTGTCCCACGGCTTGATGGCTATCGTGCGCGCGTCGGGCGTGGTCAGGGATGCCACGTTCTGGAGGGGCACCATCGAGCCGTAAGCCTCCACCCGCACGCTGTCGAGTATGTGTACGTTGGCCTTTCCGGCGCGGATGGTCGCCAGAACGTCTTCGAGGTGCATCACGCTCATTTCCATTTTTTCCTCGCAGGCGGCGAGGCATGCTTTCACGTCAAACATGTCTATTCAATCTTTATAAGCAGGCAAAACAAACGTTTTGCGAACAAAGATAGACAGTTTTTGCGGAA
>CAZYHW010000034.1:0-19342 GCA_964647405.1 uncultured Prevotellamassilia sp.
TGACATGGAAACAAAGAGAATCGTCACCGACTTCGACATCCTGCAAGAGGAAGAACTGCAACCGGACGAGCGTGCCCTCATCGCGGCAGCCAAAGAGGCCTGCGCCACCGCCTACGCCCCTTATTCGCAGTTCTGCGTCGGTGCCGCGGCCTTGCTCGACAACGGGGAGATATTCACCGGAAGCAACCAGGAAAACGCTTCCTTCACCGTGGGAACCTGCGCCGAACGCTGTACCCTGTACGGGGCGCACGCCCACTTCCCCCACAGCCATGTCCGGCTCTTGGCCATCGCTGCCCGGCAAGCCGGAGCGGCAGGTTTTCTCGACGACCCCATCACACCATGCGGCGCATGCCGGCAGGCGATACTGGAAACCGAACAACAGCAAGCCGAACCGATAACCCTGTTGCTCTACGGGACACGACGCATCTACCGACTGCGGAACGCGAAAAGCCTGCTGCCCCTGCATTTCGACGGGAGCGCATTGACCTGACTCCCATCTGCATTTTCCTAAGGCTTCCCGACGTTGCGCGAGAGAGGAGGGATATGCTTCATCTCACGCATGATTTGCTTTTGCCGCTTCATCATGTAACGTGAAGGGTGAGCTGAATCGTAACGGAGCGGATTGGGCAGCGTGGCGGCTATGAGTGCACACTGCGCACGGGTGAGTCTGGCCGCCGTACAGCCGAAATGCAACTGCGCCACGGCTTCCGCGCCATATATGCCGTGTCCCATTTCGATGCTGTTCAGATAAACTTCCATGATTCGCTCCTTCGACCAGCACAACTCTATCAACACGGTGAAGTAGGTCTCCAACCCTTTGCGCAGCCACGAAGAGGCGGGCCAGAGGAAGACGTTCTTGGCCGTCTGCTGGCTGATGGTGCTGCCGCCGCGGCGACGCCCTCCTTCGAGGTGCTCCACGTAGGCCTTGCGGATGGCCTCGAAATCGAAGCCGCGGTGTTCCAGAAAACGCTGGTCCTCCGACGCAATCACCGCCACGGGGAGGTATTCCGACATGCTGTCCAGCGGTACCCAATGATGACGCAACCTGACCGGTTCGCCCGCCCGTACCTGCTCCACGCAACGGATGAGCATCAAAGGGGTGAGCGGAACGGGAAGCCATCTGTACAACAAGACAGCACCAACCGTCGAGATGAAAAAGAAAAGAAACATCCAGCGCAGCAGATGCAGCAGAACCGCCCCCACCACATACCTCGACAAACGCATGAATCCTGTTTTAATAAAAATGGATTCCCCTCCGGTCGTTCCGTAGAACGGGAGAGGAATCCTTGTCCGTATGTTCAGTAAACCGTCAGAACGGCAGGTCGTCCGGAGCAGCGATTCCCATCATGCCTCCCTGTCCGTTATCCGTTACGGGCGGCATAGGTATATTCACTCCTGGCTGTGCCGGTGCTTCGGTCGGGGCGGCAGCGGGGGCAGCTGCTTGGGGAGAAACATTGCGGTCCACACGCCACGCCGACACGTCGTTGTACCAACGTCCGTTGTACTCATGGGCATCAATGTCGAGCGACACACGCAGCACCTCACCCAGTTGAACGTTCATCTGGTTCAGCCGATCCTCACCAAAAATCCGGAACACGCATTTGCGGGGATAGTTGTCAAATGTTTCGATAACGAATTCCTGGGATTTCCACGTCGAACCTGTACGAGCCGAAGTACCCCCACGAGGTGGCAGAACGGCAATGATTTTTCCTTCTATTTCCATTTGGAGAGACAATTAAAGTGATGCGAAAATACGATTTTCTTTCTGTAATCTCGGATTCCGAGGCCGATTATTTCCACACCGACTTGGCTCGGCCGGAAACCACATGCTGCATGTCCGGATTCACTACGGGCGACGTGATGTCGCCGGACAGTATCGGCTCGTCCTCTTCTTCTTTTATTTCGTAGGCGTAAACTTCACGAATACCCGCCACGGTGAAATAAGTCTCGACGTATCCCTCTATGTAGACAAGCCGAGTGTAGTAGTCAGGATGGTCGTAGAGATTCAAGGCCGGCCGAACCTCATCCGCTTCCAGGAGGATAGGCATACAATTGGCCACATCGGTTTCCCAAGGAGAGTCAGCAATCAGCATGTTCGTATTGGCTCTCTCGGTCGGGACACCGAACACCGCCCCGCTCAGACTCGTGCCGGAAACATATCCTACGATATAGCCCATTACTCCGACGACCTGCCCATAAGCCTCCTGTGCCTGGGCAACGGAGAGCGTATCACTTTCGACCGATACCTCTTCGTCCGATGTCTCCTCGTCGGATACCTCTTCCTCGTCCTGCTCCGTATCTTCCGTTGGCAGGTCTATTTTCTCGCACGAGACGGGGAGAAAGGTCAGACCGGCTAAGAGCAAGATCCAAAGCACAAGCCTTTTCATAGGCTTCCCTTACTCGACGGCAAACGGAAGTGCTCGAAATCACGCTCCACGGCCATGCGCAACGAGCGAGCCAATGCTTTGAATATTCCTTCTATCTTGTGATGCTCGTTCTGCCCCTCCGCCTTGATGTTCAGGTTCATCTTTGCCGCGTCGCTCAGGCTCTTGAAGAAGTGGAGGAACATCTCGGTAGGCACGTCGCCGACGCGTTCGCGGGCGAAGTCGGCCTGCCACACCAACCACGGCCTTCCGCCGAAGTCGAGGGCTACCTGGCACAGGCAGTCGTCCATCGGCAGGACGAAACCGTAACGCCGTATTCCCCGCTTGTCGCCCAGACAGCGCAACAAGCACTCGCCCAACGCCAAGGCCGTATCCTCGATGGTGTGGTGCTCATCCACGTCCAAGTCGCCCTTGACCCGGATTTCCAAGTCCATCGCCCCGTGGTGGGAAAGCTGTTCCAGCATGTGGTCGAAGAACTTCAAGCCAGTGTCCACGCGACACACGCCCGTCCCGTCCAGCCCTACGCGGACGAAAACGTCGGTCTCGCGCGTCACGCGGTGGACTTCGGCAATCCGTTCGCCGCCGATGACACGGCGGGCGACATCCTCCCAGGACATGTCCGCCCCCAGGATGAGCGGGATGCACCCCAGGTTGCGCGCCAGTTGTGCATCGGTCTCGCGGTCGCCGATGACGTAGCTGTGAGCCAGGTCGTATTCCGCCGTCATGTACTGCGTGAGCATGGCCGTGCCGGGTTTCCGCGTCGGCGCGCCGTCCTCGGGGAAGTGGCGGTCGATATGAATCGCGTCAAACACAATCCCCTCGCCCTGTAAGGTACGCAGGATAAAATTATGCACGGGCCAGAACGTTTCCTCGGGGAACGACGGTGTTCCCAAGCCGTCCTGGTTGCTCACCATGACCAACTCGAAATCCGTGAGCTGCCTGATGCGACGCAAGGCATGGAACACGTCAGGCATGAATTCGAGCTTCTCGAAACTATCAATCTGTTCGTCGGCCGGCTCACGTATCAACGTGCCGTCACGGTCTATGAATAGTATCTTTTTCACTCTTGTCTGTATTTCCGCAAGGCCGATAGGAGTTGCATGTTCTCCTGCGGGTTTCCTATCGTCACCCGGAGGCATTCCCCGCACATGGTCACGCGTGAACGGTTGCGCACGATTATTCCGCAACGTACCAGATAGTCATATATGGCGCCGGCATCGGTCATCCGGGCAAGGAAGAAGTTGGCACTCGTGGGGAACACTTTCACGCAGACGGGCAATTCGCGGAAAGCAGCCATCACACGCTCCCGTTCCCTGAGGATTTGGTGAACCCATTTGTCCACCTCGTACTGGCGCACAAGGATTTCCTTGGCCTTTTCCTGCGCCAAGGTGCTGACATTGTAAGGATACTTCACCTTGTTGAACAAGGCGATGATTTCCGGCGACGCATAAGCCAGTCCCAAGCGTATGCCCGCATTGGCCCATGCCTTGGAAAGCGTGTTCAGAATTATAAGATTGGGAGCCGACGGCAGTTCCTCCCGGAGCGATTTCTGCGAGGAGAAGTCCGCATAGGCCTCGTCTACTACCACGATGCCGTCGAAACGGCGGATGAGCGTCAGCATCTCGTCGCGGTTCAGGTCGTTGCCGGTCGGGTTATTGGGCGAGCAGAGGAAGACGGCCTTCGTGTTGGAACTGGTGGCACGGAGGATTTCATCGGCAGAGAAGCCGAAGCGTTCATCCAGCTGCACGCAACGATATTCCACATCGTTCACTGCGGCACAGACGGCATACATGCCATACGTCGGCTCTATCGCCACGACATTGTCGCGACCGGGCACGCAGAACACGCGGTAAACCAGGTCTATCGCCTCGTCACTGCCGTTGCCCACGAACACGCAAGCGGGCGGAACGCCTTTCACGCGGGACACGAGGGCTTTCAGCTCATGTTGGAGCGGGTCGGGATAACGATTATACGGCGAGTTGTAAGGACTTTCATTTGCATCAAGGAATACCTTCGCCTCATGGCCGTGATACTCGTCGCGTGCCGAGCTGTATGGTTGCAACGCCCAGATGTTCGGGCGTACCAGTGACTTCAAGTCTTTCATACGTCGCCCTCCCCGTCGAGGCTTTCCATCCGGATAGCCATGGCACGTTTGTGGGCTTCGAGCCCTTCCGCTTCGGCCATCCGCGTCACGGCAGGGCCAATAGTCTTGATGCCTTCGGGCGAAAGCTCCTGGATGGTCATCTTCCGCACGAAGCTGTCAAGGCACAGCCCGCTGTATGCCTTCGCATAGCCTTTCGTCGGGAGGGTGTGGTTCGTTCCGGAAGCGTAGTCGCCGGCACTTTCACAGCTCCAATCACCCAGGAACACCGAACCGGCATGGACGATGCGCTGGCCGACGGACGCATAATCCTTGACGGCCACGACAAGATGCTCCGGCGCATAAGCGTTGGTCAGGTCGACAGCCTCATCCATGTCCTTCACGACAATGGCCAGACTGTGCTCCAAGGATTTCTCCGCGATGTCCCGGCGGGGCAATGCGGACAGTTGGACTTCGACCTCGTGCATCACGGCGCGTGCCACGTCCTCCGAGGTTGTCACCAGAACCACCTGGCTGTCGACTCCGTGCTCGGCCTGGCTCAGCAGGTCGGCGGCCACGAAATCGGGGTGGCAGGTGTCGTCGGCCAGCACCTCCACCTCGCTGGGTCCGGCGGGGAGGTCGATGGCCGTATCGTAGAGGGCGGCCAACTGCTTGGCCGCCGTGACGTACTGGTTGCCCGGGCCGAAAATCTTGTCGACCTTGGGCACGGTTTCCGTCCCAAGTGCCATGGCGGCCACGGCCTGCGCACCACCCATGGCAAAGACACGGTCGACACCGGCCTTGCGGGCGGCATAAAGGACGGCAGGATTCACGTGCCCGTCACGACCGGGAGGCGTGGCCAGCACCACCTCGCGGCATCCGGCCAGCCGGGCAGGCACGGCCAGCATCAGCACCGTGGAAAAGAGAGGGGCTGTCCCGCCCGGCACATACAGGCCGACACGTTCTATGGGGACGGCACGCTGTTCGCAAACCACTCCCGGACATACCTCGACCCGCACGGGGGCGAAGACTTGCGCGGCATGGAACGTGCGGATATTCCGGCAGGCCAGGTCGATGGCTGCTTTCAAATCGTCCGGCAGCAGGGCGGCAGCCCTGTCGAACTCCTCGGGATTCACTTCGAGCCGGGCGGGGCGCACGCCGTCAAACCGCTCGCCATAATCGAGGACGGCGGTATCGCCACCGTCCCGCACGCGCTCGTAGATAGGGCGTACCACCTCGAGCAACGACACCACGTCATGCGCCGGTCGCTGCAACAACGACGGCCACGACGACCGTTCCGGATTGCATATCAATTTCATAAGTCAAAACTCCCTTTTCGCTGTCCTCCGCCTCGCCATCCCCGCAGGGAAAGGGAGCGGACGGGCACGCGCGTCCGGTCAAACGACCATTTTCTCTATCGGCAGCACGAGTATTCCCTGTGCGCCCTTTTCCTTCAACTGGCCTATGATTTCCCAAAAGCGGTCTTCGTCCAGCACGGTATGCACGCTGCACCAGTCCGCGTCGGCCAGGGGCATGACCGTGGGGCTCTTGATTCCGGGGAGGACGGCCAACACCTCCTCCACGCGGGAGCGGGGAACATTCATCAAGACATATTTCTTCCCTCCGGCATCCTGCACGGCCTTGATGCGGAACAGCAGCTCGTCCAGTATGGCGTGCTTGTAGCCGCTCATGTCGGGATGGGCGATGAGGACGGCTTCGCTTTTCATCACCGTCTCCACTTCGCGGAGGTTGTTGCTCACCAGTGTCGAGCCCGAGCTAACGATGTCGAAGATGGCGTCGGCCAGTCCGATGCTGGTCGACACTTCGACCGAGCCGGTGATGACATGGACATCCGCCCGCACGCCCGCCTGTTCCAGATAGCGCGACAGGATGCGGGGATAGGACGTGGCGATGCGCCGGCCGTCGAACCATTTCAAGCCCGTGTAGTCCACCGAGGCGGGCACGGCCAAGGAGAGGCGGCAAGCACCAAAGCCCAGCGACCGAACCACGTCGGCCTCGACTTCCTGCTCGCGCAGTTCGTTGAGCCCCACGACACCCACGTCGGCCACGCCGTCGGCCACGGTGCGGGGGATGTCGTCGTCGCGCAGGTAAAGCACTTCGACAGGAAAGTTGGTCGCCCTCACCAGCAACGTGCGGCGCGATGACGGAACTCTCACGTCGGCCTCGTTCAGCAAGGCCATCGTATCATCATACAGCCGACCTTTCGACTGCACTGCAATCCTCAGCATATCTTTTTCTTCTCTGCTTTTGTTGAAACAATGGCACCATTCTCCACGCGGTTGTTCCGCCAACGGAAAATGATATTTGCAAAAGTACACATTTCGCCCCGCATCCGCAAACAGCGGCCACCTTTTCTACCTACGGGTAAGGGATGGAGGCAGGAATTTGCCGACAGACAAGAGCAACGTGACAGCTCCGTCGATGACTTCCGGTAAGGAACGCACCGTGGAATCGGGCATCTCATAAAAACCACCGCCAAGGCTGTTCCGCCCCTTGGTACAGGCAGCAAATCCTGTCAGTACTGACAGGATTTACAAGTCGGCGACCCGTCGCGACGGGTCGCCGGATAGAATTTCCGGACAGCCGGACAGAAAGGGAAAGTGAACAACGGGGCGGCACATAACGGCCACTCCCCTACGCGAAAAGGCGCAGAATCTGTTCCTGCGGGATAATCACAATGACGTTCTTGCCGTCGGGCGTATAGTTGGGCGTTTCGCAGGCAAAGAGTTCGCCGACCAGGTTTTGGATGTCCGCCGCGCTCATGGCCTGGCCGACGGGGATGGCCATCTTCCGCGCCAGCGAAAGGGCGATACGGTGATGGACTTCTTCGCCGACATGCTGGCACTTTTCGTTTGCCACGTCATCCACGATGTCTTGCAGCAACTTGGCCGGGTCAAGTCCGCCGATGCCCGTCGGCACCCCGTTAATCGCATAACTCCCCCCGCCCAATGGCGAGAGGTCGAAGCCGATGTACTTGATTTGTTCCTTGATGTCCGCCAATATGCTGGCTTGCGAGGGCGACAACTGGACGGTTCGGGGGAACAGGATGCCTTGCGACATTCCTTTCCGCCCCTCGATTTGCCGTTTGTAGGCATCGTACAGGACGCGGATGTGCGCCCGGTGCTGGTCGATGAGCATCAGGCCGGACTTGACGGAGGTGAGCAGGAAGCGTCCCTTGAACTGGATGAAGTCCGACCCCAGTCCGTCGTCGGGGAAAGTGCCCTCGTCCTTGAACAAGGACTGTTCTTCCGCCTCCTGTCCGGCCTCGTCCTGCGGGTCGCCGTCACCGCTCCCGGCCGTCGCCTTCGCGTATTCGTAGAGTTCCTGCCAGCCCGCACCGGAACTGCCCGCGCCATAACGCGCCGACGGGGCGGCATCGGGATGGAACGGATTGTAATTCCTGTCGATGTCCAACTCGGGCGATGCCGCCCGCTTGTTCGCCGCAAAAGGCGGGATGTCGGGCTTAAAGCTCGTATCGAAGTCGATGGTGGGCACGGAATGGAACTTTCCCAACGCCTCGCGCACGGTGGCCGCAATGATTTGCCAGATTTCCCGCTCATCCTCGAACTTTATCTCCGTCTTCGTGGGATGTATGTTGACATCTATGCGCGACGGGTCGACGCTGATGTCGATGAAGAAAGGAATGCCCTCGCCCTCGGGTATGAGGCGTTCGTAGGCGGACATGACGGCACGCGAGAAGTAGGGATGCCGCATGTAACGCTTGTTGACAAAGAAGAACTGCTGGACACCCTTTTTGCGCGCACTCTCGGGTATGCCGACATAGCCGTTGATTTCCACGAGCTCCGTGCTGACCTGGACGGGGATCAGGCTTTGGTCTAACTTCTTCCCGAAGATGCCGAGGATGCGCTGGCGCAGGTTGCCGGCCGGAAGGTTCAGCAGGACGGCGTTCTCGTTATGCAGGCGCATGGAAACGCCCGGATTGGCCAAGGCGATGCGCTCGAACTCGGTCAGGATGTTGTTCAGTTCCGTCTGGTTCGATTTGAGGAACTTGCGGCGGGCTGGTATGTTGAAGAAAAGGTTACGCACCGTGAAGTTCGCGCCGACCGGGCACGCCACGGGCTCCTGCCTGACAATCTTCGAGCCTTCGATGAGCAGGCGCGTCCCCAGCTCTTCGTCCTTCGTGCGGGTTTTCAGCTCCACTTGGGAGACGGCGACAATCGAGGGGAGAGCCTCGCCCCGGAATCCCATGGTGTGAAGATTGTAAAGGTCGCGCACGTCGCTGATCTTGGACGTGGCGTGACGCTCGAAAGCCAGCCGCGCATCCGTCTCGGACAGTCCCGACCCGTTGTCGGTGACTTGGATGCTGCCTTTCCCGGCATTGGTTATCCAGATTTCGATGAGCGTGGCTCCTGCATCGATGGAGTTCTCAACCAGTTCCTTGACGACCGACGCGGGTCGCTGAATCACCTCGCCCGCAGCTATCTGGTTGGCCACGGCATCGGGCAAAAGATGAATGATGCCTCCCATCGTTGTCCTTTCTTTACTTCTTCGGCAAGGTTTGCAGGGGTGCTTCCCGGCGTATCTGCTTTTTCAGTTCAGTCCCCTTGGCTTTCGGCCGCCACTCGAAGAGGTCGTATTTGTCACGGGGACGTATGTAGTCGAACCAGGCAAAGTTCTCCAAATGCAATTTGCTGTTCGGAATAATCGAGATGTCATAGAAGACACCGGTGGCCTCAGGAGTCCACATCTTTTGGAGCCTCTTCTCCTCCATGAACATCCGGAGCAAACTCGTTTCCGTATAGTTCAAACCGATGAGCACGCTGTCATCGTCGAGCGGGAAGTAGTTGACATACACGTTGCCGTCGGCCACATTTTCCTTTATGACACCGTCCTGGAAATAAGACCGCATGATTTGGCTGCTGACCTGGTTGTAGTGTACGCTATCCACCTGCTCGACCAGCAAGGCCTGGCTGACCACATGCACGCTGTCTATGGTAGAATCGTTGAGGTACGTATATATTTCCTCTCCGAGCAGCTGCTGTGCGTTGTTCCAGACAATCGGGTCGCGGTACATGGCCATCTGTCTGATTCCCGTGTTGTAGACGAGCGAGTCGCATACGGCCTGGACATCCGTGCGGTAGGCGCGGACATGGAAATAGCCATGCAGCACACGGTAGACGGAATCCGTGTCCATGTTGTACGTGTACAGTCGCAGCGTATCCGCATGCACGAACAACGTGTCGTCGACGTTGGAATAGTCTTTCAGCATGGCGCTGTCCGTGGCGTAGGCCATGCCGGTGAGTTCGTTGTATTGGCAGAACTCCCCGGTGAGCATGTTGTGGTTGGACTTGTCGTCATAGATGACATTACCGAACGCCTCCATCATCCCGCTGACTTTGTCATACGAGATACTGTCCCCGACCATACTGCGACCGTCCCTGTTGACCACGGTCGACCGTTCCATCAGTTGGACGCTCTCGCTCTCCGTATTGTAAAAGCCGTGTTCCGTATAGATGTTGTTCTCGATGTTCTTAATATTCGACGGCCCCATCACTTCCGCCCACTTCGTCTCCGTGTCATAGTGCAACGTATCAGAAGTAAGCACGAAACGGGGATTCGTCAGGTGCACATTATAATAGAACACCGCGGAATCTGAATCAAGATGATACTCGCCCCAATCGGAAGTCAAAGTGTTTTCTCCATCCACGAGCTTGCCGCCCTCGAAGAAGTAACCCACACCGTATAAACGGTCATAGTTCAAACTGTCGGTATAGAGGATGCTTTCATGGTGCGTCATGACCACATTCCAACGGACTTGCGCCAGTTGCGTATTCCCGTCATAGTATAAATAATCGCCTGTCAGGGAAAGCGTGTCGCCTTGAATAATCTTGACATGCCCGAAAGCCTCCACGGAATTCGTCGCTTCGTATTGGTAGGCACTGTCACAGTACATATCAATACCGTCATGGAAGAGCTGGACATTGCCAGTGAGGATGCGGGTATCCGGGAACAAGCTCTGGTTATGCCGTAAGGTATCTGTATGGATGAGCTTGACGGTTTCCTTGCTCGCCTCGCGGGGGGGGACATCCTGCGGAAAGGCGTACAGATGTACGCAGAAGAAAGCCATGAAGGCCATCCACTTTCCCCACCAGCCGACACGACGGAAGTAAACGTTGCCCTTACTCCTCATTTACGCCATCCTGTGTACTTCAAGTCACAATCTTGCAGCTCGGGATTTATTCTGACATAAGTGGTTTTCAGCTTCTCTTGAATCCACTTCTCAATCTTTTCTTCGCGCTGCATGCCCAGAACGTTGTCTTTAAGTAACTGGAAATCCTCCTGCATATTGGCATGATGGCGTTCTATGCGGTTCTTCACTCTCACAATGGCACAGACTTCCTGCCCACTATTATTAATCATCGTGAACGGCTGGGAGATTTGCCCTACTTCGAGCGTATCCACTACCTTGGCGACATCCTGAGGAAGGTCGCGCATCTCGAAACGCGACGTGCGCTCTCCTCGTTCCTGGTTGACGTTGACCATGATTCCGTGGTTATTGCGCGTATCCTTGTCGTCAGACAAATAGGGAACGGCTTCTTCGAAAGTGAATTTCCCGGAACGGATGTCGTTTGCGATAGAGTCCAAGCGGAGCAATGCCTTGTCTATCTCCTCCTGCGGGACTTCCGGTTTCAGCAGAATGTGCCGCACGTTGACCTTGTCGCCTTGCCGTCCTATCAGTTGGATAATATGGTATCCGTATTCCGTCCGTACAATCTTGGAAACTTTCTTGGGATCAGTCAGACTGAAAGCTACGTTGGCAAATTCCGGCGCAAGCGCGGTACGGTTCATGTATCCAAGTTCGCCTCCGTACCGCGAACTCCCGTCCTGCGAATACAGCATCGCCAATGTGGAGAACTCGGTTTCGCCATCGTTAACCCTCCGGGCATACTCGCGCAGTTGGTTCTCCACACGTTCTATCTCCGAGCGTGGTATTTCGGGAGTCTGTGTGATTATTTGCACTTCTACTTGCGTCGGAACAAGAGGCAGACTGTCTTCCGGGAAGTCCTTATAATATTGCCGGACTTCGGCAGGAGTCACCTTTACGTTCTCGACGATTTTCTGCTGCATCTTCTGAATGCGTATGTTGTCGCGGGCAGGCTCTTTCCACATGTCGCGCAACTGTCGCATGGTCTTCTTGGTGAACTGCTCAATACGCTCGACCGAACCGAAGTTCTGCACGAACTGGTTCTCCCTGTAATTCACCTCAGAGAGCACTTCGCTGTCCGAGGCCTCGATACTGTCTATGTCGGCCTGATGCAAGAAGAGCTTTTGGACGGCAAGTAACTCCGCAATGCGACAGAACGGGTCGCCGTCAAACTGTTGGCCACTCAGTTCGGCGTTCAAGCGTTCGCCCTCCACGTCAGAGCGCAAGATGGGGTCGTCACCAACCACCCAAATCACCTCGTCGGCCGTATTGTTCTGACCTACCATCGGGAGGTGGAGCAAAAAAGCGACAAGAAAGGCGCTCCAAATTTTCGTCTTAGTCATTGTGGTTATTCACCGTTTTTAGGATGTCCTGATTCACTTTGAACGAGTACTTTTTCCGTAGTTCGTCTACCCACTGACGCTCCAATTCTTCCTGGTAATCGCTTATCACGGAGGACATGGCATCTTTGAGTTCACGCGGTTGCTTTAACTTATCCCCCGCCACGCCTACACAGGTAAACGCATCGGGGCACTTGGCCGCCGGGCCGCCGAACACCAATTCATCAACGTACGCATTGTCACCTTTCTTGTAAAACGCAGGACTGCATACGTAGACATTGATTGTCGAGTCGTTGTTATACTTGTCCTTAATCGTCTTATACCAGCTATCATCCTTTATCTTTTTCAGGATTTTCTTCACTGGTTTAAGATACTTCTTGTCGGTCGCGTAAAACACAAAGCCCTTGAAGCGGGGCTCGTCCCACTTGTATTTATTTCTGTTCGCCTCGAAATATTCCTCCAACTTCGATGTGTCCTTCACGGACTCATCCCAAATCTTCTGTTTGCTTATCTCATAAAGCAGGAGGCCATCGTGATATTCCTGAACGAGGAACTTCAAGTCCGGGTCTTGGGCAATAGCCACATTCAACACACTGTCGACAACCATCTCCCGGGTCAGTCTGCCATTCGAAGCGGCGGCAATCTTCCTTATGGTGCTTTTGGCCGATTCATCTTCGATGTCGCGGCGTTCGAGTGCCTTGACCAATATGGGTTTCAGCTGTTCGTATGCTTCGAGTGGGCGACGGTCATTCATCCGGAGGATATGGAAGCCCATCACCGACTCGAATGGTTTCGACAGGTCCCCCACATTCATCGAGTAGGCTTTGTCCTCGAAGTCCTTCGACATGGAATGCGGTCCCATCCAGGGGAGCTGGCCTCCGTTGGCAGCCGTCTGGGTGTCGTCAGAGTATTTCTGCGCCAGTTTGGAGAAGTCTTCCCCTTGTTGGAGCAGGTTATAGATGGAATCGGCAAGCAGTCTTCTCTGCCGCCGTTCGCTTTCGCCCGCATTCTGCGGCACACTGATAAGGATTTGTGCCGGATGAATCAGGTCTTTCCCCTCCATGCGTTCCTCCAAACGGGAATATAAGTCACGAGCCACGGAATCGATGTACATCGTGTCTATCAACAAGGGGGTCAGCTGCATGTCCCGATAGCTCTCAAACTCCTTGCGGAAAGCCTGCGTGGTGTCTATGCGGGCGGCCAGTGCCTCTTCCACTTTTAGCTTGTAGTTGATAAACATGTCCACATATTCGTCGACACTTTT
This sequence comes from uncultured Prevotellamassilia sp., assembly GCA_964647405.1. Taxonomy (GTDB): domain Bacteria; phylum Bacteroidota; class Bacteroidia; order Bacteroidales; family Bacteroidaceae; genus Alloprevotella. The sequence goes on from CAZYHW010000034.1 coordinate 13,256, forward strand.
GTATTCCACCTCGTTCTGCCCGTCATTATTCTTGTTGTACGAGTATTCGAACTCAGAACGCGTGATGCCCTTCCCGTTGATTTCCATCAGGACAGGGTCGTCTGCCGTCTGCCCCATCCCGCAAAGGGGGACAAGACACATGGAGAGTATGCCTACAACTCTTTTCATACAGATATGTAAGGGTGATTATTCCGGCCGGCTGTAATTGGGAGCTTCGCTGGTAATCGTGATGTCATGCGGATGGCTTTCGAGCACACCGGCGTTGGTAATCCGCGTGAACTTGGCATCATGCAGGTTGCCGATTGTGGCCGCTCCGCAGTAGCCCATGCCCGACCGCAAGCCGCCGACCAGTTGGTAGATGACTTCCTGCACGGAACCCTTGAACGGGACGCGGCCTGCGATGCCTTCCGGCACGAGTTTCTTGGTATCCACGACAGTCGATTGGAAGTAACGGTCTTTCGAGCCGTTCTCCATGGCTTCGAGCGAGCCCATGCCACGGTAGGTCTTGAACTTCCTTCCGTTGAAGATGATGGTTTCTCCCGGCGACTCCTCCGTTCCGGCCACGAGCGAGCCAATCATCACGCAGTCGCCACCGGCGGCCAAAGCCTTGACGACATCGCCGGAATAGCGCAAGCCACCATCGGCAATGAGCGGAACGTCCGTCCCTTTGAGGGCGCAGGACACATCGTATATGGCCGAGAGCTGCGGAACGCCGACTCCGGCGACGACGCGCGTCGTGCAGATGGAGCCCGGACCGATGCCCACTTTCACTGCGTCGGCACCTGCCTCCACGAGCATCTTGGCCGCGTCACCCGTGGCCACGTTACCGACCACGACATCCACGTCCTTGAAGCTGGCTTTGACTTCGCGCAATTTCTCGATGACATACTTGGAATGCCCGTGTGCCGTGTCGATGACGATGGCATCCACGCCAGCCCGTATCAAGGCCTCGACGCGTTCGAGCGTGTCGTTGGTCACGCCCACGCCGGCGGCCACGCGCAGGCGGCCTTTGCTGTCCTTGCAGGCCATGGGCTTGTCCTTGGCCTTGGTGATGTCCTTATAGGTAATCAGGCCTACCAGTCGGCCTTCGTGGTCGACGACGGGCAATTTCTCTATCTTGTTCTCTTGAAGAATCCGGGAGGCGGCGGTCAGGTCGGTCTGCTGCGTCGTGGTGACGAGGTTCTCGCTCGTCATCACCTTGTCGATGAGCTTGTCCATGTCCGGCTCGAAACGCAGGTCACGGTTCGTGACGATGCCGACGAGCTTCCGGTCGTCGTCCACCACGGGGATGCCGCCGATGTGGTAATCGCTCATCAGGCGGAGCGCCTCGCCGACAGTCCGGCCTCGCTGGATGGTGACCGGGTCGTAGATCATACCGTTTTCGGCACGTTTGACGATAGCCACCTGACGGGCTTGTTCCTCGATGGACATATTCTTGTGGATGACACCGATTCCGCCTTCCCGTGCGATGGCGATGGCCATCGGAGCTTCCGTAACGGTGTCCATGGCAGCCGTCACGAAAGGTATTTTCAGTTCGATATTGCGCGAGAACTTTGTTTCCAAAGCGACAGTGCGCGGAAGAACTTCTGAATAAGCGGGGATAAGCAGGACGTCGTCATAGGTCAAACCGTCCATCACGATTTTGTCGGCAATAAATGAGGTCATGGGGTAATGAGTTTATTGCACGCAAATTTACAAGTTTCCCGATAAACAGGGAAATAAGGTCAAACTATTTTGGGATAATTTACATCCGGCGGCCACAGGGCGAACCCGAACCGCCGCCGGAAGACTGCCTCTCCCTGCCGTCGCCATCGCTAACCGCCGCTCAGGCGCACGGGGTCGCCGGATAGTCGTAACAAGTCGCCGACTAAGCGTCACGGGTCGGCTGATAGATTTCACGGGTCGCCGACTTGTCACGCCTCGTTCCGTGACAGTCCTTTCAACCTGTGCGCCACAGGTTGCAGCAAGCCGTAAATAGCTGTACAGATGCGGAACAGGGGATAAGCATGCCGGAAAGGCATATAGCCGAACTTACGGAGCATCCGCCTGTCGACGAGGTTCAGGTCGATGATTCGCCAATGCCGGCGTATCTTGTCGTTTATCCTCCGGCCTTCTTCCGGCGTGAAAGACCGCTTGTGCCGCTGCCAGTAGATGCAGGCCTCCACCAGGTCGCGCCACCGGCAGGTCTCTTGCAACGCAACGATGTCGACCGGCACGTGCTCGGCCACCAGTGCCTCTTTCATGCTCAACTCCGCATCGAGTTTCTCGAAATGCAGGATGCTGCACCGGCGGGTGGAAGAACCTTCGTGCTGCCGGTAGAAATACTTGCCGCCCGAAAGTCGCACCTGGCGGCTGTGCAGGAAATGCAGGCGGGTCGTATTGTCGTCGCTGTACAGGCGACACGAATCGTCGAAGGGATAACGCAGGTGGATGTCGCGCCTGACCAGATACAGTCCGTGTATGCTCCAATCCATACTCAGGCGGAAAGCCTCCTCGCCTGTAAAACTTGTCTTCGCCGTCCGCAGGCGGTAGGGAGCGGTTCGCCCGTCCGCCTGGTAATAATACACGAGGTCGAAGAGCACGGCGTCGACTTCCGGCGATGCCTGGGCTGCGGAATAGGCCTCGGACAGGGCATCCGGTGCCAGCCAGTCGTCACTGTCGACCATGGTGACGAACTCGCCGTCGGCCAAGGCCAGTCCGCGGTTGCGCGCCCGCGCCTGTCCTTGGTTCTCCTCGTTACGCAAAACGGTGACGCGGGGATCATCGTCGGCATAACGGCGCAACAGACCATACGTCCCGTCGGTCGAAGCGTCGTCAATGCAGATAATTTGGATTTCCCTAAGCGTCTGCCCGACCAGGGAGTCCATGCACTGTGCGATGAACGCCTCCGTGTTGTAGGCTGCCACTAATACCGTAACTTTGTTCGCCATGCGGGAGAAGAAACCGGGACAGCGGGAAATGCTGTCCCCTTTTTCGCTGGCAAAAGTAAGCAATCCATAATAAAAATGCTACATTTGCGTCACCAATCCCGCCGGAAACCATGCAGGAAACACCGCTTTTGAGTATCATTGTCCCCGTCTATAAAACGGAGGACTATCTCGGGGAATGCCTGGACAGCCTCCTGCGGCAATCGTTCGCGGACTACGAAATCGTATTGGTCGACGACGGGTCGCCGGACGGCTGCGGCGCGCTCTGCGACGGCTATGCCCGCCGCGACAGTCGCATCCGCGTGATTCACCAGGCCAACGGCGGACTGAGCGCAGCCCGCAACGCCGGACTGGACATCGCCACGGGGACTTACGTCACGTTCGTGGATTCGGACGACAGCCTGTCGCCGGACACCTACGCGGCGAACATGGCGCTGCTCCGGCGGGACGCAAGCATCGACTTGCTCGAATACCCGGTTTGCGTGTACCACGGCTCACCGCGTCAGTGCCTGTGGCAACCGGGCGACCGTGAGGTGAAAGGATGTCCGGCCGTTTTCGAGGACTGGGTGAACACCCGGCGTTACCGCCATGCCTATGCGTGGAACAAAATCTACCGCCGCGCGTTGTTCGATGCCGTCCGGTTTCCCGTGGGGCGCGATTTCGAGGACCTTTTCACCATGCCCCGCTTGATGCGCAGGGCGAAGCATATCCTCCTCTCCGACGCGGGACTTTACGTCTACCGCTACCGGACAGACTCCATCACCGTCCGTTCTGCCTTCCATACGCTGTGCGACCGCATGGATGCCCTCCTTGACCTCTACCAGGCGACAGCGGACGTTCCCGCCTGCCGCCGCGAACGTCCGGCCATGCTCCTGATGCTGACCGACACGCTGATAGAAATGATGCGTGCGCCCGACCGCGACGACAGCCATAACCGGCGTGTGCTCGAACGGCTGCGCGGCCAGGACCTCTCCTGTCGCGACTGGTGGCATCTCGACGTGCCGTTCAGGCAGAAGCTGAAAAATTTCCCATTGGCTCTCTTTGGCCTTTCATTCCACTGCCGCCTGTATGCTTGGGGACACAAGTAAGAAAGCCCCGGCGGCCTGCCCGCTGTTGAGCTTCGTCATCCCTTATTATAATGTGGGGGCGGAACTTCTCGGACGTTGCCTGGACAGCATCGCGGCGCAGGACTTGTCCGGCGGCGACTGCGAAGTCATCCTCGTAGACGACGGTTCCGACGACTTTCCCCACGACCTGCTGAAACGGCAACCCTTCGACGTGCGCTATCTTCCCGTCGCCCATCAAGGACCCGGCGCGGCGCGCAACGCGGGACTGGATGCCGCTCGGGGAAAGTACGTCCAGTTTGTCGATGCCGACGATTATCTTTATGCCGGAACGCTGCCGCTATACGTGCCTCTACTGGAAGAGGGGCAATACGACATATTCTGTTTCGACTTCAAGCCGACCCGCGACTTCCACCGTGCGGACGTACCGCTCCCCCGGGCACTCCGCCTCAACACCTACCAGAGCGGGGCGGAATTCATGTGCCGCCGCAATCTCCCGGGCATCGTCTGGCTTTATGCGTTCCGCCGGGAACTTGTCACTTCCCGCCATATCCGTTTCACGACCGTAGGCTACCACGAGGACGAAGAGTTCTGCACGGCGTTGTTTCTCCGGGCAGGGACAACCGTGCATGCCCCCCTGCCCGTCTATGCCTACTACCACCGGCCGGAGTCCATCATGACGGCGCAGACACGCGGCCATCTCGAAAAACGCCTGTCGGATTTCAGAAAGATGCTCAGTCGCGTGGCCGCGTGGAGACGGGAAGAAGCAACCCTGAACGCGGAGCAGCGCATGGCCTTGGAGCGTAAGGTGAACATCCTGTCCTGCGACTATATCCGCAACCTGTTCCGCGCGCAAGTCCCGCTGCGGCGTGTGGTGGAAGAAGTCCGGACGATGCGTGCCGAAAAGCTCTTCCCGTTGCCCCGCCGGGGCTACTCGCTTCCCTACGAGGTGTTCCGGCTGTTGTCGCAAGCCCGATGGGGACTATACCTGCTGAGCCTGGCCGAACGCATGACATACAAGATGAGACAATGAGAATACTTCTACTGGGAGAATATAGCCATGTCCATTGGACGCTGGCCGAGGGGCTTCGTGCCTTGGGACATGAGGTCTGCGTACTGTCCAACGGTGACTTCTGGAAGCATTACAAAAGCGACATCCTCCTCTCGCGCCGCGAGGGAAAGGCGGGAGGAATCGCTTATCTGTGCAGGGTGCTGGGCGTGTTGCCCAAACTGCGGGACTATGATGTCGTCCAGCTCATCAACCCTTGCTTTCTGGAGCTGAAAGTGGAGCGTTGCCTGGCCGTCTACCGCTATCTGAAACGCCACAACGCGAAGGTGTTCCTCGGGGCATTCGGGAACGATTATTATTGGGCACGTGCCTGCACGCAGACCGACACGTTCCGGTATTCGGAGTTCTGCCAGTTCGGGAAGAGAACCGACAACGAAGCCACACGACAGATTCTGGCCGACTGGATCGGGACGGCCAAGGAACGTGCCAACCGCGAGATAGCCCGGACGTGCGACGGCATAGTGGCCGGTCTGTACGAATACCATGCGGCCTACAAACCCGTGTTCCCGGAGAAGACCACGTTCATCCCCTTCCCCATCAACATGTCCGCCGTCCGCCCCAAGGAACAGCGCGACGACGGCATGGTGCGTTTCTTCCTTGGCATCCAGCGACAAAGGAGCGTCATCAAAGGAACAGACGTCATGCTGCGGGCACTGGAACGGGTGGTGAAGGCTTATCCGGGGCGATGCGCCATGAAGGTGGTCGAGTCCGTTCCTTTCGAACAGTACCAGGACATGATGAACCGGTCGGACGTGCTGCTCGACCAGCTCTATTCGTACACCCCCGCCATGAACGCCCTGCTGGCCATGGCCAAGGGACTGGTGGTGGTGGGAGGCGGCGAACCCGAGAACTATGCCCTGTTGCACGAAGAGGATTTGAGGCCGATTGTCAACGTGCTTCCGGACGAGCAGGACGTGTTCCGGCGCTTGGAAGAGCTTGTATGCGACAGCGGGCGCATTCCCGAACTTTCGCGTCAAAGCATCGCGTATGTGCAACGGCATCACGACCATATCAAGGTCGCCCGGCA
>CAZYHW010000035.1:0-19280 GCA_964647405.1 uncultured Prevotellamassilia sp.
AAGGCCACGAAGGGTGTCTACATCCAGAACGGCAAGAAGGTTTACGTGAAGTAAGTTCCTGATGTCCGGATCTCCCCACTGCGGGGAAGGGAAAGACGACCATAACCAAAGAGGCCTCCACCCACAGCGGGCGGAGGCCTCTTTTTCGTATCGTGTCGCCGGGCGGGACGCACGGCCTCGCCGCTGGGAATCCCGTCCGTGCCCGGAGGGGGAGAGCCGTCCGCTCCCTGCGCCTGCTGTTGCCGCCCGTGACGCGGCTTTCCGCCGCATGGCCACGCAGGTCTCCCCGCCCGGAGCATCCCGTTCGCCGGACGGACGACCAACTCATCAGGCTGTCTGCACAAGTCGTCGGCGCGGCGCGACGGGTCGGCAGCCGCGCCGAGTGCGCAGAAAAGTGTAACTTTGTAATCCCCGCCTCCGGCCGTGGGGTGGGGAACGCCAAACGAAGCAATATGGAATTCCGTACCCCCGTCGACCTCCCGCCCCGCCGCGTGCCGCTGCGCCATGGCGACCGCTGCCTCCTCCTCGGCTCGTGCTTTGCCGAACACATCGGCCGCCGCATGGCCGAATCCGGTTTCCGCGTCGATGTCAACCCTTTCGGCGTGCTCTATAATCCCGAAAGCATCCGCCAGTCCCTGCTCGCCCTGCTCGACGGCCTGCCCACCGACATCTATTTCGCCCACGACGGCCTGTGGAGCAGCTGGCTGCACTCCGGCGACTTCTCCGCCGCCACCCGCGAGGCCTGTGCCCGCCGGGTCGCTGCGCGCTATGCCCCCGCCCGCGACCTCCTGCCGCGCCTCGACCGCCTCTATGTGACGTTCGGCACGAACCGCGCCTACCGCCTGTCGGCTCCCGGCGGCGACGGGCGCGTGGTGGCCAACTGCCACAAGATGCCCCGCGCCACGTTCGTCGAGGAAGCCGCCACGCCGGAGGCCATCGTCGCCGCCTGGTCGTCGCTGCTGCCCCGCCTCTTCGATGCCTCGGCGAGCCTGCAAGTCGTGTTCACGGTCAGCCCCTACCGTTATGCCAAGTACGGCCTCCACGGCAGCCAGCTGAGCAAGTCCGCCCTGCTGCTGGCCGTCGATGCCTTGTGCCGCCGTTTCGAGGGGCGGTGCCACTATTTCCCCGCCTACGAGCTTGTCGTCGACGAGTTGCGCGACTACCGTTTCTACGATGCCGACATGCTCCATCCCTCGCCGCAGGCCGTCGCCTACGTCTGGGAACGCTTTGCCGAATGGTCGTTCGACGAGGCCACGCACGGGGTGCTGCGCGAGTGGGAACCCCTGCTCCGCGCCCTGCGTCACCGACCCCTCCATCCCGACACGGCGGCACATTCAACTTTCTTAGGGAAAATTGCACAACGTGCGGCCGGCTTCATGGAAAAATATCCGAACTTTGCAGTGTCTGACGAGCTGCGCCGCCTCATGGACGGGGCAGGGCGGCAGCATGACCCGGACATGTGACAAGACAATCGACGACATGGCAACCTATTCCATAGAGAACGTGGCCGCGCTCATCGGGGCACACCGCTTCGGCACGGCAGACGGGGAAATAGCCTGGCTGCTGACCGACAGCCGTTCGCTGGCGTTTCCCGAGACAACCCTGTTCTTCGCCCTGCGCACCGCCCGCAACGACGGCCACCGCTACATCCCCGGCCTCTATCGGCGGGGCGTGCGCCATTTCGTGGTCTCCGACCTGCCCGAGAACTGGCAGCGCGACTATCCCGAGGCGGGTTTCCTGCAAGTGGTCAGCCCCCTGAAAGCCCTGCAACGGCTGGCCGAGCGGCACAGGGAGGAATACGACGTGCCGGTCGTCGGCGTGACGGGAAGCAACGGCAAGACCGTGGTCAAGGAGTGGCTCTACCAGCTGCTCTCTCCGTCGTGGCGCGTGACGCGCTCGCCCCGCTCCTATAACTCGCAGATAGGCGTGCCCCTCTCGGTGTGGCTGCTCGACGAACAGTCGGAGCTCGGCATCTTCGAGGCAGGCATCTCCGAACCCGACGAGATGCCCGCGTTGCGCGCCATCATCCAACCCACCATCGGGGTCATGACCCACCTCGGCCCGGCTCACCAGGAGAACTTCGCCTCCGTGCAGGAGAAATGCTTGGAGAAGCTCTCGCTCTTCAAGGACAGCGAGGTGATTGTCTACAACGTCGACGACGCGCAAGTGGACGGCTGCGTGCGCGGCATGATGTACCCGGGGAACCTCCTGGCCTGGTCGCGCAAGGACGCGGAAGCCCCCCTCTTCATCCGTTCCGTCCGTCCCGACGGCGGGGTCACCCGTGTCGAGTACGTCTATCTCGGCTGCGAAGGCCGTTTCAGCCTTCCCTTTGTCGACGAAGCCTCCGTCGAGGATGCCCTTCACTGTCTGGCCGTCTGCCTCTACCTCCACTTGCCCTCCGATACCATAGCCGAGCGCATGGCCCGGCTCGAACCGGTGGCCATGCGGCTGGAAGTGAAGCAGGGCGTGCGCGGCTGCACCCTCATCAACGACAGCTATAACTCCGACGTGGCCTCACTCGACATCGCGCTCGACTTCATGAACCGCCGCCCCGGCGGCCACGAAAACCGCCATACCCTCATCCTGAGCGACATCCTGCAAAGCGGGCTGCCCGAGGCCGACCTCTACGCACGGGTCGCCGAGCTGGTCAACGGCCGCGGCATCGACCACCTCATCGGAGTGGGACAGGGGTTAGCGGCAGCCGCCGGGCTCTTCCACATGGAGAAACACTTCGTGGCCAGCGTCGGCGAGCTGTTCGCGAGCGGCCTGCTCGACAGCCTGCACGACGAGCTGGTTCTCGTGAAGGGCGCACGGGCGTTCAACTTTGAGCAAGTCTCGGAACGCCTCTCCCTGAAAGTACATGAGACTACCCTGGAAATCAACCTCGAAGCCCTTGTCGACAACCTCAACTACTACCGCAGTTTCATGCAGCCCGGCACCAAGATGGTCTGCATGGTCAAGGCGTCGGCCTACGGGGCGGGTGCTGTTGAGGTGGCCAAGACCTTGCAGGACCATCGCGTGGACTATCTGGCCGTGGCGGTGGCCGACGAGGGTGCCGACCTGCGTAAGGCGGGAATCACGGCCAACATCATCGTGATGAATCCCGAGATGTCGGCCTTTGATACCCTTTTCGCATACGACCTCGAACCCGAGGTGTACAGCTTCCGCCTTCTCGATGCCCTTGTCCGGGCTGCGGGTCGTGCGGGGGTGACCAACTTCCCCATCCACGTCAAGTTCGACACAGGGATGAACCGACTGGGCTTCTCTCCCGAGACCGACGTGCCCGAACTCGTCGACCGCTTGCGCCGCCAGTCCGCCGTCATCCCGCGCTCCGTCTTTTCGCATTTCGCCGTGAGCGACGACCCGCGTCTCGACAGCTTTTCCGACAGGCAGTTCGAGCGGTTCGACCGCGCCAGCCGCCAGCTCCAGGAAGCATTTCCCCATAAAATCCTGCGCCATATCTGCAACAGTGCCGCCATCGTGCGTTTCCCCGAACGCCATCTCGACATGGTGCGCCTCGGGCTGGGACTTTACGGCATCAATCCCGTCGGCAACCACATGCTCCATAACGTCGCTTCCCTGAAAACCACCATCCTGCAAATCCGCGACGTACCTGCCACCGACACCGTCGGTTACGGGCGCATGGGCGTGCTCACCCGTCGCAGCCGCATCGCCGTCATCCCCATCGGTTACGCCGACGGGCTCGACCGTCGCCTGGGGCGCGGCGAGGGCTACTGCCTCGTGCGGGGACAGAAGGCCGCCTATGTGGGCAACATCTGCATGGATGTCAGCATGATCGACGTGACGGACATCGACTGCCGCGAAGGCGATGCCGTCGAGGTCTTTGGCGACAATCTCCCCGTCACCGTGCTGAGCGACAAACTGGCGACGATTCCTTACGAAATACTGACCTCGGTCAGCGACCGCGTGAAGCGCGTTTACTTCCAGGGCTGACCCGTCCGCCTGTCCGGCGACCCGTCGTCACGGGTCGCCGTTCTCTTTTGCGCAGTCGCCGACTTGTCGCGGGCGGCTGCGCATTGCGTTTTCCGTCCGCCCCGTGTCGAACTGCGGACGGCGCGAAGAAAAAGCCCGCCTGCCCGTCCGCCGTTCCGATGTAAAGGTTTATCTTTGCCCGCCGTTCTGGCCGCTACGCTTTCCACGGAGAGGGGTGAAAGATGCCGGCGGCGGTTTCTTCACATCAGGCAGACATGAGAATGAAACAGAGCCTGTCGTTTGTGCTCGTCGTCCTTTCGTTCGTCGTCTTCTCCTGCGGCGGCTCCCCGGCTGCTTCCTCGCAGGAGGCTGCCGCCGTCGATTCGTTCCTCCTCCGCCATGTCGACAGCCTTTATGCCTCGCCCGCGCGTGCCGACTCGGCTTTTGCCGTGATGCAGTCCGCCGTTGCCGACAGCGCGAACTACCACCGCCTCGGCCTCTTCCGCGCCCTAGCCCGCCATATGCTTGGCGACACCGCAGCGGTGCGGCACATCCACGACGAGGTGGAGGACTGGTGCCGCCGCCACGCCGGGACGGAAGCCCTCGAAGCCCTGTTGTGGGACCACAGGGGCACCATGGCGGCGGGGCGCGGGCGGTTCGACACGGCTTGCGGCTACTTTGCGCAGGCCTATTCCCTCCTCAGCCGCACTGCCGACCGCGATTACCTGCCCGACGTGTGCGTCCACATGGCCGATGCCCGGTTCTGGGACGGCGATATGCCCGAGGCGGCCGCCTACTACCACCGCGCGCTTTTCGTGGCCGACTCCCTGTGTTCGACAGTCGACTATTTCGCCATCTACACCGGCCTCGGGCAGGTCTATGCAGAGCTCGAAAACTTCAAGGAAGCCCACTTGTTCTTCGCCAAAGCCCGCCCGCTGCTGCCCGCCGTGCCGCGCTACGACGTGTTTCGCTACTATCTCTCCCTCGGCAACTGTTACTATTATGAGCAGGCGAACGACTCCGCCCTTGCCGCCTTTGCGGAGGGGCTGCGCGTCGCCCGCTCGCTGGGCAGTCCGTCGCTCGTCATGCAGGCCGAGGCCGCCTTGGGCGAGGTCAGCCTGCTGTCGGGGCGCGTGGCGGAGGCCGGGGATTACATCCGCCGTTGCGCGCAGTATGTCAGGGAACATCCCGAAACAGATCCCTCGACCGTTTTCCACGTGAACAGCCTCAGTGCCGACATCGCCCTGGCCGAGGGGCGGCTCTCCGATGCCGGGCAGTTCCTCTCGTGCGAGCCGGACACCGCGCTCATCGCCCCGCGCTACCTGAGCCTCCACTATGCCCGCTTGCAGCGTTACGCCGAGCTGTGTCACGACTACCGCCTGGCCTATCGCTACCAGACGTTGGCCCAGCAGTATGCCGACTCCTTCCGCAACCGTCAGGCGGCGAACAACGTCGTCGAGTGGGAGTTCCGTTATGTCCAGGACACCACCCTCCTGCGCCAGCGCATCGCCCTGGCCGACTATGCCGCCCATGCCTCCCGCCAGCAGGTCTACATCGTCGTGGTCGTCGCCCTGCTCGTGGTGCTTGTGTTGGCCGCTGTCGGCGCGGGCGTGGCGATGCGTCGCCGGGCCGAACGCCGCTACCGCCGTCAGCTCGACCGCGTGACGCAGCTCCGCATGGACGTTGTGCGCAACCGCGTTTCGCCCCACTACATATTCAATGTGCTGGGAGCCGTCCTGCCCCGTTTTCGCGCCTATCCCGAGTTGACACGTCCCCTCGAATTGCTCGTCGACGTGTTGCGCGGCAACCTGCTCGCCTCCGGGAAGATGTCCGTGCGCCTCGACGAGGAAATAACTCTGGTCCGCCGCTACGTTGCCCTCTGCCAGCTTGTCTCGGGCGACCGCCCGGCTGTCCGGTGGGACGTGGAGGACGGTCTGCCCGGCGACGTGCGCGTGCCGACGATGTGCCTGCAAATCCCGGTGGAGAACGCCATGAAACACGCCTTCCCGAATCCCGACGCGGCCTCCGCCATCGACATCCGCATCGCCCGTGCCGAGGGCGGCATCAGCCTGACCGTCGTCGACAACGGGGTGGGCTACCGGCCCGGACGCATCACCCCGACCGGGCGCGACACCCGCACCGGGCTGCGCGTCCTTTCGCAGACCATCGACCTGCTCAACGCGCACAACGCACAGGCCGCCCGCTTCACCCTGCACAACAGGGAGGCACCGCAGACGGGCACGGTCGTGAGCTTCTTTGTCCCGACGGGCTACCGCTTCCCGGGCGATGAGGCATGAACCGGGCGACCGGCTAACCCGCACGCCCCCGCGCACGGTGCAGCCCGCCGGAAGAACAGCACATACATCCTCCTAATAACAACACAAGACTATGAATCTCAATCCTACTGACCTCCACCGGCTCACGGCTTTCGTCATCGACGACGAGCCCGGGGCACGCCAGCAGCTGGCCACCGACCTGCGCACACTCGGCGAGGTGGGACGGGTTTACGCCTTCCCGTCCGTCGAGGCCGCCTGCCTGCCCTTTCTCGAAATCCAGCCCGACGTGGTGTTCCTCGATATGGAAATGCCCGGCAGGAGCGGGCTGGACTTCCTCGATGCCATGCAGCCCCGTGTCACGTTCCCTTTCCACGTGGTCTTCTACTCCGCTTTCAGCAGCTACATGCTCGATGCCATCCGCCGGTCGGCGGCCGATTTCCTCTTGAAGCCCTACAAGATGGACGAACTGCGCGACACCGTGCGCCGTGTGTGCAGCCGTCGGCAGGAGTCGGCGGCGGTGGAAATCCCCTTGGCCGCCGAAGTGCCGTCGCGGCGCAAGATAGCCGTGCAGACGACGAACGAGCTGTTGCTCCTGACGGTGGAGGAGGTGCTGCTCATACGTTACGACAAGGAGCAACGCGCCTGGATGCTGACCCTGACCGACGGCTCGATTCACCGTCTGGGCCAGGGCACGACGGCCGAGGACTTGCTCCGCCTGCACCGCGTCCTCGCCCGCGTCAGTGCCAACTGCGTCGTCAACGTCGCCTATCTCTCGCGGATTGAGAACGCCACCCTGCGTTGCCGCCTCTGTCCCCCGTTCGACGGAATAGAAGTCTATGCCTCGCGACGCTTTTTCAGTCGCCTCAAAGAGACGTTCGAACTCATCTGATTCCCCTCTGCCCGTCCGTCCTCCCGCAGTCCGTCGCCCGGCGTGCGGGGCGGTCGTTCCCCGGTGCCCTGCCGCGTGTTCCTGTCCGGCGACCCGGCGGACGGGGTCGGCGACCCGTCGCGACAGTCCGGCGACCCGTGTGTGACAGTTTGTCAGTTTTTCTGCGAATGGCAGGTTCTTTGCTTCTTTTCGGGCAAAACAAAAAACGTAGAACACCATGACATTCGACAATTTCACCATCAAGGCCCAGGAAGCCGTGCGCGAAGCCGTCAACCGGGCGACCGGCGGAGGCCAGCAGTCCATCGAGCCCGTCCACCTGCTCAAAGGTGTGATGACGGTGGGCGAGAACGTGACCAACTTCCTGTTCGGAAAGCTGGGGGTCAACGAGCGGATGCTCGCCCAGGCGGTCGACAACCAGCTAAGGAGCCTCCCCCACGTGAGCGGGGGCGGAGAGCCCTACCTCAGCCATGACGCGAACGCCGTGTTGCAGAAGGCGGCCGACGTGGCACGCGCCGACGGCGACGAGTTCGTCGGCCTCGAAGCCCTCCTCCTGGGACTGCTGCTGACCAAGAGCACCGCCTCCATGATGCTCAGGGATGCCGGCGTGGCCGAGAGCCCCCTGCGCGAGGCCATCAAGGAACTGCGCGGCGGCAGCAAGGTCAGCTCGGCATCGAGCGAGGACACCTACCAGGCACTCAGCAAGTACGCCCGCAACCTCGTCGAGGAAGCCCGCGAGGGACGGCTCGACCCCGTCATCGGGAGGGACGAGGAAATCCGCCGCGTGCTGCAAATCCTGAGCCGACGGACGAAAAACAACCCTATCCTTATCGGCGAGCCCGGCACGGGTAAGACCGCCATCGTCGAGGGGCTGGCGGGGCGCATCGTGCGCGGCGACGTGCCCGAGAACCTCAAAGACAAGAAACTCTACTCGCTCGACATGGGTGCCCTCGTGGCCGGTGCGAAGTACAAGGGGGAGTTCGAGGAAAGGCTGAAAAGCGTGGTCAACGAAGTGACCCGCTCGGAGGGCGGCATCATCCTCTTCATCGACGAAATCCACACGCTGGTCGGGGCGGGGAAGAGCGAGGGAGCCATGGACGCCGCCAATATCCTGAAACCTGCCCTGGCTCGCGGCGAACTGCGCAGCATAGGCGCGACGACGCTCGAAGAGTACCAGAAATACTTCGAGAAGGACAAGGCGCTCGAACGCCGCTTCCAGACCGTCATGGTCGACGAGCCGGGCGAGGAGGACAGCATCTCCATCCTGCGCGGACTGAAAGAGCGTTACGAGAACCACCACAAGGTGCGCATACAGGACGATGCCATCATCGCCGCGGTGCGCCTCTCCTCACGCTACATCACGGAGCGTTTCCTGCCCGACAAGGCCATCGACCTGATGGACGAGGCCGCCGCACGGCTCCGCATGGAGCGCGACTCGCAACCCGAGGAGCTCGACGAAATCAGCCGCCGCCTCAAACAACTGGAAATCGAGCGCGAAGCCATACGCCGCGAGAACGACGAACCCAAGCTCGCGCAGCTCAACAAGGAGATTTCGGAACTCTCGGAGCAGGAGCACGACCTCCGCGCCCGCTGGGACGGCGAACGGCAGCTGCTCAACAAAATACAGCAGAACAAGCAGCAGATAGAGCAGTTGAAGTTCGAGGCCGAGCGAGCCGAGCGCGAGGGAAACTATGGCCGCGTGGCCGAGATAAGGTACGGACAGATCAAGGCACTCGACGACGAGATTGAAGGCGTGCAGCGACAGTTGCGCGAGCGGCAGGGCGGACATGCCCTCGTAAAGGAAGAAGTCACGGCGGACGACATTGCCGACGTGGTCAGCCGCTGGACAGGCATTCCCGTCAGCCGGATGCTGCAAAGCGAACGCGAGAAGTTGCTCCATCTGGAAGAGGAGTTGCACAAGCGCGTCGTCGGCCAGGACGAGGCCATCGCCGCCGTGTCCGATGCCGTGCGCCGCAGCCGTGCCGGACTGCAAGACCCCAAGCGGCCCATCGGCTCGTTCATCTTCCTCGGCACGACGGGTGTCGGCAAGACCGAGCTGGCCAAGGCACTGGCCGACTACCTCTTCAACGACGAGAACCTCATGACGCGCATCGACATGAGCGAGTACCAGGAAAAGTTCAGCGTCTCGCGGCTGGTCGGTGCCCCTCCGGGATACGTCGGCTACGAGGAGGGCGGACAGCTCACCGAGGCCGTCAGGCGCAAGCCGTACAGCGTGGTCCTGTTCGACGAAATCGAGAAAGCCCATCCCGACGTGTTCAACATCCTCTTGCAGGTGCTCGACGACGGACGGCTGACCGACAACAAGGGTCGCGTGGTCAACTTCAAGAACACTATCATCATCATGACGAGCAACATGGGCAGCACGTACATCCAGGCTCAATTCGAGAAGATGAAGCAGCAAACCGATGACCAACGTGCCCGCCTGCTCGACGAGACGAAGAACGGCGTGCTCGACATGCTGAAAAAGAACATCCGTCCGGAGTTCCTGAACCGCATTGACGACATCATCATGTTCGAGCCGCTGAACCGCGGACAAATAGAGCAGATTGTGCGCTTGCAGGTGGCCGGAATCGTGACGCGGCTGGCCTCGCAGGAAGTCACGTTGCAGGTGAGCGACGAGGCCGTCGCCCTTGTGGCTCGCGCCGGGTTCGACCCCGAGTTTGGCGCACGCCCCGTCAAGCGCGCCCTGCAACGCCTGTTGCTCAACGACCTGAGCAAGGCACTCCTCTCGGGCAGCGTCGACCGCACACGCCCTGTCGAGGTGGGTGTCGAGGGCGACCACCTGATGTTCAAGAACGTGTAAACGACATCTCGTTCCCGCTTCCTGCCGCTACCGGCGAGCCTTCCGCTCCCGGTGGCGGCTTTTTTTGTGTTCCCGTTCCGGCGGCAGATTTTCCCTTTTCCCCGCTCCGCATGGGCGCGGGTCGCCCTCCGTGTGGCGTGTCGGCGAGTGACGGCTGCGGAGTCGCCGGAGCAAAAAAACAGTCGGCCGACCCGTTGTTCCGGTCAGCCGACTTGTTATTTCCGTTTTCCTGTCGCGATGTCCCGCCTGTGGCGGCGAGCTTTTCACGTCTGCTTTCTGCCCTTTATTGGCACAGCTCTTCGTATAGCCGGGCGCAGAACTTCTCATGCGTGGTGCGCATATAGCGGCAGATGAGCCCCATGACGATAATCTCGAATAGGAAATACATCCAAGGGAGGTCGGCGAGGCAGAGGACGTAGAGCGCAATCGCGCGGGTGTTGAACGTGAGGATGTTCGTCCACTTCATCATGGGCAGCGACAGTTGGCGGAACTTGTCGCGGAAAGCCTGGGGAATATGTTCCGTTCCGCCGTATGTGCTGCGCAGTTTGCCCATGAGCCGCTGGAAGTTGGGAGTCTGCTTCTCCTGCTTCCGCGTGTAGTTCACGTAAGTTTTGAGGAATAGTTTCCACACGACGTTCCCCCGCCACGGTGTCGCGTCGTAAATTTTCTGTTGCTGCGCGGAATTGTCGAGCTCGCTTCCCGCTTCCCCTTTCAGGAAGAAGAGGTGGATTTGGCGGTAGTAGTCGGCCATGCCGCACTGCCCGCTGTGGCATCCGAAGCCCGAATAGAGCACGACGGCTACCAGGACGACGACGGCTATCAGTACATTGCGCGCCGTG
The DNA here is from genome assembly GCA_964647405.1 of uncultured Prevotellamassilia sp. Lineage (GTDB taxonomy): Bacteria > Bacteroidota > Bacteroidia > Bacteroidales > Bacteroidaceae > Alloprevotella. The sequence goes on from CAZYHW010000035.1 coordinate 10,759, forward strand.
TCGTCTATGCCGAAGAAGTTGAACTCCGCTTCGTGGTGGACGTAGAAACGGTAAACGATGGCCAGGTATATCGGTACGAACCACACCTCGCTTGCCGCGCCGTCGAGGATGCGCCCGAGCCTCGTCTTCTTGCCCGTCATCCGGGCCAGCTGGCCGTCCGCGCTGTCGTAGAAGTTGGCCCATGCCAGCATCAGTATGGCCACGATGTTCATCATCAGCCCGTGAAGCCCCTCCGTGCGGTAGGAGCCGTGGGCGAAGAAGAAGGCCGAACATGCGCCGATAATCATCGACATCACCGTGACGGCGTTGGGATGCACGCCCAGCCGTTCGAAAACGCGCGCCCACCAGTAGCCGATGGGGCGTGTCCATACGGTGTCGAGCCATTCCTCGGTGTCTTTCGACTTGTACGTCGCGCTAACTTTTTCCTTAACCATGTTTTTGCTTGTTATATGACTGTTCGCGCCACTCTCCGTCGTCCGCGGCCGTCCGGATGCCCGCCGGCGATGCCTCGCCGCCGTCCTCCGTGACGCAGGCGGCTTCCGCGTCGGCCGCATACTTCTTTCCGATTTTCATCAACAGCAACCCGATGCACGTCCAGAACAACTCGCGCACGCGGCTGATGATGCTGATGAACATGGCTATCTCGCCGGTCATCCCCATCTGCCCGACGGACATGGCGAATCCCCCTTCGCGCCCCCCGAGTTGCAGCGGGAGGAAGCCGAGCAGGTTGGCAAAGAGTGAGGTGAAAGCCAGGATGAGGAAGGAATAGACGTAGGTGAGGACGTAGCCGGCGACCCCGCCGCCGTTGTCGATGTCGAAGAGCATCAGCATGAAGAATATCTCGAAGCATTGCAGCATCCGGCCGAAGTATTCGAGCAGCAGGCTGCACAGGAACGACCGCCTGTTCTGGCTGTGCAGCTCCGAAATCTGCCGGTCAATCTTTTCGAGGTTTTCCTTGTGCCTTTCGGAGAAACGGGTCGCCCACCTGTGCAGTCCGGGTATCTTCCCCACGAGCCTGATGGCCTTCCTCACCATGCCGTTCCGGTATCCCTTGACGAACAAGTAGATACCTCCGCAACAGAATACGGAGGCCAGCACCAGCACCGTCACAATAGCCGCGTTCATCGGCAGGCGGCCTGTTACGCCGAGCGACACGTACACGACGATGGCCGTGACCCAGAACCAGAAATGGCTGAATATGTGCATCATCGCGAAGAGCAGCACCGACGATGTGCCACGGTTCACGCCGATGTACCTCGACACTTCGACTATCCGGTAGGGCTCGCCGCCCAGCACGCCGATGGGTGTGGCGTAGTTCAGGGCGAAGCCGCTGACTGTGAGCTTGTAAAGCATCGGGAAGCTGATGACGGGCGGCCCGCTGCCTTTGATGATTACCCACCAGGCCAGCGTGTTCATGAAATACAGCAACACCCACAACGCCAATATGGCGACGAGCCAGTGGCCGGCTGCCGTCACGTAGCCCCACAGCTCCGCGAAGCTGACATCGAACGTCAGGAACATCACCACGACGGCCAGCAGGCCGACGGCAAAGAAGATGTTGTCAATGTGTCTCTTCATGATGTTTGCGCTTGCCTGTCTTTCAGGAGTTGCGGGCGGCTCCTTGTTTCAGGAAGCGTGCCTGCCACTCGATGTAGTATTCGGGGCAGTCCACCATGAGCTTCCCCTCCCGGTCGATAAACAGCTGCACGGTACTACCCTCCGCACACAACCTGCCGTCGGCCTCGCTGTAAATCTTGTATCCGAAGTCGAGCCGCGCCCCGAGCTTATGCACGTAACGGGTGTGGATGACGGCCACGTCGTTCATCATCAAGGGAGCATAGTAACGCGCGTGGAGGTCGTAGACAGGCGCATAGATTCCAGCGGCCTGCATGTCGGCATAGCCAATGCCCGGATAGTGCCGCCCGAAGGACTCGCGCCCGTCCTCGAAATAGGTGACATACGAGCCATGCCATACTCGGCGCATGGAGTCTATCTCGCTGAACCTGACCGGCACGCGGCAGATGTCCACAAGTTCGTCCATGGGGATATTACGTGTAAAGTCCGCCGTTGATGGAGACCACGTTGCCCGTGATGTAGCCGGCTGATGGTGACGCGAGAAAGCCGACCAGTTCGGCCACCTCGCCGACTGTGCCGAACCGTTGAGCCGGGATGGTCTTTTTGAGTGCTTCCACGTCGAGCCCCTCCACCATGTCGGTCATGATGAATCCCGGGGCGACCGCGTTTACGGTGACGTTCTTGCGCGCCACTTCGAGTGCGAGGGCTTTTGTCGCGGCGATGAGGCCGCCCTTTGCCGCCGAGTAGTTCGCCTGCCCGGGCATTCCCTTGATGCCGCTCACGCTTGCCATGTTGATGATGCGGCCATACTTGTGGCGCAGCATCGGTTGCAGCAGGGGCTGCGTCACGTTGTAGAAACCGTCGAGGGTTATTTCGACCACCCGTTTCCAGTCCTCCGCCGGCATGAGCGCCATGATGTTGTCCCGGCGTATGCCCGCGTTGTTGACGAGCACCTCGATGTACTCGCCGGGATGGCTTTCCGTCCAGCCGTCAAGGGCTTTGGCCGTCCGGCCTGCGTCGCTCACGTCGAATTTGAGCAGTTCGCCGTCCTGTCCCGCCTCCTTTATCAGTTCGAGTGTCCTTTCTGCCTCGGCCGTGTTACTCACGTAGTTGACGATGGGGCGGTAGCCCATCCGTGCCAGCTTTACGCATACGGCCCGGCCTATGCCGCGGCTTCCGCCTGTTACCAATGCATATTTCATGTGTGCCTTGATGTGTTTTGTTTGTGTCCTTTCAGTCTTTTATGATGTTCCAGATCCATTCCTTGCCCAGCAGGCAGGCGCAGGTGAACAGTGCTGTCATGGTGACGCCGTGCATACCGTGCAAGATGAGATTCTGCCCCGTGAGCAACAGGTTGGGGATGGGTGTCCGCGGGGAGTGCATCGTCGTCAACGGTTGGTGGAAGTCTTTGCGCATCCCGTAGGCCGAGCCCTCGGGGGTGAGCGTATAGTCGCGGTAGGTGAGGGGAGTGCTTGTGTAGCAGTCCACGATGACATCCCTAAGTCCGGGGACGGCGCGTTCCGCCAGCGAGACGCACTCGTCCGCCAGCCGTTGCTTCATGGCCTCGTAGTCGTCGCCGCGCCGCCCCGGCCGTGTCCCTTCCCACGCCCGGCATTCGTCCCATCGCATGGGAGTGAGCAGGTCTATCTGTCGGGCATGGCCGCTGCCGTCCTCCGGGACGCGGCAACTGAGCATCACCTCGGCGGTCGGCCTGTCGCCGTGGCGCAGCTCCCAGATGCCCGGATGGTCATAGACGAACCAGTTGTTGTTGATGTATTCGAGGCTGTTCGGCTTGACCAGCAGCGACACGGTGAACATGCCGAAGGTGTTCCCGATGCGTTGCATCCGGTTGCAGAACGCCTTCCTCATCTTCTCGCTCCGTTTGATCATCCTGCACGTCAGGGCGGGGTGGACATCGCTGATGAAGACTTCCCCTTCGTAGGCCTCGCCGTCGGCACATATCGCCCGCGTCAGCCGTCCGTCCTCCTCCACCAGCTCTGTGACCTCCGCCTTGCACCTGATCACGCAGCCTTGTCGGCGCGCCCCGTCGGCCAGGGCGGCGGCTATCATGCCCCCGTCGCCTCTGAGCCGCCAGCCGCTCTCTATGAAACTGCTGTTGCCGTGCAGGAAAGTGAACAGCGGCAGCGATTCCTTGCGCAGCTCCATCTTTAACGAGGTGCCGCTGAGGACATCTATCAGCAACGGGTCGCGGAAGGTTTCCGTCAGATAGCCGTATGCGCTTTTCTCGAAGAGTTCCGGGTGGGGGAAGAAGCCGTCCGCCCCGGGTCGGAGCGCGTCAAACTGGTGCCGGTCTATCTGTCCGAGCAGGGCGGCATACTGTTCCAGCCCTTTGCGTTCGCGGGGAAAGTCGGCGGCCAGCCTGTCCACAAAGGCGTCGAAGCCTTGCGCATGGGCGAACGTGCGGCCGCCCACCATCACCCGGTCGAAGCCGTCGGGGGCGAGGCGGTGCCACGGCAGGGCGAGCAGACCCAGGTAGTCGAACGCCTTGTGCAGCGATTGTCCCTCGTCGAGGCCGCCGACGTAGTGGAAACCCGTGTCGAGCGACAGCCCGTTGCGTTTGTAGCTTTGCAGGCAGCCGCCAATCTGCTGCCCCCTTTCGAGCACCAGCACGCTCATGCCGGCGCGCGCGAGGATGTTGGCGCATTCCAGTCCGCCGAGCCCGCTGCCTATGATTACTGCGTCGTATTTCATCGTTGCGCGAATGGTTGCGGCAAGGCGGGGGTCAGACGGCCATGTCGCCCTTGTATTCGACATAGGTCGCCGTCCCGTCGTACATAGTCGCCGTTACGTTGAAACCAGTCGCCGTCTCGGTGACGCTTATCGACAACTTCATTTCCGGGCACGCGGCCGGCGACGCCACGGCAGTGAAGCGGCACCGCTTGACGGTGCTTATCGACAGCCTTTTCCCCGTGAGCATCATGGCGCATTCGCGTATCGTCTCGATGTTGCAGACACCCGGGCAGACGGGATGGCCGGGGAAATGCCCCCGATATACGTCGCAATCGGGCAACAGCCGGATGGTGAACGTGGCCGTGGGGCCGTCCTTGTCCACTCCGGCGACCGTGTAATACTTGTCCTTTAACAGCATGGATGGTTGGCTATTTGAGGCCTATCTTCATCTGCGTGGAGGCCGCGAGGTCGTCCCCCACGAAGGTCTCCCCCGCCACCAGCCGCACCCCGGCCACGTCGTCGCCTATGCTGACGGTGGTTCGCAGGAGCTCGCCCGGCTGCGGGCGGCGGAAGCAGCGGAAGTTCTTGATTTCGCCAATGTATCCTGTCGGCGGCGTGGCGGCTCCGGCCTTCACGGCGACGTAGCCGGCCCATGCCGAGGCCGACTGCGCGATGTGTTCCATCAGTCCCGCTTCGGCCAGGCGGCCGTCGTCGTCCATGAAGAAGTTGTCCGGCCTGACCGTGAGGGTCGTCACGGCGGTGTTCCCGGTCACCGCTTCCAAGGCATCGACCATCAGGATGGGCGCGCGCTGGGGTATGAACTGCTCCACGCGCTCAGTTTCCATCGCCTGCGCCGTTCGTTTTCTCTTCTATGTAACTGTACAGGTCGGTCAGCGTCTTGATTTTCGACAGGTCGCTCACGGGAATCTTTATCTTGTACGTCTGTTGTATGATGGCCACCAGGTCAACAAGGCTCAGGCTGTCCAGCGAAAGCGCGTCTTTAAGGTTGGCATCGGGCGTGAGGGTGCTTGCGTCTACCTCGAACTCTTCTGCCAATACTTCGTTCACATTCTCTACGATTTCTTCGTGTGTCATGTCTTTATTTGTTGTGGTTTCTGTCGGTTGGTGTTTACAGGTCTTTCACTATGAGGGTGGAGTTCGTGCCGCCGAAGCCGAACGAGTTCGACATGAACATGTCGAAGTGCGTCTCGCGTGTCTCGGGCACGATGTTGAGCCGCGCGGAGTCCTCGTCGGGATTCTCGAAGTTGATGTTCCCCGCGACGAACCCGTTCTTCATCATCAGGATGGAGTAAATCAGCTCGCTCGCCCCGGCCATCCACATCTCGTGTCCCGTCTGGCTCTTGGTCGACGTGACGGGAGGCTTGCAGTCGCCGAACACTTGCGCGATGGCTTGGGCTTCCTTGCTGTCGCCGATGCGTGTCGACGTGGCGTGCGCGTTGATGTAGCCAATCTGTGACGGCGACACGCCGCCGTTCTTCAAGCACAGCTCCAAGGAGCGCGCCGGCCCCGCCACGTTGGGCGTGGAGATGTGCTCGCCGTTGCTCGAAAAGCCCCAGCTGACAACCTCCGCGATTATCCTTGCGCCCCGTTTCACGGCGTGCTCGTAGCTTTCCAATATCAGGGTGGCCGCCCCGCCTCCCGGCACGAGGCCGTCGCGGTCGCGGTCGAACGGGCGGCTGGCCTTGGCCGGTTCGTCTTCGCGTATGGAGAACGATTGAATGCCGTCGAACGAGGCCACGCCGTAAAGGTTGGCTTCTTGTGCGCCGCCGCAGATGACGCAATCCTGTAAGCCGGCTCGTATGAGCAGGGCGGCGATCCCTACGGAGTGAGAGCCGGACGCGCACGCCGCCGAGGCCGTCAGGTTGATGCCCCGCAGCTTGAAGAGGCACGCGAGGTTCATCGTCACGGTGGAGTTCATGGACTGGAAAATGGCGCCGCTGCCGCAGGCCGACGTGTCCCTGAACTCGCGGAACTTGTCGAGCCCTTCGATGGTGGCTTCCGCCGTGGAGTCGTTGCCGTAGATGATGCCGACTTCGTGGTCCGTCATGTAGTCCGGGTCAATCTTGGCGTCGGCCAGTGCCGCCCGCGTGGCCATATAGGCGTACTTGGCCTCCTCCGGCATGAACTGCCTGAGGTTGCGCGGCACAAGGGGTTTCAGGTCGGGCATCTCCAACTTGGCGCACAAGCCCGAGCGGAATCCCAGGTCTTTTCGCTCCTGGCTGAACACGATGCCGCTCTTGCCGTCGTACAGCGAGTGGAGTACATCGTCGAGTGTCGTTCCGAGACACGACCATATGCCCATTCCTGTTATCACTACTCTGTTTCCCATATTCTTCTCTTTATTCTACGTTATGATAAATCGGGAGTCGCGGGCCGTGCCTGTCCGGCCGGTTCCGCGCATCTCACTCCTGGCTGATTTTCTTCCGGTAGCACCGCCGCCTTTTCGACATCGTGGGGTTCAGGGGCTTCCATTGCGAAAGCTCTCTTACGTTGTCTTCCAGTTGCGGTCCCGTCTCGGCCCATTTGATGCCGTATCGGTTGTACACGTCTATGAGGTCGGTGAAGAACAGGGCGTTGATGCCCAGTCCCTGGTAGTCCGGGCGCACGGCGATGAGGAGCATCTCGGCCTTGCCCTCCTTCTTCCACGTCAGCGAACGCAGGATATGGTACCACCCGACAGGCCACAGCTTCCCTTTCGACTTCTGCAAGGCGTGCGAGAGGCTAAGGACGGTGACGGCTATGCCTACCATCTCGCCGTCGGCGTTCTCCACGACGGACAGCCAGCGGCCGTCGAGCAGCGGCATATAGCGTTTCAGGTAATATCCTATCTGGTCGTCGTCGAGTTCGGTGTAGCCGAACAGGGGCGCGTAGGCCGCGTTGAACAGCTGGAAAGCCCGGTGGCCGTAGCCCCCTGTCGTGAGGTCTTTCTTTGTCAGCTTCCTGGTGTGCAGCCCGAACATCTCCTGCGACAGCTTCGCCACGCGGACATACTTCGCGGGCAGTTCCTTGGGGATTTCCACCGAGATGTGCACCCAGTCGGCCTCTTTCTCGAAGCCCAGTTGCTCCATGTGCCTGGGATAATAGGGGTAGTTGTAGATGGCAATCATGGAACTGGTCTGGTCGAAGTCCTCCACCAGCATACCCTCCTTGTCGAAGTCGAACACGCCCATGGGGCCTTGTATGTACTCCATGCCGTGCTCGCGTCCCCACTGCTCCACGGCGGACAGGAGCGCGGCCGACACCCGCAGGTCGTCGACGAACTCGATGAAGCCGAACCGCACGTTCTTCGTCCCCCACTTCTTGTTGGCGCGGTGGTTGATGATGCCGGCCACGCGCCCCACGGGAGTACCCTCCTCGTCGTAGGCGACAAACGGCTGTATGTCGGAAAATTTCAGGCAGAAGTTCTTTTTCTGGTCGAAGGCTTCGCGGATGTCGGAATCCAAATCGGGAACATAATATTCACAACCCCGGTAGAGGCGGTGGGCGAACTGGACAAAGTCGTCCATTTCACGCTTTGTGCTGACCTTTCTTACGGTTATATTTTTTACGTTCCGGGTAGAATCCTTCATGTATTTAGTGCTAAATTATACGGAAATAACCATAGCAGAGTGCAAATTTGGCGTTTATTGTTTGAATATCTGTGTCCAAAAATACAACAGAAATGTCCTAAAAGGCAGACGGATATGCTGTGGCGGGCGACAGACCGTAAAAAAGACATTTCCGGTGTGGACAGAAAATCGGGAAATGTGAGAAAAAAGTCGGCTCCCCGCAAAGGGTGGACTTTTCGGGCTGGCAGTGGCGTGGTTCTGCTGGGGGCGATGGAGCGGTCGGCCGACCCGTTGTTCCGGTCAGCCGACTTGTTTGCAGCGGCAGGCTATCCCGCGCATCGGGTCGCCGACCCGTTCCGCCCGTGGCTCTTGCGCGAGCTATGGCCACGCCGCGCGGCGTGCATTTTGCTTTTATTCAGGTAATCTGAATGTTTTTTTGTTTTTCGTTTTCAGGAAATGCGTATCTTTGCCGTCGAACGAAGGATAATAGTTCAACAGTAAATTTTTTTCATAATAGGTATTGCTGTGAAGTGCGGTCTTTGTGAAAAGGCGGCACTTCTTTTTGTTTTCCTCCCTCCCTGAATCTTGTTCCGCTGTCGGACGGTCGGTGGTTGCGGCCTCCCCCGGCCGTGTTCCTACCGTCGCCCCGCGGCGCGTTCAGGGGAGGTCGGGGAGGATGCGCAGGGC
>CAZYHW010000036.1:0-18821 GCA_964647405.1 uncultured Prevotellamassilia sp.
TTTCCCTATATTTGCCCCCATGAAAGCGAAAGCACTGTGGACGCTCGCCGCCCTGCTCCTGCTGCTCGCCCACGCGGGCGCGGCCAGGGCGCAGCGCAACGTGACCTTCGACAGCGGGATACGCTCGCTGCGCACCTACGTGGCCGAGCGCACCACCGCCCCGCCCATCATCGAGCTGGGGGGCGGCGAGCACATCGTCGTCGACTTCGACCAGCTCTCGCACGACTACCGCCGCTACGTCTACCAGATTGAGCACTGCGACGCCGAGTGGCAGCCGAGCGAGCACCTCTTCGAGAGCGACTACCTCACGGGGAACTACGTCGACAAGCCCATCGACGACTACGCCAAGAGCTTCAACACGACGCAGCTCTACACCCACTACGCCCTCCGCCTGCCCAACCCCGAGGTGAGCTTCGCCCTGGCGGGCAACTACCGCGTGACCATACTCGACGACACGGGCGACGAGCCGCGGCCGGTGGCGCAGGCCTTCTTCACCGTGGTCAACACGAAGGCCACCCTCACCGCCACGGCCTCGACCGACACGGAGATTGACCGCAACGCCACGCACCAGCAGCTCACCATACGCCTCGGCTTCGGGCAGATGAAGATACGCGACGCGCGGCGCGAGCTGAGCATCGTCGTCATGCAGAACCGGCGGAAGGACAACGCCGTCGTGCGCCCCGCGCCCACGTCGGTGGCGGGCAACGCCCTGCTCTGGGAGCACACGCGGCAGCTCATCTTCGAGGCCGGCAACGAATACCGCAAGTTCGAGCTCCTGAGCACGCGCGGCGGAGGCCTCGGCGTGGACAACATGCGCTGGTTCGACCCCTACTACCACGCCACGCTCTACGTCGACCAGCCGCGCCGCAACTACCTCACCGACGAGGACCAGGACGGCATCAGCGTCGTCCGCACCACCGACGGCTCCAACGACGACACGGAGACCGACTACGCCTTCGTCCACTTCGCCCTCTCCACGCCCCGCCGCGCCGACGGCGACTTCTACATCGAGGGCAACTGGACGGGCAACCGCTTCGACCCCGAGTGGCGCATGGACTACGACGAGGCCGCAGGCTGCTACACCGCCGCCCCGCTGCTGAAACTCGGCTATTACAGCTACCACTACCTCTTCGTCCCGCACGACGCGCCCGGACGCGGCCTGACCGCCACGGCCGAGGGCGACTTCTACCAGACGGAGAACGAATACACCATCATCGCCTACTACGCCGGCCAGGGCATGCGCTACGAAGAGCCCGTGGCCGCGCTGACCTTCAAGTTCGACCCGTAATGGACAACCCCAATATCGTGTTCCTCGACGGACACACGCTCAACCCCGGCGACACGGACTGGGCACCCTTCGAACGCCTGGGCCGCTTCACCGCCTACGACCGCACGCGCGAGGAGGACGTCGTCGCCCGCGCCCGCGAGGCCGACATCCTCATCGTCAACAAGACACGCCTCGCGGAACGCCACTTCGCCCGCCTGCCGCGCCTCGCCCTGGTGTGCGTGGCCGCCACGGGCTACGACTCGGTCGATGCCGAGGCCGCCCGCCGCCGCGGCATCCCCGTCTGCAACGCCGCGGGCTACGGCACGGAGGCCGTCGCGCAGATGGCCATTGCCCTCCTGCTCGAAGCCACGAACAACGTCGGGCAGTATGCCGCCGACAACCGCGCGGGACGCTGGTCGCGGGGCAAGGACTTCTGCTACTGGTCGTCGCCCGTCACGGAGCTGTGGGGCAAGCGGCTGGGCATCGTCGGCTTCGGCCACATCGGGCAGGCCGTGGCGCGCATCGCCCACGCCCTGGGCATGGAGATATGGGCGGCCACGTCGAAGAGCCCCGCCGAGCTGCCCCCCTACGTCAGCCCGCACGCCGCGGACGACCTGTTCCGCCACTGCGACGTGGTGAGCCTCAACTGCCCCCTGACGGCGGAGAACGCCGCCTTCGTCAACGCCTCGCTGCTCGCCACGTGCCGCCCCGGCCTCATCCTGGTCAACACGGCGCGCGGCGGCCTCGTCGACGACCTGGCCGTGGCCGACGCCCTGCGCGACGGGCGGCTCGGGGCCTACTGCTGCGACGTGCTCTCGACCGAGCCGCCGCCCGCCGACCATCCCCTGCTCGCCGCGCCGCGCTGCTACGTCACGCCCCACATCGGATGGGCCACGGTCGAGGCGCGCCGCCGGCTCATGGAGCTCGTGGCGCAGAACGTGGCCGACTTCCTCGCCGGACATCCCCGCAACGTGGTCAACGGCCTCTGACGCCCTCCCACCCCCGACACGACTAACCACCCCATCGCCTTCACTACATCATGGACTTAGAAGCCACGAACATATTCGACGGACTGCCGACCTTCCTGCAAGTCATCGACTTCGTAGGCACGTTCGCCTTCGCCATCTCCGGCATCCGCCTGGCCTCGGCCAAGCACTTCGACCTCTTCGGCGCCTACGTCGTCGGCGCGACCACCGCCGTGGGCGGCGGGACGCTGCGCGACGTCATGCTCGGCCTGACGCCCTTCTGGATGACCAACCCGTTCTACCTCATCTGCTCCGCCCTTGCCCTGCTGAGCGTGCTCATCTTCGGCAAGCAGCTCATCCGCGAGCACGTGACGTGGTTCCTCTTCGACACCATCGGCCTGGCGCTCTTCACCATCGTGGGTCTCGAAAAGACGCTCCAATGCGGCCTGCCCTGGTGGACGGCCATCATCATGGGCACGATGACGGGCGCGGCGGGCGGTATGCTGCGCGACGTGTTCATCAACGAGATACCCCTCATCTTCCGCAAGGAAATCTACGCCCTGGCGTGCGTCGTCGGCGGCATGGCCTACATCATCTGCCGCCACGCCGGGTGCGACGAAATCGTCAACGCCTGCGTCTGCGGCGCCACCGTCTTCCTCATCCGCATCCTCGCCGTCAAGTACAAGCTCGGCCTGCCCACCCTGAAAGGCGAGGAGGCCGGCCCGCGCAAATAGGCAGGGCGCGCGGCGCGACGACCCGGCGGCCGGCGGCGACGGGCGGCCGACGGCGCGACGGGGCATCCGCCGCACAAAAGCCCGCGCGCCGACACAATAAAACGCCCCGGGGCCACGTTTGTTTGGAAAGGGGGAGACAGCCCCCGCCACGAACACACGCACAGAGACAAGGAAATGATTGAATACATCCGGGGAACCGTAGCCGAGCTCACGCCGGTGCAGGCCGTCATCGAAACGGGCGGCGTGGGCTACGCGCTGGCCATCTCACTGAACACATATTCCGCCATCCAGGGCAAGGGCGAGGCGCGCCTCTTCGTCCACGAGGCCATCCGCGAGGACGCTTACCAGCTCTTCGGCTTCGCCACGCGGCAGGAGCGCGAACTGTTCCTGCTGCTCATCGGCGTGGCGGGCATCGGGGGGCAGACGGCGCGCGCCGTGCTCTCCGCCCTCACCCCCGGCGAGCTCGCCGACGCCATCCGCACGGGCAACGACCGCGTCCTGCGCAGCGTCAAGGGCATCGGCCCCAAGGCCGCGCAGCGCATCATCGTCGAACTGCGCGACAAGGTGGACCTCGCCGGCGGCGGCACGCCGGGCGGCATCCTCCCCCCCGCGGGCCCGGCAGGCGAAGTCAGGGAGGAAGCCGTCGCCGCCCTCACGACGCTCGGCTTCCAGCCCGCACAGGTGCGCAAGGCCGTCGACGCCATCCTCAAAGGCGACCCCACCCTCCCCGTGGAGAAAATCATCAAGCAGGGGCTCAAAATGCTCTGACCCCTCCCGACAGCCACGATGAAGCCATCCCGTCCATTCCTCGCACGCCATGCGGCCATGCTACTGGCCGGCGGTTACGCAGCCGCCTGCCTCGCCGCCGCGCCGTGGCTCACGACAGCCACGCGGGGGGCGGACGCGCCCGCACGGGCGGAAGCCACCGTCGCACCGCCGCCCGACAGCACGGGCACGCCGCGGGCGAACGTGAAGCCCACCGTGGCGCGCACGGAGGACGACCTCGACACGCGCTACCCCGACCTGCGCGACCCCGACAACCTCAGCTCGGAGACGGAATACGACGCGGCGACGGGACGCTACCTCGTCGGCACGAAGCTGGGCACGTCGTTCCTCGAAGCCCCCTTCTACCTGACCGAGGACGAGTATCGCGAGTGGAGCATGAAACGCTCCATGCAGGCCTACTACCGGCAGAAGAACCAGGAGGACTACGCCGCCACCACCGGCAACGGCGGGAAGGACAGGTTCGACTTCACCGACATGCAGTTCAACCTCGGCCCCGCCGAGAAGATATTCGGCCCCGGCGGCGTGCAAATCAAGACGCAGGGCTCGGCCACCCTGAAAATAGGCGCGAACACGCGCAAGGTGGACAACCCCACCCTCTCGGAGCAGAACCGCAAGGTCTTCGGCTTCGACTTCGACGAGGAGGTCAACCTGAACGTCACCGGCTCGGTGGGCGACAAGGTGAACCTGAACTTCAACTACAACACGGAGGCCACGTTCGACTTCGACGCGCAGAGCCTCAAACTGCAATACGAGGGCAAGGAGGACGAAATCATCAAGCTCATCGAGGCCGGCAACGTCTCCATGCCCACCAACTCGTCGCTCATACAGGGCGCGTCGTCGCTCTTCGGCGTGCGCGCCGACATGCAGTTCGGCAAGCTGAAACTGCAAACCGTCGTCTCGCAGAAGAAGTCGAGCAGCACGACGGCCTCGTCGAAGGGCGGCGTGCAGATCACCACCTACGAGTTCTCCGCCACCAACTACGAGGAGAACCGCCACTTCTTCCTGGCCTTCTTCTTCCGCGACCACTACGACGGCTACATGAAGCAGCTGCCCACCATCACCTCGGGCGTGAGCATCAACCGCATCGAGGTGTGGGTGACGAACAAGACGGGCACGTCGACCAACACGCGCAACATCATCGCCCTGACCGACCTGGGCGAGGGCGGCAACATCAGCAACTCCATGTGGAGCGGCACGGGCTCGGACACGCCGCCCGCCAACGCCGCCAACGACCTCTACACGACGATGGTCAACACCTACGCCTCGGCGCGCGACATCACGCAGGCCACCACCCTGCTCGACGGCGCGGGGCTCGTCGGCGGGACGGACTACGAGAAGGTGGGCAACGCGCGCCTGCTCTCCTCGTCGGAGTACACCCTGAACAGCTCCCTGGGCTACATCTCGCTGAAAACCACCCTGCAATCCGACCAGGTGCTCGCCGTGGCCTACGAATACACCTACCGCGGGCAGACCTACCAGGTGGGCGAGCTGTCGAGCGACATCAAGGACAACACGCAGGCACTCTACGTCAAGGCGTTGAAGAACACGTCGAACTCCCCGCAGATGGGCAACTGGGACCTGATGATGAAGAACGTCTACTCGCTCGGCGCATACTCCGTAAAGAAGGACGACTTCAAGCTCGACATCAAGTACCTCAGCGACACGACGGGCGTCTACCTCTCCTACCTGCCCGACGAGAGCCTCAAAGACACGAAGATACTCCGCCTCGTCGGCCTCGACCGCCTCGACAACAACAACAAGGCCAACCCGAACGGCACCTTCGACTTCGTGGAGGGATACACCATCAACGACACGACGGGGCGCGTCTACTTCCCCATGGTCGAACCCTTCGGCGAAGGACTGCGCACGGCCATCGGCAACGACGCGATAGCCGAGAACTACATCTTCCAGGAGCTCTACGACTCCACCAAGACCAAGGCCAAGCAGTTCGGCGAGAAGGACAAGTTCACCATCACCGGCCAGTACCAGGGCTCCACCATCGGCGTGATACAGCTCGGGACGACCAACATCCCCGAGGGCTCCGTCGTCGTGACGGCAGGCGGCGTGACGCTCACCGAGAACGTCGACTACACCGTCGATTACAGCCTCGGGACGGTCACCATCATCAACCAGAGCATCATCGACGCCGGCACGACGGTCAAGGCCACCGTCGAGAGCAACACGGACTACGGCATGGTGCGCAAGACGATGCTCGGGCTGAACTGGGAGTACGACTTCTCGAAGAACTTCCAGATAGGCGGAACGCTCATGTACCTGCGCGAACAGGCCTTGACGACGAAGGTGGCCATGGGCAGCGAACCGCTGAACAACACCCTCTGGGGCCTCAACTTCTCGTGGAAGAAGCAGAGCCAGTGGCTCACCAACCTGCTCAACAAGTTCCCCCTGCTCGACTGCAAGACACCCTCGTCGGTCAGCCTCTCGGGCGAGGTGGCGCAACTCATCGTCGGGAAGAACTCCGCCTCGCAGGGCAACGCCTCCTACCTCGACGACTTCGAGAACTCGGACAACGAAATCGACATCTCCACCCCGCGCGACTGGACCATCAGCTCCTGCCCCTCGTACTTCACCGAGTCGCAGTACACCAACGACATCCGCTACGGCTACAACCGCGCCCTGCTGGCCTGGTACAACATCGACCCGCTCTTCACGCGCCGCTCCTCGTCGCTCACGCCCTCGCACATCAAGAGCGACCTCGACCAGCTCTCCGACCCCTACGTGCGCGAGGTCTACAAGCGCGAGATATACCCCAACACCGACCTGAACTACCAGGAGTCGTCGACGCTCGACGTGCTCAACGTGGCCTTCTACCCCTCGGAGCGCGGCCCCTACAACCTCGACCCCGACCTGGACACCGACGGCCACCTCTCGAACCCGCAGAACCGCTGGGGCGGCATGATGCGCAAGATCGAGACCACCGACTTCGAGACGGCCAACATCGAGTACATCGAGTTCTGGCTCATGGACCCCTTCATCCACGCCCGCGAGCAGGGCTACGACAACTCGGGCGACCTCTACTTCAACCTCGGCGAAATCAGCGAGGACATCCTCAAGGACGGCCAGATGTTCTACGAGAGCGGACTGCCCGTCGACGGCGACGAGAGCTACTACACGGAGACCGTCTGGGGGCGCGTGCCCAACCAGAGCACCATCACCTACTCCTTCAACACGTCGAGCGGCGCGCGCCAGAAGCAGGACGTGGGCTTCAACGGACTCACCAGCGAGGAGGAGCGCAGCTTCGACGCCTACAATACCTACCTCAGCCAGATACAGAGCCGCGTGCGCGCCGCCGTCTACGACTCCATCTACGAGAACCCCTCGGGCGACAAGTACCACTACTTCCGCGGCTCCGACTACGACGCGGAGGAACGCTCCATCCTCGACCGCTACAAGTACATCAACAACCCCAACGGCAACTCCGTCGACTCCGACAACTCGCCCGAGAGTTACAGCACGGCCTACAAGACCACCCCCGACGGCGAGGACATCAACTCCGACTACACGCTCAACGAGTACGAGAAGTACTACCAGTACCACGTGCAGCTCTCGCCCGAGAGCATGGTCGTCGGCGAGAACTTCATCGTCGACAGCCGCACGAACACCGTGCGCCTGCGCAACGACTCCACGCGCGAAATCACCTGGTACCTCTTCCGCATACCCATCGACCAGTACGAGAGCCGCGTGGGCAACATCAGCGACCTGACGAGCATACGCTTCATGCGCATGTTCCTGACCAACTTCACCAACCCCGTCGTCCTGCGCTTCGCCACGCTCAACCTCGTGCGCTGCGAGTGGCGCGAATACGAGCAGGCCCTTTACAGCGGCGAGGCACCCGACGTGACGGGCGAGCTCACCATCTCGGCCGTCAACTACGAGGAGAACACCGACAAGACACCCGTCAACTACGTCATACCCCCCGGCATCAGCCGCGAAGTGACCCCCGGGCAGAGCCAGATACTCCAGGAGAACGAGCAGGCACTCTCCCTGACCGTCACCGACCTCGCCGCCGGCGACGCACGCGCCGTCTACAAGACCACCACGCTCGACCTGCGCAACTACGAGCACCTGCAAATGTTCGTCCACGCCAACGCCCTCTCCGGCGACGCCACCCTCGCCGACAAGGAGGTCAGCCTCTTCTTCCGCCTCGGCACGGACTACAAGAGCAACTTCTACGAGTACGACATCCCCCTGACGCTCACCCCCGAGGGCACCTACGCGCAGACCACGGAGGGCGCGCTCGCCGTATGGCCCGAGGACAACATGCTCGACGTCGACCTCTCCATCTTCACCGACCTCAAAAAGAGCCGCAACAAGCTGAAAGCCCTCGGACTGGCCAGCTACTCGCAGCAATACTCCGAGTACGACAGCGACCGTCCCAACAACAAGGTCACCATCATGGGCAACCCCTCGCTCGGCGAGGTGCGCGTCATCATGATAGGCCTGCGCAACAACTCGGGCGAGACGCGCAGCATCGAGGTGTGGACCAACGAGCTCCGCCTGCAAGGCTACACGAACTCCGGCGGATGGGGCGCGCAGGGCACCTTCAACCTGCAACTCTCCGACGTGGCCAGCCTCAACGTCACCGGCCACCTCGAAACGGCCGGCTTCGGCGGACTCGAAGAGAGCGTCAGCGAGCGGCGGCAGGACAACCTCTACGAATACACCATCACGACCAACGTGCAGCTCGGCCGCTTCTTCCCCGACAAGGCCAACGTGCAGATACCCGTCTATTTCAGCTACGGCAAGGAACGCACCGTCCCGAAGTACAACCCCCTCGACACCGACATCGAGCTCAAGGACGCACTGGCGGCACTCAGCACCGACGCCGAGCGCGACTCCCTGCGCAACATCGCACAGACCGTCGTCATCAACAAGAACTTCAGCATCAGCAACGCCCGCGTCGGCATCGCCACGAAACGCTCGCCCATGCCCTGGGACCCCGCCAACTTCTCGTTCAGCTACGCCCACAGCCACCAGAAGACCACCGGCGAGACCACCGTCTGGGAGACCGACGACTCCTGGAAATGGGGACTGAATTACAGCTACGCCCCCGACTACAAGGCCTTCGCCCCCTTCAAGGAGCTCATCAAGAGCAAGAGCAAGTGGCTCAAACTCTTCAAGGAACTGGAATTCAACTGGCTGCCGCAGAGCGTCGGCTTCAACTCCGACATCACGCGCCAGTACTACGAGCTCAAGGAGCGCGACATCGACGACACGAGCTACGACCTGCCCCTCACCTGGTCGAGCTCCTTCCTCTGGGACCGCAGCTTCACCCTGCAATGGGACCTGACGAAGAACCTACACATGAGTTTCAGCTCGAACACCGAGGCCGAAATCGAAGAGCCCTACACGGCGGTCAACAAGGAGCTCTACCCCGACCGCTACAAGGCATGGAAGGACTCCGTATGGCACAGCATACGCAACCTCGGCCGCCCGCTCGACTACGACCAGACGTTCAACCTCTCCTGGCGGCCGCCCCTGAGCAAGATTCCCGTGCTCGACTGGATAACCCTCGACGGCTCCTACGCCGCCACCTACAACTGGACGCGCGGCTCGGAGGACGAGGACGGCAACACGCCCGCCGGAAACACCATCTCGAACTCCCGCACCATCAACGGCACAGGCCGCTTCAACCTCGAAAAGCTCTACAACTACGTCCCCTTCCTGAAAGCGACCAACCGGAAGTTCTCCTCCTCGTCGACCGTCAAGCGGCAGAGCGAGGCGAAGGCCAAGAACTTCCAGAAGGAGATACAGCTGCGCCCCGACACGCTCACCCTCGTCACCCATAACCAGAAGACGAAGAAAATCCGCGCCTACGCCATCCGCCAGGACGGCCAGCGTTACCCCATCAAGTACAAGGTCGTCGACGCCAACAACATCGCCATCCTCACGCAGGACACGGTCAAGCTGAAACTGACCGTCGTCCCCGGCCCCAAGCCCGAGGACCAGGTATGGTACAAGGCACTGCAATACACGGCGCGCACGCTCATGATGGTGCGCAGCGTCAACATCTCCTACCGCAACTCCTACAACATGACCCTGCCCGGCTTCACGCCCAACATAGGCGACTTCTACGGCCAGAACTCCTCCATGCAGCCCGGCCTCGCCTTCGCCTTCGGCTTCGTCGACGACAGCTTCGTCGAGAAGGCCGTCGACCGCGGCTGGATGGTCATCAACGACAGCATCCTCACCCCCGCGACCACCAACCTCTCCACCAACCTGCAAATCAGCGCGACGCTCGAGCCCATACGCGACCTGAAAATCGACCTCTCCGCCACGCGCACCACCAACCGCTCGCGCAGCATTCAGTACATGTACGAGGGGATGCCGACGACCGAGACGGGGAGCTTCAGCATGACCGTCATCAGCATCGGCACGGCCTTCGAGAGCCTCGGCAGCGCCGACGCGGGCTACCACAGCAAGTCGTTCGAGAAGTTCGTCGGCCTGCTCGACTCCTACCAGGCCCGCATCGAGGCACTCTACGAGGGCGCGACCTACCCGACGGGCTCCACCCTCGCCGGGCAGACCTTCGACGCGGAGAACGGGACGGTGAGCAAGTATGCCGCCGAGGTCATGATTCCCGCCTTCCTCGAAGCCTACACCGGCGGCGGCTCGGGGCTCGACATCTTCCCCACGCTCAAACGCCTCATGCCCAACTGGTCGGTGACGTACAGCGGCCTCTCGAAGCTGCCCAGGATGCAGAAAATCTTCAAGAGCTTCAACCTCAGCCACTCCTACAAGAGCGTCTACTCCGTCGGCTCTTACAGCTCCTACTCGACCTTCATGGAGTACATGGGCGCCTTCGGCTTCGTCGAGGACGTCACCACCGGCAACCCCATCCCCAGCGGCATGTACGACGTGAGCACCGTCTCCATCAACGAGCAGTTCTCGCCGCTCTTCGGCGTCGACATGACGTTCCTCAACAACCTCACGCTCGACGTGGAATACCGCAAGTCGCGCGTGCTGAGCCTGAGCATGACCTCGCAGCAGATAACCGAGACGCGCTCGAACGACCTGGTCATCGGCTGCGGCTACAAGATTGCCGACCTGAAACTCTTCACGCCGCGCCGCCGCGCACGCCGTGGCCGCAAACGCTCGACCACCCAGGACAACCAGCAGGAACAGGCCAGCACGGGGTTCAGCAACGACCTCAACCTGCGCTTCGACCTCACCCTGCGCAACCAGAGCGGCATCACGCGCGACATCCTCTCCGTCAGCTCGACCGCCACCAGCGGCAACCGCGCCGTCAGCACCTCCTTCACGGCCGACTACGCCCTGAGCCGCTACCTCACGCTCAGCCTCTACTACGACCGGCAGGCCAACCGCCCGCTGCTCACGTCGAGCTCCTACCCCACCATCACGCAGGACTTCGGCGTCAGCATCAAGTTCAGCCTCACGCGCTGACCCGTCAGCCCGACCGGACGGACGAGCCGCCCGACCGTAAGAATAGGACGGCGGATGAGGCTATGTTTCCACGCTTTTTCTTACCTTTGCGGGAAGAAGGATTACAACGTCCCACACAACCACGAAACGCTAAAAAAACCGTTAGCCATTATGAAATTTGTCATACAAAGCACCGAGCTCTACGCCCGCCTGCAAGTGCTGGGCCGCGTCATCGCGTCGAAGAACAACCTGCCCATCCTGGACTGCGTGCTCTTCGAGACCCACGGCGGCAGCCTCACCCTCACCGCCTCGGACAACGAGACGACCGTCATGTCGACGGCACCGCTGGTAGAGTGCGAGGCCGACTTCCGCTTCGCCGTCAAGGCCAGGACCATGCTTGACGCCATGAAGGAACTGCCCGAGCAGCCCCTCACGTTCTTCGTCAACAGCGACACGTTCGAAATCACCATCGAATACCTCAACGGATGCTACCGCCTCATCGGGCAGGCCGCCGACGACTACCCCGCCGCGCCCGCCGTCGACGGCGAGCACGCCGCCATCAGCCTCGACGCCGCGCGCCTGCTGACGGCCATCAACCACACGGCCTTCGCCGCCGACGCCGACGACCTGCGCCCCGTCATGTCGGGCATCTACTTCGACGTGGAGGGCATGCAGGTGAACCTCGTGGCCACCGACCGCCACAAGCTCGTCTGCGACCACACGCCGCTCGCCGCCGAGGCCGCCAAGGGCGCGTTCATCCTGCCCCGGAAGCCCGCCGCGCTCCTGAAAAACATACTGCCCAAGGCCGAGGGCGAGGTCTGCATCGAGTGGAACAGCCGCCACGCCGTCGTCGCCGCCGGGGACACGCGCGTCATCTGCCGCCTCATCGAAGGCCGCTACCCGAACTACCAGGCCGTCATCCCGCAGGACAACGGCAACGTGGCCACCATCAACCGCGCCGCACTGCTGGCCGCCCTGCGCCGCGTGCTCGTCTTCTCGAACGCCACGAGCGCCCTCGTCAAGCTCTCGTTCAGCGGGAGCAAGCTGACGCTTTCGAGCCAGGACATCGACTTCTCCATGTCGGCCGAGGAAGCCCTGCTCTGCGACTACCAGGGCGCGCCCATCAACATCGGCTTCAAGGGCACCTTCCTCATCGACCTGCTGAACAACCTCGAAAGCGAGGAAGTCACCATCAGCCTGGCCGACCCCAGCCGCCCCGGCGTCATCGTGCCCACGCCGCAGGAGGAGGGAGAGAGCGTGCTCATGCTCCTCATGCCCCTCATGCTCAACGACTGAACCGACACGCCGCCATGCAGCTGAAACTCGACCGACCACTCATCTTCTTCGACATCGAAGCCACCGGCCTCGACACGGCGCACGACCGCATCGTCGAACTCTCCTACATCAAGCTCCACCCCGACGGCCGCCGCGAGGAGCGGACGCAACGCTTCAACCCGACCATCCCCATCTCGAAGGAGGCATCGGCCATCACCGGCATCACCGACGACGACGTGGCCGACTGCCCGACGTTCGCCGACCAGGCGGAGGAGCTCGCCGCCGTGTTCACCGGCTGCGACCTGGCAGGCTTCAACTCGAACTTCTACGACGTGCCCATGCTCGTCGAGGAGTTCCTCCGCACCGGCGTCGCCTTCGACATATCGGCCTGCCGCCGCATCGACGTGCAGGCCATCTACCACAAGATGGAGAAGCGCAACCTCGCCGCCGCCTACCGCTTCTACTGCGACAAGGAGCTCGAAAACGCCCACTCCGCCCTGGCCGACACCACGGCCACGCTCGAAGTGTTCATGGGACAGCTCGCCCACTACGGCGACGAGTTGCCCCACGACGTGGAGGGGCTGGCGGAGTTCTCCCGCTTCAACCGCAACGTCGACCTGGCCGGGCGCATCGTGCTCGACGAGCAGGACGTGCCCGTCTTCAACTTCGGCAAGCACCGCGGCGACAGCGTCGAGCAGGTCGTGCTGCGCGACCCCGGCTTCATCAGCTGGATGATGCAGGCCGACTTCCCGCAGAACACGAAGCAGGAGCTCAAACGCCTCGAACTGCTCTACAAATACAAGAAAAGCAACAAGACCCATGCTTGACGGGAAACACATCGTCGTGGGCATCACGGGCAGCATCGCGGCCTACAAGGCCTGCACGCTCATCCGCGCACTGGTCAAGCTGGGCGCGGAGGTGCAGGTCGTCATCACCCCCGCGGGCAAGGAGTTCATCACGCCCCTGACGCTCTCGACGCTCACCTCGCACCCCGTGGTCAGCGAGTTCTTCTCGCGGCGCGACGGCTCGTGGAACAGCCACGTCGACCTCGGCCTCTGGGCCGACGCGATGGTCATCGCCCCCGCCACGGCCTCCACCCTGGCCAAGATGGCGCACGGCGTGGCCGACAACATGCTCCTGACGACCTACCTCTCCATGCGCGCGCCGGTGTTCGTCGCCCCCGCCATGGACATGGACATGTACGCCCACCCCGCCACGCAGCAGAACCTCGCGACACTGCGCGCCTACGGCAACCACATCATCGAGCCCCGCGCGGGCGAACTGGCCAGCCACCTCGTCGGCAAGGGACGCATGGAAGAGCCCGAGCGCATAGCCGAGGTGCTGCACGCCTTCCTCACCACGGGCGGCGGCCTCCGCGGGCGGCGCGTCCTCATCACCGCCGGCCCGACGCACGAGCCCATCGACCCGGTGCGCTTCATCGGCAACCATTCGAGCGGCCGCATGGGCTTCGCCCTGGCCGAGGAGTGCGCACGGCGCGGGGCGGAGGTGGAACTCGTCGCAGGCCCCGTGGCGATGACGACGGCGCACCCGGCCATCCACCGCACCGACGTGACGACCGCCGCCGACATGTACGCCGCCGCCACAGCCCTCTTCCCCAAGGCCGACGCCGCCATACTCTGCGCCGCCGTGGCCGACTTCACCCCCGAGCACGCCGCCGACAGCAAGATAAAGCGCGAGCGGGGCGAGCAGACGCTCCGCCTCGTCCCGACGCAGGACATCGCCGCCACCATCGGCGGCATGAAGCGCGAGGGGCAGTGCGTCGTCGGCTTCGCCCTCGAAACCGACAACGAGCTCGACAACGCCCGCCAGAAGCTCCGCCGCAAACGCCTCGACTTCATCGTGCTCAACTCCCTGCGCGACGCGGGGGCGGGCTTCACCCACGCCACCAACAAGGTGACCATCGTCACGGCGGAGGGCGCGACGGCCTTCCCCCTGAAAAGCAAGCAGGACGTGGCCAGCGACATCATCGACGAACTATGCAAATACTTCCCCGGCTGCTGACCCTCGCCCTCGTCCTCGCCCCGGCCGCCGCCGCGGCGCAGGAGCTCAACGCCAAGGTCACCATCAACTCGCAGAAGGTGCAGGGCACGAGCACCAGCGTCTTCGAGACCCTCGAAACCGCGCTGACGCAGCTCATGAACGAGCGACACTGGACCAACCAGCAGTACGCCCCCAGCGAGCGCATCGCCTGCACCTTCAACATCACCGTCAACCAGTACACGGAGGACGAGAACAAGTTCAGCTGCACCCTGACCGTGCAGAGCTCCCGCCCCGTCTACAACTCCTCGTACACCACCACCGTGTTCAGTTTCCAGGACGCGAACTTCACCTTCACCTACCAGGAGTTCGACCAGCTCGAATTCCGCATCGACCAGATAGACAACGAGCTCACCGCCCTGATGGCCTACTACGCCTACCTCATCATCGGCTGGGACCTCGACACCATGTCGCCCCAGGGAGGCACCGACGTGCTGCGCAACGCACAGACCATCGTCAACGGCGCGCAGAGCCTCTCGTCGAAAGGCTGGAAATCATCCGACGGCAACAAGACGCGCTACACCATCATCACCGACTACCTCGACGGCGGCCTCGCCTCGTTCCGACAGCTGCAATACCAGTACTACCGCAACGGCATGGACGAGATGGCCACCAACACCGAGCGCGCACGGGCCGCCATCACCGAATCACTCGACCTGCTCAAAAAGGCCAAGGCCGACAAGCCCATGAGCAGCCTGCCCCAACTCTTCACCGAAATAAAGCGCGACGAACTCGTCAACATCTACAAGGGAAAAGGCACACAGAACGAGAAGGAACCCATCTACCAAATGCTCATGAGCCTCAACCCCTCGCAGAGTTCCTACTGGCGCAGAATCCGACAATGACCCCATGCTGAAAAGCCTCTCCATCCGGAACTACGCCCTCATCGACCGGCTCGACATCGAGCTGCCGCCCGGCTTCTCCACCATCACCGGCGAGACCGGCGCGGGAAAGAGCATCATCCTCGGCGCGCTCGCCCTGCTGCTCGGCAGCCGCGCCGACAGCAAGGCCATCAAGCAGGGCGAGAGGAAATGCACCGTCGAGGCCGTCTTCGACATCGGCACGCTCGGCCTCGAACCCTTCTTCCGGGAGAACGACATCGACTACCAGCCCGACGAGTGCATCCTGCGCCGCGAAATACTCGCCAGCGGCAAGAGCCGCGCCTTCATCAACGACACGCCCGCCGGCCTGCAACAGCTCCGCGAACTCACCTCGCGCCTCGTCGACATCCATTCGCAGCACAAGAACCTGCTGCTCAACCAAGAGGACTTCCTGCTCGACACGCTCGACGGCATGGCCGGAAACGGCAGCCTGCGCAGCGAATACGCCGCCCGCTACCGCGCCCACCGCGACCTGCTCGCCGAGCAGGAACGCACGGCCGGGGAGGTGGAGGCCGCACGCGCCGAGGAGGACTACCTCCGCTTCCAGTCCGCACAGCTCGCCGAGGCCGCCCTGCGCGACGGCGAGCAGGAGGAACTCGAAGACGAGCAGGAACGCCTCAGCCACGCCGGGGAAATACAGGCCGCCCTCTTCCAGGCCGCCGCCACCCTGCAAGACGGCGAGGACAACCTCACCGGCCGCATCAAGACCATCACCCACGCCCTGCGCACGCAGGCCGCCGCCAGCCGCGAGGCACAGGCACTGGCCGACCGCCTCGAAAGCGCGTACATCGAGCTGCGCGACGTGGCCACCGAGGCCGAACGCGAAGCCGAACGCACCGACTCCGACCCGGCGCGCCTCGCCTACGTGGCCGACCGCCTCAACCTCATCTACACCCTCGAACAGAAGCACCGCGCCGCCAGCGTGGCCGAACTCCTCGACCGCCAGGCCGACATCGACCGCCGCCTCGACGCACTCACCACGGGCACCGAACGCCTCGACGCACTCGCCGTCGAGGTGGACGAGGCCGCCCGACGCTTGAACGAGGTCGCCGACGCGCTCGGCGCGAAACGCCGCGAGGCCGCCCTCCGACTGGCCGACGACCTCACGGCGCGCCTCGCGGAGCTCGGGATGCCCCACGCCGCCCTCCGGTTCAGCTTCGAGGCGAAAGCACCCGCCGAGAACGGCTGCGACCGCGTCGCGCTCCTCTTCTCGGCCAACCGCAACACGGCTCTCCAAGACGCCGCCCACATCGCCTCGGGCGGCGAGACGGCGCGCCTCATGCTCGCCCTGAAAGCCGCCACGGCGACCCGCACGACCCTGCCGACCGTCATCTTCGACGAAATCGACACCGGCGTCTCCGGCCGCATAGCCGAGAAGATGGCCCTGCTCATGAGGCAGATGGCCGACGGCGGACAGGTGGTCAGCATCACCCACCTCCCGCAGATAGCCGCCCGCGGGAGCCACCAATTCCGCGTCTACAAGCAGGAGGACGCACAAGGCACGGCCAGCCGCATAGCCCTCCTCACCGAGGAGGAGCGCGTCGAGGAAATCGCCCACATGCTCAGCGGCGAGAGCCTCACCGAGGCCGCCGTCAACAACGCCAGGTCGCTCCTCGCCGAACCCAATACGTAACTTCACCCTAACGCATTTCCCAATGACCATACGGAACAAGCACACATTCATCCTCTCACTCGCACTCCTCTTCGCCGTCCTCTTCCCCACGGCCTACGCCGCGCCCGCCAAGGACTGGCGGAAGGCAGTGTTCCAAGTCACCACCTACACCGCCGACGGGCAGATGCTCCGCACGGGCAACGGCTTCTACGTCGGCCCCGGCGGCGAAGCCCTCGCGGCCTATTCCCTCTTCGACGGGGCGGCCTCGGCTGTCGTCATCGATGCCGACGGCAAACGCCTCGACGTGAGCCGCATCCTCGGAGCCAGCCAGGACTACGACCTCGTGCGCCTGCGCGTCGCCACGGAGAAGAACGAGAGCCTCACGCCCGCCGCAGCCGATGCCGCCGAGGGCGATGCCGTCCTGCTCGTGCCCTACTCCACCGACAAGAAGTCCGCGCCCGTACAGCTGGAAGTAGGCCAGCGGTCGGCCTTCAACTCCTATGCCTACTACACCCTCACCTCCGGCAACGAGGAGCAATACGCCGGATGCCCCGTCCTCACGGCCGACGGGCAGGTCGTCGCCGTCGCACAGCTGAACGTCACCGACGGCGCGACGGGCATCTGCGCCATCGACATCGAGGCGGGCACGGGGCTGCACGTCGGCACGCTCAGCTACGTCAACCGCGAGCTGCGCCGCATCAAGATACCCACGGCCATACCCGACAACGAGGCCGATGCCCTCAGCTACCTCTACATGTTCAGCATGAGCCGCACCGACTCCGCCGCCTGCCTGCTGGCCTTCGACGACTTCATCCGCGCCTACCCCGCCAACGGCGACGTGTTCCTGCAACGCGCCGAGTTCTATGCCCTCCACGACGATTACGCCAAGGCCGAGGCCGACATCGCGCACGTCGTCGCCAACTTCCCCGACAAGCAGGCCGCCGCGCACTATACGCTCAGCAAACTGGTCTATAACAAGGTGGCGGACGCCTCGCGCCCGGCCTATGCCCCGTGGACGGTCGCGAAAGCCCTCGACGAGGCCGAGCAGGCCTACGCCCTCGACGCGCAACCCATCTACCGTATGCAGGTGGGCGCGTGCCAGTTCCTGACGAAGGATTTCCACAAGGCTTACGAAACGTTCCTCTCCCTCGCAGGCACGCCCATCGCGTCGAGCGAAACGTTCTACTACGCCGCGCGCTCACTCGAAGCCGCCGGGGGCGACTCGACCGCCATCCTGGCACTGGCCGACAGCGCCGTGGCGCGCTGCGACAGCCCCCTCACGCGCACGGGTGCGCCCTTCGTCCTGGCCCGCGCCAACTACCGCGCGCGCTACGGCCTCCATCGCGAGGCGGCGCAGGACTACACGGCCTACGAGAAGGTCATCGGCTCGCGCAACCTCAACGCCAACTTCTACTACCTGCGCGAACAGGCCGAGCTCAACGGCCGCATGTTCCAGCAGGCACTCGACGACATCGACAAGGCCATCAGCCTCGACGCGCAGAACGCCCTCTACCACCTCGAACGCGCCGTCATCCTCCTGCGCGTGGGCAGTTTCGAGGAAGCCCTCCGCTCCGCCGAACAGGCGCGGAAGCTCACGCCCGACAACCCCGACGGCGACAAGCTCGCGGGCATAGCCCTCGGCGAGCTCGGACGCACCGACGAAGCCCTCGAACGCCTCGCCGAAGCGCGCGCGAAAGGCTCGCCCGACGCCGACAAACTGATTGAGAACTACCAGTCGGCCACCCGCTGACCCCGCGCACGCCGCCGGGAGAGAGGCGTGACACACCCCACGCCCCGCGCACGCCGCCAGACACGCGGAATAGCCGGACACGCGCACACAGA
>CAZYHW010000037.1:0-18643 GCA_964647405.1 uncultured Prevotellamassilia sp.
GCGAACGCCACAATCCATGCCAGGACTGTCGTATAGCCAGCCAGGAACACGGCCCAACGCCAATGGCCGCTCTCGTTCTTCACCGCCACGAGGGTGGCAAGGCATGGGAAGTAGATAAGGCAGAACGCCAGATAGGCCAAGGCCGCCGACGGCTTGATGGAGCGGACAAGCACTTGCTGCAAATGTGTGGTGTCCTCGTCGCTGTCGGGGTCGAAGCCGGCACTTCCCGCTTCCTCTCCGCTGTAAATGACACCGAGCGTACTGACCACAAGTTCCTTGGCACCGACACCGGTAACGATACCTATGCTCATCTTCCAGTCAAAGCCCAAGGGCGCAAGCACGGGTTCGATGGCTTTTCCGACGCGGCCAATGTACGACTCCTCTTGCTGTTGGGCTACCGTGGCATCGGCAGCAGGCCGCGGGTAGTAGCCCAAGAACCAGACGATGAGTGAGCAGACAAGGATGATGCCTCCCATCTTACGGAGATACTGACGGCCTTTCTCCCATGTGTGGCGACAGACGGACTTGGCCGTCGGGAGACGGTAAGGCGGGAGCTCCATGACAAACGGCAGGTCGCCGTCACGCATGAACAAGCGACTGAACAGCCCTGCCATCAAGGCGGCCAGGAATATTCCCAAGGCATAAAGCCCCAGCATGACAAGGCTCGCGTGATGTGGGAAGAACGCACCGACCAGCAGCACATAGATGGGCAGGCGGGCTGAACACGACATGAGCGGGACGACGAGCATCGTGACCAGACGGCTCTTGGGACTCTCAATGGTGCGGGTGGCCATGACGGCGGGGACATTACAGCCGAATCCCATTATCATGGGGATGAACGACTTGCCGTGCAGTCCCACCTTGTGCATCACCTTGTCCATGATGAAGGCAGCCCGAGCCATGTAGCCGCTGTCTTCGAGCAGGGAAAGGAACAGATAAAGAATCAGGATGTTGGGCAGGAAGACGATGACACTCCCCACGCCACCGATGATACCGTCGACAATCATGTCCTTCAACGGCCCGTCGGCCATGTGCATGGAGACGAAAGCCCCTATCTGCCCGACGAGCCAGTCAATGCCCTGCATGGGATAGTCGCCCAGGAAGAATGTCCCTTCGAACATGAGATAGAGCAGGACGAAGAAGAGGGGAAAGCCGAACCAGCGGTGTGTCACGATGGCATCGAGGCGGGCGGTAAGCGACTTGTCGCCGCCCGTAGGATTGTGCGGGCGGTAGGTTTCCTTCAAAGCACCCTGTATGAAACCGTACTTGGCTGCCGTGAGGGCGGACTCGCAACTCTCGTGAAACACCTCCTCTATCCTTTTCCTCTCGGCGTAGCGCGTAGCAATCAGCTCGTCGCGGTTGGGCAGCTTGTCGACAACGGGGTCCAAGTCCTTGTCGCCTTCAAGGAACTTGATGGCGAGATAACGTGTCGAATACTTGTAACGGATTTGACTGTTCTTCTGGAAGACATGCTTCACCGCGTCGATGCTCTTTTCCAGTTCCGCACCGTGATTGACGTGGATATGGCGCGAGAGTTCGGGTGTCGGATTCTCATACACCTGTATTATGGTCTCGAACAGTTTGTCCAATCCCTCGCCGCTGCGCGAGACTGTCGGCACGATGGTCGTGCCCAACAGTTTTCCCAGCGTGTCGTAGTCCAGTTCGTCGTGTCGTTTCCGCATCTCGTCATACATGTTCAGGGCGACGACCATGGGGAGGTTCATGTCGATGAGCTGCGTGGTGAGATACAAGTTCCTTTCGAGGTTCGACGCGTCGATGACGTTGAGCACCACGTCGGGCGTCTCTTCGATGAGCTGGCGACGCACGAACTGCTCCTCGGGACCGTAGGTCGAAAGGGAGTACGTCCCGGGCAAGTCGATGAGATGAAACTGGTAGCCGTTGAGGCGGAAATATCCGTCGCGGGCTTCCACTGTCACTCCGCTGTAATTGCCGACATGTTCGTGGCTGCCCGAAGCGACATTGAAGAGCGAGGTCTTCCCACAGTTAGGGTTTCCGACCAAAGCGACGTGTATGGTCTTCCGTCGCTCAGCCGCCATGGTCTCCATGGCCGCCTCAATGGCCATCGCGCGTTCCTTGTTGTCGTCCGGTTCCGGCTTCAAGCCCCGCAGCTCGGCATCGTCCGGGAAGGGGGTCGCCTGCCGGGCCTCGCGTTCACTGATGACCTCCACGAGACTTGCCTCCTCGCGGCGCAAGGATATCTTGTAGCCAATGATTTCATACTCAATGGGGTCTTTCAAGGGAGCATTGAGCACCACGGAGACAGTTTTCCCCCGGATGAATCCCATTTCCACGATTCGCCGGCGGAAACCTCCGTGGCCGTGCACCTTGACGATGACGCCGCGTTCGCCGGTTTTCAGTTCTGACAGTCGCATGATCTGTTTTCTATTCGTTGTTTCATGTCTTTCCCGCCACACCCGCAAAAGGAGTCGCCCGACAAGATACTCTCATCATTGAACGTGCGAGAGGGACAGCGCCGCGCTTTTGCTCTCATGCCGTGCCACAGACACGATGACGGCGGACGGATAATGCGCGAAAGGTTCTGCGTAAAGAGCGAGCAGCACGGTCACCAGGGGAACACATAACCAGTGCAAAATTACGAAAAGGAGCGCAAATCCGTTCCACCTTCCCGTCGTGTAGGACCACCGTCCGGGCTGTCGCACACGGTAATCGCAGCTTCGCGCACCGCTTCGTCCGGTGTGCCGGGGAAGCGCATCTCGACTAATTGTCCTTTTATCATAAGTGCTGGACAGGAAATCCGTGCGCAAAAGTAGGGACGCATATTGGCACGGGCAATACCATTATCCGGCGATATTACAAACAATAAGGTATGACAGACCCGTATTTTCCCGAGAATTTCTGATAACAATACCCACATATAGTGGTTGCCCGGCCGGGCAAAAATGTTTTCCTTTGCTCTCTTAAAGTGGAGACAAGCCTTATGCCTATCAGTAATTATAAAGAAACGGATCGGATGAGCGATGTCATCTGCGACGAGTTCCACCTACTTCAAATGCTCTGCCGCTTTGGCATATCACTCGGTTTCGGCGAGAAAACAATCAAGGAGGTGTGCGACGAGGCCGGCGTGGACTGTGGCACTTTCCTGATTGTCGCGAATTACATCAAAAACGGCGACCCAAACATCGCCCTGCACGCCGGACAGATTTCGGTGGCCTCCCTGATGTCCTACCTGCGGCAAGCGCACGACTATTTCCTGGGTTTCGAACTTCCCAGCATACGCCGGAAGTTGCTGGAAGCCCTCGACTGCTCGCAGCGTGACGAAGTGGCGTTCCTCATTCTTAAATTCTATGATGCCTACATGAACGAGGTCCGGAAGCACATGGAATTTGAGAACAAGAAGATATTTACCTACGTGGAGCGTCTCCTGCATGGGGAAAAGACGGAGGGCTACGAAATATCGCAGTTCGCCCGCAATCATGAGAGCATCAATAAAAAGTTGCAGGAACTGAAAAACATTATCATCAAATACTACGTTCCGCAAGGCGATACGAACTTGCTGAACGCGGTTCTGTTTGACATCTTCAACTGTGAGCAGGACCTGTTCAC
Source organism: uncultured Prevotellamassilia sp. (assembly GCA_964647405.1). Classification (GTDB taxonomy): domain Bacteria; phylum Bacteroidota; class Bacteroidia; order Bacteroidales; family Bacteroidaceae; genus Alloprevotella. Next base: position 3,586 of record CAZYHW010000037.1, read on the forward strand.
ACACTGCGAGGTGGAGGATCTCCTTTTCGTCCCGGCGGTGCAACTGCTCGAACAAAAGGTACAGTCAAACAAGCAACACCAGCACGAGGCACCCAGCACGTCGCAACAAGAGGAGCTGAGCGACCGCGAGAAAGAGGTGGTGGCTTGCGTGGTAAAGGGAATGACGAACAAGGAAATCGCCGAACACTTGTTCATTTCGCTGAACACCGTGCTCACGCACCGGAAAAACATCGCGAGGAAACTGCAAATCCGCTCCGTGGCCGGCCTGACCATCTACGCCATCGTCAACAAGCTCGTCAACATAGACGAGGTGGATGTTTCGTAGCCTTGCCTGTTCCGCCTCGTACCGGTATGGAATAAACGGCTCGGCCGGACTTCCGCGATTACACTACGGACAGATACCTCCCGCATAGGAATGCGGCATAAAGAAAGAGCAGCCCCGTGGAATAGCAATATCCACGGGGCTGCTCTTTTCGTCTGGAAACTCTCTGTCCTTCCTTTTTCGCAAACGGAAAGGGAGAACCCTATTCCCCTACCCGCTTATTGACGGGCACCATACTGCTGGTCGAGGTTGAAGATAGCCGTGTCGCCCATCTTGCGGATGCGGTCGACGATGCCGGAAGCCGTGGCTTCCTCCTCCACTTGCTCCCTCACGAACGTCCAGAGGAAATCCTGCGTGGCCTTGTCGCCTTCTGCGATGGCGAGGTCCAGCAAGCCGTCAATCCAACGCGAAACCTTGCACTCGTGGTCGTAGACCTGCTCAAACACTTCGAGCGGAGTGTTCCACGACTCGGGCACTTCGTCCACCCGTCCGACATGGGCACATCCACCCCGCTTGATGAGGTATTGCGCCATGGAGCGGGCGTGTTCCGTCTCCTCCTGTGACTGCTTCGTCATCCAGTTGGCAAATCCGTTAAAGCCCTCCTTGTCAAAATAGAAAGCCATTGACAGGTAGAGGTTAGCCGACCACAGTTCTTTTGAAATCTGCTCGTTGATAGCGTCTTGTAACTTCTGAGAAATCATAATGCTTGTTTTTAGGAACTTCGTCAACGAGAGTAGCAAATTGTGTACCATTTCCCAGGAAGTGACAAGGTATTTCCGTCCTCTTCTCGCTTAACGGTCCTCACCGGCCGCGACTTTGGACGGTCGCTCCGCAAGCGATGGACGGCAGGACGGCGAGATGTCATTTCTTCCCGGCGACCTGTCGCGACGGGACGGCGACCCGTTTCACCTATCCGGCGACTCGTTCCGCCCACGCCCCGCCCATGGCCGCCCGCCACGATGTTTCGGAAAACAAGGAGCGTTCCCCTGTCGCCTGTCTTGAAATTTGTGTATTTTTGCAAAGCATGGTATCCCACGCCATCCACATGACAAAACCCGTCTTACGATAACGATTCACCAGACATGACGAATGGAGTAGAACTCATTTACAAATACTTTCCCAACCTGACTGACGTGCAACGCCGGCAGTTTGCACAATTAGAGGAGCTTTACACCGATTGGAACCAGAAGATAAACGTGATTTCAAGGAAGGACATCGACAACCTCTACCTTCACCACGTGCTGCATTCCCTCGCCATCGCCAAGGCCGTCACGTTCCGTCCGGGAACAGAGGTGCTCGATGTCGGGACGGGAGGAGGCTTTCCGGGCATTCCGCTGGCCATTTTGTTTCCCGAAGTCAACTTCCGCCTGATTGACAGTATCGGGAAGAAAATCCGTGTCGTCCAAGAGGTTGCACAGAGTTTAGGGTTGGAGAACATGACATCCTGTCACAAGAACGTCATCGAGGAGAAAGGCAAATTCGACTTCGTTGTTTGCCGGGCGGTCATGAGACTGGACGAGATGGTGCGGCTTGTCCGCAAAAACATCAGGCGCGACTCGCACAACTCCATCCTCAACGGGCTGCTCTGCCTGAAAGGAGGGAATCTGGAATCGGAGCTCAAACCTTTCGGTCATAACGCCATGACCTGGGAACTCAAAGATTTCTTTGACGAGGACTTCTTTGAGACGAAACAACTCGTCTACGTCATGCTCGTATAACCCTTTTGAAGAAAGCAATGCTGCAAGTCAAGACTTTTGTCGTCAACATGATCGAGGAAAACTGCTACGTGGTTTCCGACTCGACAGGGGAAGCCGTCATCATCGACTGCGGCGCACTCACGCCAAAGGAGCGGGAAGAAATTTCCGCTTACGTCAGCGAGAATGCGCTCACGGTGAAGCACCTGCTCTGCACGCACGCGCACTTCGACCATATCTTTGGTGTCGATTTCGTCTACCAGACTTACGGGCTCTGTCCGCTTTTGCATACGGACGATGTCGGCCTGTACCAACAAGCCGAATGGCAAACGCAGTCAATTCTGCACCGGGATATGGACTGGCATCTCCCTCCCGTCGGACAGGCACTGCACGGAGGGGATTGCATCAGGTTTGGCACGCATACGCTAAGCGTCATCGAAACTCCCGGACATACTCCGGGCGGTGTCTGCTTCTACTGCGCGGACGAGGGATTCCTTTTCAGTGGGGACAGCCTGTTCCTTTCCAGCATCGGGCGGACGGATCTCCCGGGCGGCAATACCCACCAGTTGATAGAAGGTCTGCGGACACGAATCTTGACGCTACCTCCCGAAACGCGGGTCTGCCCGGGACATGGGCCGACCACCACAATCGGTCATGAGCGAAGCAGTAACCCTTATTTGAGACAGGGATAAAAAAGGGGCGGGGTGCTTGATAGTCAAGCACCCCGCCCCTTTCTATATTGCACAAAGTTATTTCAACTTCACAAGTACGTCGCCTGTTATTTCCTCTGTGGCAATCTTGTCTTCACGGAGCAACCAGCCCAGACCCATATACAGGTCCTTGTCGGCACGGTACTTCGTTGCTTTCTTCAAATCCTTTACGCTAAGCTCTCCACCGTTGTCATGGAGGGCATTCCAAATCTTTCCGGCAGCTTCGCCTGCTTTCTCTTGTAACATAAATGGTGACTTAGAAAAAATTTATTCCCTCTTGTTGTAATTCGGCCGCAAAGGTAGCGATTTATCTTAATTATTCCGTTTTTCACAAGTCATATTAACGGTTTTGTATTCCTTACGACGTGATTTTCCCGCCACCCATTGCGATATGGCCACGACTAATATGCAAACAAGGGATACTCCTTCATCATTGTGTTGACGCGATTGCGCACCGAGGCGATGCGGGCTTCGTTTTCCGGGTCGTCGAGTACTTCCTCTATCATCCCTGCGATGAACGGCATCATGTCCTCCCGGACACCCCGCGTGGTAATGGCCGGCGTGCCCAGACGGATGCCCGACGTTTGGAATGCGCTGCGCGTGTCGAACGGCACCATATTCTTGTTCACCGTGATGTCGGCCTGTACCAACGCCTTCTCTGCCACTTTTCCCGTCAGAGCCGGATACTTCTCACGCAAGTCTATCAGGATGCAGTGGTTGTCCGTACCGCCGCTCACGACTGTAAAACCTCTTCCCGCCAGTTCCTGTGCCAGGACGGACGCGTTCTTTTTCACTTGTGCGGCATAGGCTTTGAATGAGGGCTGAAGGGCTTCGCCGAAAGCGACTGCCTTGGCAGCAATGACGTGTTCCAACGGCCCGCCTTGGATACCGGGGAACACGGCACTGTTCAGCAGCTGGCTCATCATTTTCGTTTCGCCTTTGGGCGTTTTCAGTCCCCAGGGATTCTCGAAGTCTTTCCCCATCAGGATGATGCCGCCGCGCGGCCCGCGGAGCGTCTTGTGGGTTGTGGAAGTCACGATATGGGCATATTTCAACGGATTGTCGAGCAAACCGGCTGCGATAAGCCCTGCCGGATGCGCCATGTCCACCATGAACAAGGCACCAACGCTGTCCGCGATTTCCCGCATACGGGCGTAATCCCATTCCCGACAATAAGCGGAACCGCCGCCCACTATCAGTTTCGGGCGATGGGCATGGGCGAGTTCTTCCATCTCGTCATAGTCCACCTGTCCCGTCTCTCTCTTCAAATTATATCCGACAGGATTGTAAAGGATACCCGACGTGTTCACCTTCGAACCGTGCGACAAATGGCCGCCCTGCTCCAAGTTGAGCCCCATGAACGTATCGCCGGGTTTCAGGCAGGCCAGGAACACGGCCGCATTGGCCTGTGCGCCGGAATGGGGCTGCACATTGGCATATTCCGCGCCGAACAGGCGGCACACCCGCTCTATCGCCAGCGACTCGACCTTGTCCACGACCTCGCATCCGCCATAATAGCGTTTCCCGGGATAGCCTTCGGCATACTTGTTCGTCAGGTACGACCCCATGGCCGCCATCACCTCGTCACTGACGAAGTTCTCGGAAGCAATCAGCTCTATCCCCCGCAACTGGCGTTGGTGTTCTTCTTCAATCAGGTTGAAAACTATGTTGTCCCGTTCCATCTTTTAGTTTATAAGAGTTTTACGTGATTAATGTCAAATTCCTTTTCGCAATATGCGCACTGAACCACGCCGCGTTCCTTGTCCACCACATGGAAGGACGTAGTCATCGGCTCGTTGTTCGTGATGCACTTCGGGTTGCCACACTTGATAATGCCATTGATTACGTCCGGCAGTTCCACCCGTTTCTTCTCGACCACTTCGTAGTCCTTGATGACGCACAGCGAAACGTTCGGGGCGACCACGCTCAGCTGGTTCAGCTCCGCGTCCGAAAAGAACTTGTCCGCTATCTTTATGATGCTTTTCTGCCCCATCTTCTTGCTTTTCAGGTTCATGCCGAGCATGATGGATGTCTTCACCGACCCCAGATGAAGCAGGTTGGCGACTTCCAACAGTTTCGATGAGGGGATATGGTCTATCACCGTGCCGTTCTGGATGGCGGCGACCAGTAATTCTTCTCTTTTCATACCTTTCCTTTTCAATATGTCTGCTTACCGGATAATGGTGGTGTCGTTTTCCACCATGTCCATAGTGATGCCCAAAACGTCGCAGATAATAGCCTCGCGGGCGTAAAGGCCATTCCTTGCCTGCTCGAAGTAGTATGCGTGCGGGTCGTCGTCGACATCGTAGGCGATTTCGTTCACCCGGGGAAGCGGGTGCAGGATTTTCATGGTCGGTTTCGCCTTGGACAACATCGAAGCCCGCAAGATGTAAGTGTCTTTCACCCGTTCATACTCCATCAAGTCCGTGAAGCGTTCACGCTGTACGCGGGTCATGTAGAGGATGTCGGCTTCCGCCAAGGTCTGCTCGTCAAAGCGTGTGTCCTCTATATATTTAATGTGGTTCTTCTCGCAGTACAACTTATATTCGGCGGGCATCGAAAGTTCGGCGGGGGCGATGAAGTGGAACACGGGATTATAGTGCCTCATCGCCATGAGCAACGAGTGGACCGTGCGTCCGTATTTCAAATCGCCGACCAGGAAGATATGCAGGTTCTCCAAAGTCCCCTGCGTCTTTTTGATGGAATACAAGTCGAGCAGGGTCTGCGACGGGTGCTGGTTCGCGCCGTCCCCGGCGTTGACCACCGGTGTCGTGGTCACTTCGCTCGCATAACGGGCAGCGCCTTCCAGGTAGTGCCTCATCACGATGACGTCCGCATAATTGCTGACCATCTTCAACGTGTCTTTCAACGTCTCTCCTTTCGAGGAACTCGTCACCTTGGGGTCCGTGAAACCTATCACCTTTGCGCCGAGCCTGTTGGCCGCCGTCTCAAAGGACAACCTCGTCCGTGTGGACGGCTCGAAGAAGAGGGTCGCCACCACCTTGCCCTCCAACAATTTCCGGTTCGGGTGTTTCTCGAATAGTTCTGCCATGCGAATCAGATAGTCAATCTTTTCGCGCGACAGGTTGGCAATTGTCACCAAACTCCTGTTTTCCTCCATAAATCCACTGGCTTTTATTAATCGGATTGTTTGGGCGTAAAATTAAGAAGAAAATTCAAGAAATTTCCCGTTCCATGCGGTTTTCGTTCTTACCGTGCAGAATGGGACGGTGCTTGTGAGACCAACCGCAAATGCGACAAAGCGCGACCGGCCATCCATTCCGATGTGCCCCGCCCGCGGCGGTACTGTCCCCGCTCCGCGCATCCTGTTCCCGCCAGCTGTCGCGGCCAAGTCCATGAGGATGAAAACCTCTTCTTCGGGGAGCCGTGCGGGGTCGCCGACCTGACGCGACGGGTCGGCGACCCGTTCCGCCTAACCGGCGACCCGTCACGACGGACAGCCGACCCGTTTCCGCTGCATCCGCTCCGCCGACCGGCATCCCCGCGGTGTCCTGAATTCCGGGGCTGTGCTCCGGCAGGAAAACGCCGCGTCTCCATTCGGGCGTTGCAAAATGGAACACTACTTGTTTGCATATTTCCCACAAAAGCGTATCTTTGTCCTTACCTGGTGAGGTAAGGACGCACGAACCTTTCTCCCGACAATGAACACTACCTAAAACAACTCTTTAATCAACACTACTTATGAGGGACTTTCTACGTATTTTCAGCAAAGGCCGCAACCGGATGAGGGGCTGCATGATGTGCCTCTTTCTGCTTCCCGGCATCGCAGCCGCCCAGGACACCGAATGGAGGCTGGTATGGAGTGAGGAATTCAACACGGATGGCCGCCCCGACACCACGGTGTGGAACTACGAAACCGGCTTTGTCCGGAACAAGGAGGACCAATGGTACCAGGACGGGAACGCCGTTTGCCGAGACGGGAAACTGGTTATCGAAGCGCGCAAGGTGGAGGAAGGGACACAAAAGAATCCCGGCTACACGCCCGGCAGCGACGACTGGCGAAGCAACAGGGAATACATCCGCTACACGTCCTCGTCCATCAACACCGCCGGGAAGTTTGAGTTCCTCTACGGCCGGATGGAGGTGCGGGCAAGGATTCCCATCAGCAGTGGCGCATGGCCTGCCATCTGGCTGAAAGGCAGAGGGATGCCTTGGCCCTCGTGCGGCGAGATTGACGTGATGGAATATTATCGCATCGACGGGATTCCCCACATCCTCGCCAACGCCTGTTGGGGGACTGACCAGAAATGGGTGGCAAAGTGGAGAAGCCGCGCCGTGCCTTTCACCCACTTCACCGACCGCGACCCGCAATGGGCGGATAAGTTCCACATCTGGCGAATGGACTGGGACGAGACGAGCATCCGCCTTTACCTGGACGACGAACTGCTGAACGAGATTCCGCTCAGCGAAACGGTAAACGGCAGTGTCGGTGAGGGCATCAATCCTTTCAAGAGACCTCAATTCATCCTGCTGAACCTGGCCCTTAGTGATGTCCGTAGCGGAGAGATAGACGACTCGGCATTTCCCGTCGTGTACGAAGTGGACTACGTGCGCGTCTACCAGCCGGTGCAGGCAACGGGAGATAACGAGTGAAGCAATTGCCAAGACAGGCGCACGGCCTTCCCGGCCTGTTCCCGTTCCTCACACACAGGAGGAACGGCTGAAAAGGGTCAAGTCATATAACGACCCCGGAATTAGTCATCCTGTAAATCCCATCGTTACCGATAGCCTCCCCTATCGGTAACGATGTTTCTCTATCCGTACCGACGGGAACACCTGCCGACTGATTCCGGCAGGTGTCCTTTCATCTCGCATCCGCGCCCGCCATGCGTGGATGCCCTTCCACTGCTGCGCCATGTCCGGCCGCGCAGTTTGTAACCGTCTTGTCACGTTTTTGTCATTATTACCACACGGTTTAGGCGGACTTTTGCGACGAAAACCGAGCCGATTCCCTTATCGAGGGACTACGATGAAATCTTGCCATCAGGATATCGGCATATTTCCCCGGCAGGGCGGTTCGGTTTGCAGAGCATTAAACAACCCGAAAGACAGGACAGATGAAGAAGTTCGCCATGACGCTGCTCTTCCTCGCCGGCACAGCCTGCCCGGCAGCCGCCTCAGACAGCGTGAAAACCCGAAGCATCAAAGACTACCTGCCCGAAATACACGGGACGGTGAGAGCCAAGTATGAGTATCAGCCCGAAATCCACTCCGGACGCTTCCAGGTACGCAACGCACGGTTCAGCCTGACGGGCGACATGGGTCGCTATGTCGCCTACAAGGCCGAGATAGACCTCTCGGACAGGGGGGAGATTCGTATGCTCGACGCTTATGCGCAGTTGAAGCCGGTGAGTTGGGGCAAGCTGACGCTCGGGCAGATGCGCGTGCCTTTCACCATCGATGCCCACCGCGCACCGCATACGCAGTTCTTCGCCAACCGTTCGTTCATCGCCAAGCAGGTGGGCGACGTGCGCGACGTGGGGGTGACGGCGGCTTACGAACCGGACGGCCTGCCCCTCGTGGTCGAGGCGGGACTGTTCAACGGCTCCGGACTGACCGACCAGACGGAGTGGCACAAGGGTGTGTGCTACTCGGCAAAGATTCAGGCTTTCCCGGTGAAAGGATGGAACGTGACGTTGAGCGCGCAGAAGACACGTCCGGCGCAAGCCTCGCTCTATATGTACGACATCGGCAGCTATGTGGAGTTCGGACGCTGGCACATAGAGGCGGAATATCTGCACAAACGTTATTCGGACCACGTGTTCGACGCCGTAAATGCCGTGAACGCCTTTGCGTCGTACACGTTCCCGCTGCGCGGTTTCTTCAACAAGCTCTCCATCCTTGCCCGCTACGACATGATGGACAAGCATTGGGACGGCGTGGAAGTGGACAGCGACAACAAGCCCGTCGTGACCGATGCCGCCCGGCAGAGGGTGACGGGCGGCCTGACCTTCGGCCTTGGTCTTCCCCTCACGACAGAGTTACGCCTGAATTATGAGAAGTATTTTTATGAGACAGGGGGCATTCCCGACGAGAGTGAGCGGGACAAGGTTGTCGTCGAGTTGATGGTGCGTTTCTGACGACCGCGCCCGTGCATGGGAGAGCCGTTTCCTCTCACGCACGGGCGCAGTCATTATATCAAAGTAACTGCCGGTTCCGCCAAACGGGGAATCGGCAGTTTCTGTTCAGGCAGTAAGTTCGTCGGAAGTATGCCCCGCCGGTAGGGGACGGCAATTATAAGCCGAAGCCATCACTTCCCCGTAAGCCCCGGCCGACCGCAGAGCCACGAGGTCGCCGCGCTGTCCGGCAGGCAGCGGCAGGTCGCGGGCAAAGACATCGCTGCTCTCACAAATAGGGCCGACCACGTCGTAACGCTCCTCCGTCCCGGCCGATGTAGTCAGGTTTTCGATTTTATGATAGGCTTGATAGAGAGCCGGGCGGATAAGGTCGGTGAAACCGGCATCCAGGATGAGGAAGTTCTTCTGGTGTCCCCGCTTCACGTAAAGCACCCGTGCAATCAGGCTGCCGCACTGCCCTACGACGGAACGCCCCAGTTCGAAATGCACGGACTGCCCGGGGCGAACCTGCAAGTGTTTCCGGAACACGTCGAAGTAGCCCGGGAAATCGGGGATGGGATGTTCGTCAGGCCGCTGGTAGTCGATGCCCAGCCCGCCACCGACATTGATGGACGGGACGGTGAGCCCTTGGCTTTCCACCTGCTTTTGCAACTCGTTAATCCGCTCGCAGAGGGGAATGAACGTGCTGACATCCTCGATTTGCGACCCGATGTGGAAGTGAAGTCCGACGAACTCAATGCCCGGCAGGCTGAGGGCTTCCTTTATGGCACCGATGGTGTCTTCGAGCGCAATGCCGAATTTGTTTTCATTCAGTCCCGTCGTGATGTTCGCGTGGGTGTGCGCGTCCACATTGGGATTGATGCGGAATGCGACGCGCGCCGTCCGGTGCAGTTGCTGTGCCAGTTCGCTGATGACGTGCAACTCCGGGAGGCTCTCGACGTTGAACGAATATATGCCGGCCTCTATGCCGAGCCGGATTTCCCAATCGCTTTTCCCCACTCCGGCAAAGACTATCTTGTCGGCGGGGAAACCGGCGGCAAGGGCGGCCTTGATTTCGCCCCCGCTCACGCAGTCGGCACCGAATCCGGCTTCCGCAATGAGGCGCAGCAGGACGGGATTGGCGTTCGCCTTGATGGCATAATGGACATGGAAAGCCGGGTCGTTCGCGGTAGCCATCTGGATTTCGGCCAGCGTAGCCTGCAAAAGTTCAGTGTCGTAATAATAAAAGGGGGTTCTGATATTCTGGAATTTCTCCGTAGGGAAATGAGTGTTCATGCGCGGGGGCTTTCTTCGTGTGACGGTTTTGAGAACAAGGCATCGCTCAACGCTTGGAGCGCTTTCGTCTTGTCGTTTTCATGGACAAGGTACGAAATGCTATGGTTGCTGGCTCCGTAGGCAATCATGCGGACGGGGATGTTGGAGAGAGCCTGCATGACGCGGGAGGTGTAGCCCACGTAGTCATAGGCAAAGTCACCCACCACACAGATTATCGTCATGTGCGAATCGACGTTGACCGTGCCGACTTCTTTAAGCTCTTCGAGGATGGAAACCAGGCGCGACGTGTTGTCGATGCTTAGCGAGATGGCCACCTCGGAGGTCGTCACCATGTCGATACTGGTCTTGTACTTGCTGAATATCTCAAACACCTTGGCCAGGTAGCCGGTGGCGAGCAACATCCGGTTCGACACGATTTTGATGACGGTGATGTTGTCCTTTGCGGCAATGGCCTTGATGCTGCCTTTCTGCATCTCGTTGTTGATAATCGTACCCGGCGCTTCCGGAGCCATCGTGTTGAGCAACCTGACGGGCACTCCGGCGAAACGAGCCGGCTGGATGCAGGTAGGATGCAGGATTTTCGCGCCGAAGTAAGCCAGCTCGGCCGCCTCGTCAAAGTTAAGCTGACGCACGGGTTCGGTATGCTCGACATAGCGGGGGTCGTTGTTGTGCATACCGTCGATGTCCGTCCATATCTGTATCTCTTCCGATTTCATGCTCGCGCCGATAAGACAGGCCGTATAGTCGGAACCGCCGCGTTGCAGGTTGGCAATGGCACCCTTGTCGTCGCGGCAGATGAAGCCCTGCGTCATGTAGATTTCGTGGCCGGCTTCTGCGTCCAACAAGGCTTGGAGATGCTCGTGGATATAGTTAGAGTCGGGTTCCTCGTTCCGGTCGAGTTTCATGAAGTCGAGTGCCGGGAGCAGGTAGGAGTCGATTCCCTGTTCCTGCATATAGAGGTTGACCATATTGGTGCTCATCAGCTCCCCTTGTGCCAGCACGACCTTCTCTTCTGCGTCGGAGAAAGGCTTGTGGGTGAACGACCGCAACGTGGCGAAGATGTCGTCAAGCACCCGCTGTGCCTTTGCCGCGAATTCCTCCGTGGCGTACAGTTCGCGGATGTGCTGCTTGTATTTCAGGCGGAGCTGGTTGATGATGTTGTTGGCTGCCTCGGCGTTGTTCTTGCGGAAGTAGTCCGCTATCTCTACCAGCGTGTTGGTCGTCCCTGACATGGCCGAGAGGACAACCACCTTGGGCTGGCCGTCACGAACCAGTTCCACGACATTTTTCATCCGCTGGGGCGTACCGACGGAAGTACCTCCGAATTTCAATACTTTCATTCTACGTTTATTGTTGGGGGTTCACTTTCTTCTATTGTCTCTTGTATATCCTCGATGGCGACGGGGCGGTAGAAGTCCTGCGTCACATCCATGAACTTTCCCTCCTGGCAGCGATAGACGATGCCGGGATAGTTATGAAGGAAGTCCCAGTTGTGCGTGCTCATGACCACCGCCGTCCCCCTCTCGCTGATGCCGCGGAGCAGGGTGATTATCTTGTTGCCCGTGTCCCTGTCCAGGTTGCCCGTGGGTTCGTCGGCAAAGATGATTTTCGGGTCGTTCAGGATGGCGCGGGCTATGGCGATGCGTTGCTGTTCGCCGCCGCTCAGCTCGTGCGGGTAGCTGTCTATCTTGTCCGGCAGTTCCACCTCTTCCAGCACCGACTGGATGCGTGCCTTCCGCTCCGATTTCTTCTTGTGGCCGGTGGCCCGGAGGACGAAGTCGAGGTTCTCCCGCACGGTGCGGTCGGTCAGGAGCTGGAAGTCCTGGAACACGATGCCCACCTGCTTCCGCAGGTCGGATATCTTCCGGCTTTTCATCTTCCGGAGGTTGAATCCGAGCACCGTGCCCTGCCCGTCCTGCAAGGGGAGTTCGGCATAGAGGGTTTTGAGGACGGTGCTTTTTCCGGAACCGACCTTTCCTATCAGGTAAATGAACTCACCCTCGTCCACCGTGAGGTTGACGTGCGTGAGGATGGCGTTGTCCTGATGGCCGATTTTTGCGTCTTGTAGCTCTACCAGCATGATGGTCGTCTTTAAGTCGTTGACGCACAAAGATACGTACTTTGCGCGTGATGCGCCGTCCGCCGGGTCGCTTTATTCATGCTTCTTCCAGTTCGGCTTGTGGCGTTCGGCCAGCTCGCGGGCCAGGTCTTCGATGCGCAGCCCTTTCGACGTGAGGAGCACGATGAGGTGGTAGATCAGGTCGGCTCCCTCGTAGACGAGGCGGTTGTCGTTCCCGCCGACGGCCTCTATGACGGCTTCGAGAGCCTCCTCGCCGACCTTCTGGGCCATGCGCTTTGTCCCGTCCCGGAACAGGCTTGTCGTGTAGGAGCCTTCGGGCATTTCGCGGTGGCGTTGCTCGATGAAGTCCTGCAACTCGCCGAGGAAGGCCAGCGGACTGGCCTCGTTCCGTTCGCCCCAGCAGGTGTCTGTCCCGAGGTGGCAGGTGGGGCCGTGCGGGATGGCGCGGACGAGCAGCGCGTCGTTGTCGCAGTCTGCCTTCATGTCGACCAGTTCGAGGTAGTTCCCGCTCGTTTCGCCCTTGGTCCAGAGGGTTTGCCGCGTCCGGCTGAAAAAGGTGACCCGCTTGACGGCCAGTGTCTTTTCGTAGGCCTCGCGGTTCATGTAACCAAGCATCAGCACTTTCTGTGTCGTAGCGTCCTGAACGATGGCAGGAACAAGGCCGCCGCCCTTTTCGAAATCGATTGTTATCATGTCGGTGTGTTTATGTCCGGACGGGTATGTGGCGTTCGGACAAGTATTGCTTTAATTGGGGGATGGCTATCTCGCCGAAGTGGAACACGCTGGCGGCCAACGCGGCGTCGGCCTTTCCCGCGGTGAAGGCATCGGCGAAGTGCGCCATCGTGCCGGCTCCGCCCGAGGCGATGACCGGGATGGGGAGCAGGTCGGCCAGGCGTGCCAGTGCGTCGTTGGCGTAGCCCTGCTTCACGCCGTCGTGGTCCATGCTCGTGAAGAGGATTTCGCCCGCGCCCCGGCGGCTGGCCTCGACAGCCCAGTCGAAGAGGTCGCGCCCCGTGGGGATGCGGCCGCCGTTGAGGTAGCAAATCCACTGTCCCGACGGTTCCCGGCGGGCGTCGATGGCGACGACGCAGACCTGCGAGCCGAAGCGGCGCGCCGTCTCGTCGATGAGTTCGGGTCGCCGCAGGGCGGCCGAGTTGATGCTCACCTTGTCGGCACCGGCTTCGAGCAGGCGTTCGACGTCGGCCACCTCGTGCACGCCGCCGCCGACGGTGAAGGGGATGGACAGTTCGGCGGCCACGCGCCCGACCATGTCGGTGAAGGTCTTCCGGCCTTCGTGGCTCGCCGTGATGTCGAGGAACACGAGTTCGTCGGCTCCTTGTTCGCTGTACGTTTTTCCCAGCTCCACGGGGTCGCCCGCCGCTTGCAGGTTGACGAAGTTGACGCCTTTCACCGTCGTGCCGTCCTTCACGTCGAGGCAGGGTATGATGCGCTTTGCCAGCATGTTGTCCTTGTTGGGTTTTAATGGTTGAATTCCCGGCTCACGGCCTCCAGGTCCAGGCGACCCTCGTAGATGGCCTTGCCCACCACGACGGCCGGCACGCCGCTGGCATCCAGCGCGCGCAGGTCGTCGATGCCGCTGACACCGCCGCTGGCAATCAGCCGACAGGCGGGATTGGCCGCCATCAGTTCGCGGTAGAGCCCGACGGCGGGGCCGGAGAGCATCCCGTCGCGCGAGATGTCGGTGCAGAGCACCTGGGTCACGCCCGCCGCCCAGAAGTCGCGCAGGAAGGGCAGCAGCTCCTTCCGGCTGGTCTCCTCCCAGCCGTTGATGCACACCTTGCCGTCCTTCGCGTCGGCGCCGAGGATGATGCGGCCGCTGCCGTAGCGTGCCAGCCAGCCTTGGAACAGGCCGGGGTCGGTCACGGCCAGGCTGCCCACCGTGACCATGGCCGCGCCCGCGCCGAACGCCGCCTCGATGTCGGTGTCGGTCTTGATGCCGCCGCCGAAGTCGACGGTCAGGCTGGTGGTGGAGGCTATCTTTTCGAGCACGGGCAGGTTGACGACGTGCTTCGAGCGCGCACCGTCCAGGTCGACGAGGTGCAGGCTTCGGAAACCGAGGTCTTCATACTGCCGGGCCAGCTCCTCGGGGCGGCTGCCGTAGTTTTTCCGGGTGGAGTAGTCGCCCTGGGTCAGGCGGACGCACTGCCCGTCGATGAGGTCGATGGCCGGGATGACTTCAATCATGGTCGGTGAGTTCTAAGAAGTTGCGCAGTAGGCGTTCGCCCACCTTCCCGCTCTTTTCGGGATGGAACTGCGTGGCGAAGAAGTTGTCCCGTTGCAGCGCGGCGCTGAACGGCTGGCAGAACGTGGTGGACGCTATCGTATAGGCGCACGGGGGGACGTAGTAGCTGTGGACGAAGTAGGCGTAGCTCCCCTCCTCGATGTGCCGGAACAGCGGGGAGCGCAGCCCGTGGAGCGTGTTCCATCCCATGTGGGGGATTTTCTCCTCGTGGCGCGTCGGGCGGAAGCGGCACACCGGCGCGGGGATGAGGCCGAGGCAGTCCGTCGCGCCCTCCTCGCTGTGGGTGCAGAGCAGTTGCTGGCCGATGCAGATGCCCAAGACGGGCTGGCGCAGGCCGGCTATCACCTTGTCGAGGCCGTGGGCGCGCAGGTAGGCCATCGTGCCGGAGGCTTCGCCCTGTCCGGGGAACACCACCCTGTCGGCCGACGCGAGGCGTTCGGCATCGTCGGTCACCTCGGGCGTGATGCCGAGGCGCACGAAAGCGTTGCAGACGGACCGGATGTTACCGGCGTTGTATTTTACAATGGCCACTCTCATGTTTGTCGGATGATAAAAAATGACAAGGTGGAAGATTTCTTCGCAAAATTACGCAATTTAATTCTATCCGCCGTGCGCC
>CAZYHW010000038.1:0-11683 GCA_964647405.1 uncultured Prevotellamassilia sp.
TCTCCTGTTCGGGCTCTTGTATCTTGGTGAACAGGATGACGATGAAGCCAATGGCGAAGATGGCAAGGGCAATCATCAGGGCAGGCGTGGCATCTGCTATTTTGGCTTTCGTGGCATCGCCGATGAGTGCGCCCATAAGGATATAAACCGCAACGGCAGCCGTGCTGTTAAAGACACCTCCGATTTGGATGAGCTGGTTTCCCTTGTTGCCCCCGCCGCCGAGGATGTTCAGCATAGGATTGACAACGGTGTTCAGCATACACATGCAAAGTCCCGCAATGAACGCGCCGACAAGATAGATTCCGAAAGCGACGTTGATGCTTTCAGCCTTTCCGCTTGCCCATTGGATGAGGATGCCCACGATACCCACCAAGAGGGCGAGTAGAGCCGTGTTCTTGTATCCGACTTTCTTCAACAGCATTCCGGAGGGAATACCCATCACCAAGTAAGCTATGAAGTTCCCGTAGTTGCCTATTTGGGAGAGCACGTTGGACACGCCGCCAGGCTGGTTCTTAATGATGGTGGCCATTGGCGTGCACAAATTGGTCACGAAGGCAATCATTGCAAACAAGGCAATCATCACGATGATTGCGCCCCACTGTTTTTTTTGTTGACTCATGGTTTAGATTAAGAGTTTGACTGGTTAGTATTGATTGATTATTAAAGTTATCTGTCGGTGCCGAATTTGTAAATAGTCTTCTGGCTGTACACCTCGTTCGGTCTCAGGATGACACTCGGGAAGTAGGGGCGGTTCGGGCTGTCGGGGAAGTGCTGCGCCTCGAAGCATACGGCGCTCCGGCGGGGGAACGTGGCTCCGTGCTGTCCCTTGTAGCCGTCGGCCCAGTTGTCCGTGTAGAACTGGACACCCGGTTCGGTCGTGTAGACTTCCATCGTGCGGCCGCTGACCGGCTCTGTCACCCGTGCGGCAAAGGTCAGCTCGCCCGGCTCGTGCTTGTTGAGTACGAAGCAGTGGTCATAGCCCGCCCCGTTCTTTATCTGTTCGTTGTCGAGGTCGTCTATGTGGTCGCCGATGGCGTGCGGCGTGGTGAAGTCGAAGGGCGTTCCCTTGACACGGAGTATCTCTCCGGTCGGGATGGATGTCTCGTCGATGGGAATATAGAAGTCGGCGTTGATTTCGCAAATGAGGTTCTCGATGGTAGGAGTGGGGTTGGCTATGCCCGCTAAGGAAAAAAAGCCATGGCTCGTCATGTTGACCACTGTCTTCTTGTTGGTCTTCCCGTAGTACTCGATGATGAGTTCGTTGTCGTCGGTGAGCGAGTATCGCACTGTCATTGAGAGTTCGCCCGGGAAGCCCTCCTCGTAGTAGGCCGAGACGTAACGCAGCACCAGTGTCTGTTGGTCTATCTGCTCGGCCTCCCATACCCGTGCGTGGAAGCCCGTCGGTCCGCCGTGCAGGTGGTTGGGGCCGTTGTTGATGCAGAGGTGGTATTCCTTGCCGTTCATCGTGAAGCGCCCCTTGCAGATGCGGTTGCCGTAGCGTCCGACCAAGGTGCTCAGGAACGGCTCGGGCGAGGCGATGCAGTCGTCGATGCAGTCGTGCCCTTGGATGATGTTGGCCATGTTGCCCTCCCGGTCGGGAGCCATGATGGCCACGAGCGAGCCGCCATAGTTCGTGATGGCGACTTCCATCCCGTCTGCGTTCGTGAGGAAGTACAAGTCGGTTTTCCGTCCGTTTATGTCCTTCTGAAAATCCTCCCTCTTCAATCCGCAGAGGGCATTTTGTCCTTTTTCCATGGTATTGAGGTGTTAAGATTAATCTTCTTGCAAATTTGCTCAAAAGATTTCGAATATGCAAAGGAGTAGCCGCAAAAAAAGTATTATTCCTGCGATTCGTCTGTCGCGCCTTGTGGGGCGGCTGGTGGCGGATCGGCAGCCTTACGTCTGCCGGGCATCGCCCCGTTCCTGCCTGCCGTGCGGGAGGGTGGGGCGTTTCCGCTTCCTGCGTGTCTGATTATTTTAATGTATGGACGGCTGTGTGAAACTATCCGCCGACTTGTTCCCTCGTAGTCGCCGGTTCGTTCGTCCTGTCAGCCGGCTGGTTCATCGTAGTCGCCGACCCGTTTTTTCTGTTGTCGGGAGAAACGTACGTCTTTTCCCGTCTGGATACTGACGTGCCTCGACTTTTTTTTGTATTTTTGCCCGAAAATTTGCAACTACGGATGGAACCTCTGAAACATGAGTGCGGAGTGGCACTCGTCAGGCTTCTGAAACCCTTGGAGTACTACCAGGAAAAGTACGGTACTTGGTTGTATGGGTTGAACAAGCTTTACCTCCTGATGGAGAAGCAGCATAACCGCGGGCAAGAAGGCGCGGGGTTGGCTTGTGTGAAGATGCATGCCTCGCCGGGCGAGGAATACATGTTCCGCGAGCGTGCGCTCGGGTCGGGAGCCATTCAGGAAATCTTCGCGCAAGTGCATGGCCGGTTGAGGGAAGTCCCGCAAAGCCAACTGAACGATGCAGCCTATGCCAGCCGTTATCTGCCGTTTGCCGGCGAGATTTATATGGGCCACCTCCGGTATTCCACGACCGGGAAGAGTGGCCTTTCTTATGTCCATCCGTTCCTGCGGCGCAACAACTGGCAGGCAAAGAACCTCTGCATCTGCGCCAATTTCAACATGACGAACGTCGATGAAATCTTCGACAGCATCGCCGCCAACGGGCAGCACCCGCGGATGTATTCCGACACCTATATCATGTTGGAACAGGTGGGTCACCGCCTCGACCGGGAGAGCGAGCGCCTCTTCCAGGAGGCTCTGCGCATAGGCCTGACGGGAACGGACATCACGCATTACATAGAAGACCACATCAACCTGGCCAACGTTTTGCGGACATCGGCACCGCTGTGGGACGGCGGCTACGTGTTCTGCGGCATCACCGGGAGCGGCGAGATGTTCTCCATGCGCGACCCGTGGGGCATACGCCCGGCTTTCTGGTACAAGGACGACGAAATCATGGTGCTGGCTTCCGAGCGTCCCGTCATCCAGACGACGCTCGACTTGGAGGCAAACCAAATCAACGAACTGAAACCCGGCGAGGCCATCTTCGTCGACAAGGGAGGCCGCCTGCACACGGAGCAAATCATCCCGGCGAAGAATTTCGAGGCCTGCTCGTTCGAGCGGGTATATTTCAGCCGGGGAAGCGACTGCGACATCTACCGCGAGCGGAAGGAGCTGGGGCGGATGCTCGTCCCGGCTATCCTCGATGCCATTGACAACGACATTGACCACACGGTCTTCTCCTTTATCCCCAACACGGCGGAGTCGGCCTTCTACGGCATGGTCTCCGGTCTCAACGACCACCTGAACCAGGAGAAAATAGAGGCTATCCAGCAGTTGGGCGGCAACGCTACCGACGAGGACCTGAAACGAATCCTCGGCCGCCGGATACGCACGGAGAAAGTGGCCTGGAAGGACATCAAGATGCGGACGTTCATCGCCGAGGGGAACAGCCGGAAGGACCTGGCCGCCCATGTCTACGACATCACATACGGCAGCCTGCGCCCTTACGTCGACAACCTGGTCATCATTGACGACAGCATCGTGCGGGGAACGACGTTGCGCGAAAGCATCATCCGCATCCTCGACCGTCTCCACCCCAAGCGCATCGTGATTGTCTCCTCTTCGCCCCAGGTGCGCTTCCCCGACTATTATGGCATCGACATGGCCTGCATGAACGAGTTCATCGCTTTCAAGGCGGCCATCGCCTTGCTGCGCGAGCGGGGTGAGGAAGCCTTGATTACGGAAGTCTACGACAAGTGCAAGGCCGAGCAGTGCAAGCCGAAAGAGGAAATCGTCAACCATGTGGCCGACATATACGCCGGCTTCACCTCCGAGGAAATCTCCGCCAAGATGGCCGAGATGCTCCGTCCCGCAGAGGTGGAGGCAGAGATACGCATTGTCTATCAGTCGCTCGACGGCCTCCACAAGGCCTGCCGTAACAGTCCGGGCGACTGGTATTTCAGTGGCCGTTACCCCACGCCGGGAGGTAACAAGAAAGTGACACAGGCATTCATCGACTATTACGAGCAGGTGTACCTCCCCCTTGTCGTGGAAAACGAAGAAGCAGAATGAAACCATACATACCTTGCGGCCTCCCCGAAGAGAGGCCGGAGAACCTAAAAACTCAAGAAATGAGAAACGTAACGCTGATTTTAGATGACGGAAGCCGCTTCCACGGCAAGTCGTTCGGCTACGAGAAACCCATAGCCGGCGAAGTCGTATTCAATACCGCCATGACGGGGTATCCGGAGAGCCTGACCGACCCCTCCTACGCGGGGCAGCTGATGGTGCTGACCTATCCACTGGTAGGGAACTACGGAGTGCCTCCTTTCAGCTTCGAGGCAAACGGACTGGCCACGTTCATGGAAAGTGACCGCATATATGCCTCGGCCATCATTGTCAGCGATTACAGTCGCGATTACAGCCACTGGAACGCTGTGGAGAGCCTGGGCGACTGGCTGGTGCGTGAGAAAGTGCCCGGAATAACCGGAATCGATACCCGCGAGCTGACCAAGACCCTGCGCGAGCATGGCGTGATGATGGGAAAGATTGTCTTTGACGACGAGCCGGACAATGTGCCTTCCGCACAATATAACGGCATCAATTATGTAGCCCAGGTGTCGTGTCGCGAAATCATCCGCTACAACGAGGGGGCGGGGAAGCGCGTTGTCCTTGTGGACTGCGGCGTGAAGCATAACATCATCCGTTGCCTGCTCCGCCGTGGCGTGGAGGTTATCCGTGTGCCCTGGGATTATGACTTCAACGACATGGAGTTCGATGGCCTCTTCCTTGCAAACGGCCCGGGCGACCCGGACACTTGTGTGGCGGCCGTGGAGAACATCAGGAAGTTCCTGGGCAACAGCGTCGTGCGCCCCTGTATGGGTATCTGCATGGGAAACCAACTCCTTTCCAAGGCGGCGGGTGCTTCCATCTATAAGTTGAAATACGGGCATCGCAGCCATAACCAGCCCGTCCGCATGGCCGGCACGACGCGCTGCTTCGTCACCAGCCAGAACCACGGATATGCCGTTGACGACCGCACGTTGCCGAGCGACTGGGAACCCTATTTCACCAATATGAACGACGGTTCGAACGAGGGCGTTCGCCATAAGTCGAGACCTTGGTTCAGTGCGCAGTTCCATCCGGAGGCATGCAGTGGGCCGGTCGACACGGAGTTCCTCTTCGACGACTTTGTCGCATTGCTCTGACCGTCTTTTCTCAACACACACCTGCGAAAAACATAGCCACGATGAAAGAGAACAAAATACAAAAAGTCCTGTTGTTAGGCTCAGGCGCATTGAAGATAGGCGAGGCGGGCGAGTTCGACTATTCCGGTTCGCAAGCATTGAAAGCCCTCAAAGAGGAAGGCATCACCACCATCCTAATCAATCCGAACATCGCTACGGTTCAGACAAGCGAGGGCGTGGCCGACCAGATATACTTCCTGCCGGTGACGCCGTTCTTTGTGGAAAAGGTCATCGCCAAGGAACGCCCGGACGGCATCATGCTGGCTTTCGGCGGACAGACGGCCTTGAACTGCGGCGTGGAACTCTATAAAAGCGGTGTGCTTGCCCGCTACGGCCTGCAAGTGCTGGGCACCCCCGTGCAAGCCATCATGGACACCGAAGACCGGGAGCTGTTCGTCGAAAAGCTCAGGGAAATAGATGTCAAGACCATCAAGAGCGAGGCCTGCGAGAACATTGAGCAGGCACGGCAGGCCGCGAAAGACCTCGGCTATCCCATCATCATCCGGGCGGCGTATGCCTTGGGTGGACTTGGCTCCGGCTTCTGCAACGATGAGGACGAGCTGAACCGTCTTGCAGAGAAAGCCTTTTCGTTTTCGCCGCAGGTTCTTGTCGAAAAGAGCCTTAAAGGATGGAAGGAAATCGAGTACGAGGTCGTTCGTGACCGTTACGACAACTGCGTCACGGTCTGCAACATGGAGAATTTCGACCCGCTCGGCATCCACACGGGCGAAAGCATCGTGATAGCCCCGTCGCAGACCCTGACCAACCACGAATATCACAAACTGCGCGAGCTGAGCATCCGCATTGTGCGGCATATCGGCATAGTCGGCGAGTGCAACGTGCAGTATGCCTTTGACCCAGATTCAGAGGACTATCGTGTAATCGAAGTCAACGCCCGCCTGAGCCGCTCGTCGGCTTTGGCATCGAAAGCCACCGGCTATCCCTTGGCTTTCGTGGCAGCCAAACTGGGGTTGGGGCATGGCTTGTTCGATTTGAAGAACTCTGTTACCAAGACGACCAGTGCATTCTTTGAGCCGGCCTTGGACTACGTGGTCTGCAAGATACCCCGTTGGGACTTGGGCAAGTTCCGTGGTGTCGACCGCGTACTGGGGTCGAGCATGAAGTCCGTCGGAGAGGTGATGGCCATAGGCCGCACGTTCGAGGAGGTCATCCAGAAAGGCCTGCGCATGATTGGCCAAGGGATGCACGGCTACGTAGACAACAAGGAACTCCAAATAGACAATATCGAGGAGGCCTTGCAGGCACCCACGGACAAGCGTATCTTTGTCATCGCCAAGGCCATGGAGCAAGGACTGTCGATAGACAGGATACATGAACTTACGAAGATAGACCGGTGGTTCCTTCAAAAGCTCCAGAACATCCACGAGACCGACCACGAGCTCCATGCCTGTCCCGGCATTGACGCTTTGGACAACGAATTGCTCTTGAAAGCCAAACAGCAAGGCTTTACGGACTTCCAGATAGCCCGTGCACTTGGTATGGAAAAGGATATGGATATCGAGGATGCCATCCTCTTCGTGCGCAATCACCGCAAGCAGGCAGGCATCGTCCCCTATGTCAAGCAGATTGACACTTTGGCCGCGGAATATCCGGCTCAGACCAACTACCTCTACCTGACATACAGTGGCATTGCGCATGATATAAAATACGAGAACGATAAACGTTCCGTTGTCGTGCTGGGTTCCGGTGCTTATCGTATCGGTAGTTCCGTGGAGTTCGACTGGTGCGGTGTGCAAGCCCTCAACACGATTCGCAAGGAGGGATACCGCAGTGTCATGATAAACTACAATCCCGAGACAGTGTCCACGGACTATGACATGTGTGACCGTCTGTATTTCGACGAACTCACATTCGAGCGCGTGATGGACATCCTCGAACTCGAAACTCCGTATGGTGTCATCGTGTCGACCGGTGGACAGATACCCAATAACCTCGCGCTCCGTCTGGACGAGCAGCATGTTCCCCTGCTCGGTACGTCGGCTGCACACATCGACAATGCGGAGGATCGGGAAAAGTTCTCCGCCATGTTGAACCGTATAGGTGTCGACCAGCCGGAATGGAGCGCATTGACAAGTTTGGAGGATATCAATGCTTTCATAGCGAAAGTTGGCTTCCCCGTACTGGTGCGTCCGTCGTATGTCCTTTCGGGGGCAGCCATGAACGTATGTTCCAATCAAGAGGAGCTTGAACGTTTCCTCAAACTGGCGGCCAATGTGTCTAAGAAGCATCCCGTCGTGGTCAGTCGCTTCATGGAGCATGCAAAGGAGGTAGAAATGGATGCCGTGGCGCGGGACGGAGAAATCATCGCGTATGCCATCAGCGAACATATCGAGTTTGCCGGAGTGCATTCCGGTGATGCGACCATACAGTTCCCCCCACAGAAACTTTATGTGGAGACCGTGCGTCGCATCAAGAAGATATCGAAGAAAATCGCTCACGAACTGCGAATCAGCGGGCCGTTCAACATCCAGTTCCTGGCACGGGAGAACGACATAAAAGTCATTGAGTGCAACCTGCGCGCCTCCCGGAGTTTTCCTTTCGTCAGCAAGGTGTTGAAGATAAACCTTATCGAAATCGCGACACGGATTATGCTGGGACTGCCGGTGGAGAAGCCAGCAAAGAGTCTGTTCGACCTGGATTATGTCGGCATAAAAGCCAGTCAATTCTCGTTCAATCGTTTGCAGAAAGCCGACCCGGTGCTTGGTGTCGACATGGCCTCGACCGGCGAAGTCGGATGCTTGGGCGAGGATTCCCGTACCGCGCTTTTGAAAAGCATGTTGTCCGTCGGGCAACGCATTCCGGAGAAAAACATTCTCCTATCGACCGGTGCGGCCAAGCAGAAAACAGAAATGCTCGAAGCTGCTAGGCTCTTGGTTAAGCATGGATATCACTTGTATGCCACGGGCGGAACAAGCAGATACCTGTCAGAAAACGGCATCGCCAACACCTTGGTATATTGGCCCAGCGAGGACGGTAAGCCGCAGGCATTGGAGATGCTGCACGAACGGAAAATCGACATGGTAGTCAATGTGCCAAAAGATTTGACGGTCAGCGAGCTTGACAATGGATATAAGATTCGCCGAGCCGCGATAGACTTGAACATACCGCTCATTACGAATGCGCGTCTGGCCAGTGCTTTCATCTATGCATTCTGTACTGTGAAACTGGATGAACTGGACATTAAGAGCTGGCAGGAGTATGGGAATTAACAAATTGAACTAAACAAAGAATGGCGGGCTTAAAAGCCGGACGTTTCTAAAAATAAGCAATCATGTACAGAACAAAAACGTGCGGGGAATTGCGCTTGTGCGATGTAGGACAAAAAGTTGTCCTGGCCGGATGGGTACAACGTATCCGCAAGATGGGCGGCATGACGTTCGTAGACTTGCGCGACCGCTACGGCATCACACAGCTGGTCTTTGATGAGGCGGCGGATTCCGCATTGTGCGATGAGGCAAACCGTCTTGGACGGGAATATGTCATACAGGTGGAAGGAACTGTCAACGAGCGTTACAACAAAAATCCCAAGCTCGAAACCGGTGACATCGAACTCATTGTGAACAAATTGACGGTTCTCAATGCCTCCGACACCCCTCCTTTCACCATAGAGAACAATACGGATGGCGGTGACGACCTCCGGATGAAGTATCGTTATCTCGACCTTCGCCGTGCGCCGGTAAGGGCCAACCTCGAACTGCGCCACCAGGTCTGCCTTGAAGTCCGCAAGTTCCTTGACAGCAAGGGATTCCTTGAAATAGAGACCCCCATATTGGTCGGCTCTACTCCCGAAGGAGCCAGGGACTTTGTGGTTCCGTCGAGGATGAATCCCGGACAGTTTTACGCCTTGCCGCAGAGTCCGCAGACCCTGAAACAACTGTTGATGGTAGCGGGCATGGATCGGTATTTCCAAATCGCAAAGTGTTTCCGCGACGAGGATTTGCGTTCTGACCGCCAGCCGGAATTCACCCAGATAGACTGTGAGATGAGTTTCGTCGAGCAGAACGACATCATCACTCTTTTTGAGGAGATGGCGGTCTATCTGTTTAAGAAAATCCGCAATTATGATTTGCCCACGCCGTTCCTGCGTATGCCGTGGGAAGAGGCGATGCGCCGGTTCGGCTCCGACAAGCCCGATATGCGCTTCGGGATGGAATTTGTCGAACTGGCAGACGTGTTCAAGGGCAAAGGAGATTTTGCCGTGTTCAACGATGCCGCTTATATCGGAGGAATTTGTGCGAAAGGCTGTGCCAGCTATACACGCAAGCAGCTCGACCAGCTCACGGAGTTCGTCAAGAGCCCGCAGATTGGTGCAAAAGGACTCGTCTATGCCCGTGTGGGAGATGATGGCAGTGTAAAGAGTTCGGTTGACAAGTTCTATTCGGCCGAGGTTCTGAACCAATTGCGTGAGACCATGCAGGCAGAACCGGGCGATCTTATATTGATTATCTCCGGCCCGGATGCCATGAAAGCCCGGAAGCAGCTTTGTGAGCTCCGCCTTGAAATGGGCAACAGGCTCGGACTTAGGGACAAGAACAAGTTCGTTGTCCTGTGGATAGTTGACTTCCCGATGTTTGAATGGAGTGACGAGGAGCAGCGTCTCATGGCCATGCACCATCCGTTCACTTCTCCGAAGCCCGAAGATATTCCCCTGCTCGACACCCATCCCGAACAAGTACGCGCCAATGCCTATGATATGGTTTGCAATGGTGTCGAACTGGGTGGTGGCAGTATCCGTATCCACGACAGTGTCTTGCAAGCCAAGATTTTCGACATCCTCGGTTTCACTCCCGAGCGTGCCGAAGCGCAATTCGGCTTCTTGATGAACGCTTTCAAGTACGGCGCTCCGCCTCATGGTGGTTTGGCTTATGGGCTCGACCGTTGGGTTTCGCTGTTTGCCGGACTGGATTCCATCCGGGATTGCATAGCTTTCCCGAAAAACAATTCGGGACGCGATGTCATGCTCGATGCCCCGTCCGTCCTCGAACCCGGCCAGCTCGAAGAACTCTGTCTGAAAGTAGATAAGAAAGACTAACCAAGAAAAGCACCCTCTCTGGCTTCTTTGAAACCGGGGAGGGTGCTGAGTTTCACGAAACCTTTTCATCGTTACCAGGAATGCCTAATGACGAAAAGTTGTGTGTTGAAAGCAAGACGGAGGAGCAGCAACGGATGAACGGGACGCAAGACACTCCTCAACTGAATGCGCACAACAAACAGGAGTTTCCGCCTATGCACACGGCGGAACACTTGTTGAATGCCTTGATGGTAAAACTCTTTGGCTGTGAACGCTCACGGAATGCCCATATCGAGCGCAGGAAGAGCAAGATCAGCTACACCCTTCCTTCCTGTCCGGATGCTGAACAGGTGGAACATATCGTCAATGAGATGAACCGCCTGATCCAGACCGACATGCCGGTGACCTATGAGTATGTCTCTATCGACCAGCTTCCGCCCGGAGTGAGTGCCTCACGCCTTCCCGACGCGGCGAGCGAGGTCATCCGCTTGGTACGCATAGGGGATTACGATGTCTGTCCCTGCATCGGGCAGCATGTGGAGCATACCCGTGAAATCGGCCGGTTCGTCCTCCTGGGTACGAATTGGGATGAGGAAAACCACAACTTCCGTATCCGTTTCAAATTGGCTTCCGATTAGTGGGAGGAGCTTTTAAGCCGGAGAGGAAGCCTCGTATGGCTGTTCGGTTGTTGCGGAAAGCATACGCGAAGCATGTCCGTCAGGACTAAACCTATCTGTGTGTGATGAGGAGCGATGTTCTGGAAAACAAAAAAAGAAAGCTGCACCGGCGATGTGATGAAACTCCGAGACTAAAATAGGATTTGAGCGCCCTCCGTTCTCTGTAATCCGACTCCAACGAATTGTGTCGGCCCGCCATTGAGCGGAGTAGCATTCTCGGTATTCAGTTATTATTGATGAGTATCCCGATCCAACCGATGCAGCCTCTTTGTAGAGGCAAATATACGATTAAATTCTTTACCAAGCTAATCTGCGGACTTTTTTTGCTGATTTTTTTTCGGCACAAGAACAGCGACGTAGTGCTTTAACATAGAAGATAATGGTCAATGTCAGTTTTAATGTAGATTATCATACACGCTGGGGCGAAGTTCTTGTCGTGGTTTACCGGTTTCAGTCCCCGGGTTGTCCGCCGCAGGAGGGTGTCTGTCGTTTGGCTACGGCCGACGGGCAGTGCTGGACGGGCGGTATGTCGTTCGGGGAGGCCGGAGAGTTGACTTATACTTACCGTGTGGAGAGGGGAGAGGAGGTCGTGGCGACCGAGCGCGGCCTGCCTCACCGCCTGACCCTGCAATCGGCCGGGGAGGGTTATGAATTGGCTGACTGCTGGAACGAGGGACGCATTCCCGGTGTCCTGTCGCGGTTGCCCGG
>CAZYHW010000038.1:11783-18540 GCA_964647405.1 uncultured Prevotellamassilia sp.
CCCGTCTTTTCCTTGCGCAGCGGCCATAGTTGCGGCATCGGCGATTTCGGCGACCTGCGCCGCTTTGTCGGATGGGCGGCACAGACGGGGATGAAGGCGATACAGATTCTCCCCGTGAACGATACGACCAACAGCCACACCTGGCGCGATTCCTATCCCTACAATTCGGTCTCCGTGTTCGCTTTCCATCCCATTTACATGGACATCGAGGCGTTGGCGGACGACGAGATGAGGGAAGAGTATGAGGCTTTGGGCGCGACCCGTTCCCGGCTCGAAGCACTTGATGCCGTGGACTACGAAGCCGTCATGGCCGTCAAGCTACCTTTCATCCGACTGTGTTTCGAGCGGCGGGGCGAGGAGGTGATGGCCTCCGACGC
Source organism: uncultured Prevotellamassilia sp. (assembly GCA_964647405.1). Taxonomy (GTDB): domain Bacteria; phylum Bacteroidota; class Bacteroidia; order Bacteroidales; family Bacteroidaceae; genus Alloprevotella. The sequence continues at coordinate 12,161 of CAZYHW010000038.1, forward strand.
TTATCGGTGTTTCTATCGTGACAATGCCGACTGGCTCAAACCTTATGCGGCCTTTTGCTGCTTGCGCGACGAGACGGGTACGGCCGATTTCCGCCAATGGGGCGATTGGGCCGGCTATGACGCACTGCGTATCGACGAGCGGCGGGCGCACGACCCCTCGTTCTGCCATGAGTTCGACTTCTACCTTTACATGCAGTTCAAGTTGCACGAGCAGATGTCCGCCGTGCACGTCGAGGCACAGCGTCGCGGTGTCCTGTTGAAGGGGGACATACCCATCGGTGTCAGTCGCAACAGTGTGGCCGCCTGGGTGGACGGGCGGTTGTTCCACTTCGACGGACAGGCCGGCGCGCCGCCCGACGATTTCGCCCGCGACGGACAGAATTGGGGCTTCCCCACCTACGATTGGGAGCAGATGGCTGCGGAGGATTACGGCTGGTGGAAGTCGCGCCTGCGCCACATGTCGCGCTATTTCGATGCCTACCGTATCGACCACGTGCTGGGCTTTTTCCGGATATGGGAAATACCTTACCGCCACCTGTATGGCTTGTTGGGACATTTCCGTCCGGCACTGCCGTTCAGTATCGCCGAACTCGAAAAGGCGGGTTTCCATTTCACGCCCATGATGGCAGTGCCGCATTTTGCGGAATCCGAGCTCGAACAGCGTATCGGCCGGGAGGCGATGGCTACCTGCTTCATGGAGGATGCCGACGGATGGCTGCCACGGCCGCAGTATGCCACGCAGCGGGCTGTGGCGGAGGGCGTGGCCGACAAGGGGCTGCGCGACGAACTGATGAGCCTGCTGGCCGATGTGCTCTTCGTCGAGGACGGCGAGCGTCCGGGCTACTACCATCCCCGCGTGGCGGCACAGCAGACCCGTGCCTATGCCGCGCTCGACGACGGGCAGAAGCGCGCGTTCGACAGGCTTTATGCGGATTTCTTCTATGAGCGGCACAACGCCTTATGGCGCGACGAAGCCTTGCGGAAACTGCGCCCGATAGTCGCAAGCACGGACATGCTCCCTTGTGCGGAGGATCTCGGCATGGTGCCCGCCCCGGTCAAGGGCGTGCTCGGCGACTTGGAAATCCTTTCCTTGGAGATAGAACGGATGCCAAAGGAAGCAGGCCGCCTGTTCGGGCGGACGGAGGGCTACCCCTACTTGTCGGTGGCCACCATCTCGACGCACGACATGCCGCCCCTCCGCTTGTGGTGGAACGAAAGCCCCGCAGCGGCGCAAGCCTATTGGAGTAAGGTTTTGGGACACCCGGGGACGGCTCCGGAATGGCCGGACGGGAGGACGTGCGAAGCCGTCGTCGTCCGTCATCTGGCCAGTCCGTCGATGCTCTGCCTGCTGGCGATACAGGATTGGCTGTCGCTGGACGAAACACTCCGGAGCCCGCATCCGGAAGAGGAGCAGATAAACAACCCGGCCAATGCGGCGCACTATTGGCGTTACCGGGTTCATCTCTCCGTCGAGCAACTCCAAGCCGCCGACGGGCTCAACGCGAAATTGAGGGAGCTGATAGCCGCGAGCGGTCGTTGAGCCGCCCGCGGCGGGGCGGCCTGCGGTCGCGTCCATCCGCCCTTTGTCTCTCCTGATATTATAGGCAGGAATACTTCCCGTTATGGATGGAGGGAACTGTCGGCCTTATGGAAACAAACGAGTCGCCGGTTCGTTGTAACAAGTCGCCGACCCGTTGCGACAAGTCGGCGACTGCGAGAAACGAGTCGCCGACCGCCGATGGTGGCAAAGTGGACGGTGAGCGGGAAGGGAGGAAGGCGTCGGGCTGGGTATTCTTTAATAAATAATACTCCCTTCCTTTTTTCCTGCCGTTTTGCTTTGCACAGAGCGGGGAAAGTCGTATCTTGCGGACAAATTTACCATTAACCTATTTTTTTGCTCAAATGAAGAAATATAATTTCAGTGCCGGCCCCTCCATCCTGCCACAAGAAGCGATGAAGGCGACGGCAGACGCTTGTGTGGACTTCGACGGCATGGGTCTGTCGCTCATGGAAATCAGTCATCGCTCGAAGCCGTTCCAGGCTGTGATGGATGAGGCACAGGCGCTCATGAAAGAGTTGCTCGACATCCCCTCGGGCTATTCCGTAGTTTTCCTTGGCGGTGGAGCCAGCTTGCAGTTCTGCATGGTGCCCTACAACCTGTTGGAGACACGCGCCGCCTACCTGAACACCGGCGTATGGGCCAAGAAGGCAATGAAGGAAGCCAAACTCTTCGGCGAAGTGGTTGAAGTGGCTTCTTCGGCCGACCGCAACTATTGCTACCTGCCCAAAGGGTTCGTCATCCCCTCCGACGTGGACTATTTCCACCTGACGACGAACAACACGATATACGGAACGGAAATCCGCACGGACTTTGACTCGCCCGTGCCGATGGTGGCCGACATGTCGTCCGACATCCTGTCGCGCCCCGTCGACGTGTCGAAATATGCCATCATCTATGGCGGTGCACAGAAAAACTTGGCGATGGCCGGTGTCACCTTCGTGATTATCAAGGATGACGTGTTGGGAAAAGTAAGCCGCCCCATCCCCACCATGCTCGACTACCGCACGCACATCGACAAGGGTTCCATGTTCAACACCCCGCCGGTCGTGCCCATTTACAGTGCCATGCAGAACCTCCGTTGGGTGAAGGCACAGGGCGGCGTGCAGGCCATGGAACGCCGTGCGCACGAGCGTGCCGACCTGCTCTATGCCGAGATTGACCGCAACCGTCTTTTCCGTGGAACCGTCGAGCCGGAAGACCGTTCGCTCATGAACATCTGCTTCGTGATGAACGACGAATACAAGGAACTCGAAGCCGACTTCCTCACCTTTGCCACCGAGCGGGGCATGTCGGGCATCAAGGGACACCGTTCCGTCGGCGGATTCCGCGCTTCCTGCTACAATGCCATGCCTCTCGAAGGGGTCAAGGCGCTCATCAGCTGCATGAAGGACTTTGAGGCCGCGCACTAAGCAAAATCGCCCAAACTAACTGGAAAGAGAAATGAAAATCCTTTTAGCAACAGAGAAGCCTTTCGCCTCGACCGCAGTCGACGGCATCAGGAAAGTCGCGTCCGACGCGGGTTACGAACTGGATATCATTGAGAAATACGAACGTGCCGACTTGCTCAAAGCCGTAGCCACGGCCGATGCGCTCATCGTACGCAGCGACAAGGTGGACGCCGAGGTGTTCGACGCGGCCAAGCAGTTGAAAATCGTGGTACGCGCCGGAGCCGGTTATGACAACGTGGACTTGGCTTCCGCAACGGCTCACGGGGTAGTAGTGATGAACACGCCCGGACAGAACTCCAATGCCGTGGCCGAACTTGTGTTCGGGATGCTCCTCTTCCTTGCCCGGCAACGTTTCAACGGGAAGTCGGGAACGGAACTTATGGGGAAGACCATCGGTCTGTACTCCTATGGTAATGTGGCCGACTGCGTGGCACGGATAGCACAAGGTTTCGGAATGCGTGTCGTCACTTACACACGTCGTCCCGACCGTCCGCTCCGTGCAGGCGTGGAACGTTTGGCCTCGCCGGCCGATGTGTTCGCACAGAGCGACATCGTAAGTCTTCATATCCCCCTTACCGACGAAACACGTCAGAGTGTTGGCCGTCAGTTGCTCGAATGCATGAAACCGACCGCCGTCCTTGTCAACACAGCCCGCAAGGAAGTTGTTGACGAGACGGCACTGCTCGCCATGATGTCGGAGCGGACGGGACTGGCTTATGCCACGGATGTCAAACCCGATGCCGACCTCGAATTCGCAGAACGCTTTGCCGACCGCTATTTCGCCACTCCCAAGAAAATGGGTGCCCAGACGGCGGAAGCCAATATCAACGCCGGCATTGCCGCCGCCCGCCAGATTGTGGCTTATCTGCGTGACGGCAATGAAGAGTTCCGCGTGAACAAGTAAATAAGGCACAACACACGGAACGAATATGGTAGTTGTTAAACCTTTCAAGGGACTTCGCCCACCCAAGTCGCTCGTGGAGCAGGTGGCTTCGCGGCCTTATGATGTGCTTAGTTCTGATGAGGCGCGGGCGGAGGCCGGCGATAACGAGAAGTCGCTCTATCGCATCATCAAGCCCGAGATTGAATTTCCCGAGGGCTTTGACGAATATGACCCGCAGGTCTATGCGAGAGCCAAGGAGAACTTTGAGCGTTTCCAGCGTAACAACTGGCTCGTCCAGGACGACACGGAGAACTATTATCTCTATGCCCAGGAGATGGGTGGCAAGGTGCAGTATGGCATAGTCCTCTGCACCTGCGTCCGGGATTATATGGACGGTGTGATTAAAAAGCATGAGCTCACGCGGCGCGACAAGGAAGAAGACCGCATGAAGCATGTGCGCATCACGAACGCTAACATCGAGCCTGTCTTCTTGGCTTATCGTCATAGCGATGTCCTCGAAGGCATCATCAGCAAGTATGCTGCCCAGCCTGCCCTGTATGACTTCATTGCGCCGGGCGACGGCTTCGGCCACAAGTTCTGGGTCATCAGCGACGAAGCCGACAAGCAGACCATCACCGAGGCTTTTGCCACGATGGATGCACTCTACATCGCCGACGGGCATCACCGTTCGGCTGCCGCCGCGCTGGTAGGTGCAGAAAAGGCTGCCGCAGACAAGGATAGTACTGGCCGGGAAGAGTACAACTATTTCATGGCCGTTTGCTTTCCCGCCGAACAGCTCACCATCCTCGACTACAACCGCGTGGTCAAAGACCTTAACGGGATGACGGAAGAGCAGTTCGTCGATGCCTTGCGCGCCGATTTCGATGTCGTTCCCATGGGTAAGGAGATTTTCAAGCCGACTTGTCTGCACGAGTTCTCCCTCTATGTGGGCGGTCAGTGGTATCGGCTCAACGCAAAAGCCGGAACGTTCGACCCGTCCGACCCAATCGGCAATTTGGATGTCGACATCTCTTCACGCCTTATCCTTGACAAGCTCTTAGGCATCACCGACTTGCGCTCAGACAAGCGCATCGATTTCGTGGGTGGCCTTCGGGGACTTGACGCGCTGAAACAGCGGGTCGATAGTGGCGAGATGAAAATGGCGTTAGCCCTCTATCCCGTCACGATGGAGCAGATCATGACCATTGCAGACAGCGGGAAAATCATGCCGCCCAAGGCCACATGGTTCGAACCCAAGCTGCGTAGCGGATTGGTCATCCACAAACTTGGAGACGACTGAGAAGTAAGTCGCCCGGACAGGACGACGGAATCAAACCCGTAATGATAGGCAGTGTCGTGCATTGCGACGCTGCCTATTCCGTTCATGGCGGAATCAATGTGCGACAGGAATGAAGCGGAAAAGGTGACGAAAAGACTGTCTGGCGGGTGAATTTATGCCGTCTGTTTGGGCGTTTTGTGGATTCTTCTTAATTTTGCTTCGGTTCTCCCGCTTGTGCTGCCTTTGCGGCGTTTCAACGGGTGGAGAGCCGTTTCCCGCCACAGGGTCGGCGCGGCTGTGGAAAGGCTGTCGCTGGTTCTGGATGCAAGTGGCAAATTATTAATTCTAAAATAACTGATTTATGTTTGAAGGACAACCAAAAGGTTTGTATGCTTTGGCGCTTGCCAATACGGGTGAGCGCTTTGGTTACTACACGATGCTGGCCGTCTTCACGCTCTTCCTGATAGACAACTTCGGTTGGTCGCAGGGTGTGGCAGGTGTCTGGTATTCCGTGTTTCTCGCGCTGGTCTATTTCTTGCCTCTCGTAGGCGGAATAGTGGCCGATAAGATAGGTTTTGGGAAATGCGTGACGACGGGTATCATCGTCATGTTCCTCGGTTATCTCCTGCTTGCCATCCCCGCCGGGAGCGGAGTCGTGGCTGTGGGTATCATGGCTCTTGCGTTGCTGATGGTATGCGTGGGAACCAGCTTGTTCAAGGGTAACCTGCAAGTGATGGTCGGTAATCTCTACGACGCTCCCCAGTTGCAGTCCAAGCGCGATTCGGCTTTCAGTATCTTTTATATGGCCATCAATATCGGTGCCCTTTTTGCCCCGGCGGCGGCTGTGGGGATTATGCGCTACGTTGAGGACAACCTCGGCGTGAGCCATGCTGATGCCTATCACTACGCTTTTGGCGTGGCCTGCCTTTCGCTTATCGTGTCCATTATTATTTATTACACCTTCCGCGGAACGTTCAAGCATGCCGACTACAATTCGAAGGCAGCGGCGACCGAGGAGAAGACACACGAGGCCGAGTTGAGCCCGCGTGAGACCAAGGACCGCGTGGTCGCCCTCTGCCTCGTCTTTGCCGTGGTCATCTTCTTCTGGATGGCCTTCCACCAGAACGGCTCGACGTTGACCTTCTTCGCCAAGGAATACACTGACACCCTCTCCACCGGCATGGCCAGCATGATGTTCGACGTGTGGAA
>CAZYHW010000039.1:0-18294 GCA_964647405.1 uncultured Prevotellamassilia sp.
AGGCAGAACAGAACCCGGCTTACAGGCTTCCTGCTTTACTTTTTTCAGTATCCGGTATACAGATGGAGCATAAAGAAAGAGGCCGGTGCGTCTGGGAACGACACGGCCTCTTTCTGTGAATGGATAATGGATAGTCTCCCGGGTCAGCGTATGATGTCGCAGTCCATGTAAGGCTGCAACGCTTTGGGCACACGGATGCCGTCCGGTGTCTGGAAGTCTTCGAGCATGGCGGCCACGATGCGCGGCAATGCGAGTGCCGACCCGTTCAGCGTATGGCACAGCTCGATTTTCTTGTCCGAATTCCGGTAACGGCAGTGGAGCCGGTTGGCTTGATAGGTGTCGAAGTTTGAGACGGAGCTCACTTCGAGCCAACGTCCCTGCGCTTCGCTGTACACTTCGAAGTCATAGCACAGGGCGGCGGTGAAACTCATGTCGCCTCCGCACAGGCGCAGGATGCGGTAGGGCAGTTCCAGTTCGACGAGCAGGCTCTCCACATGGTCGAGCATCTCCTGGTGTGACTGCGCCGAATGCTCCGGCTTGTCGATGCGCACGATTTCCACCTTGGAAAACTCGTGCAGGCGGTTCAGCCCGCGCACGTCCTTTCCGTAGGAACCGGCTTCACGCCGGAAGCACTGGGTATAGGCGCAACGCTTGACGGGAAGTTCTTTCTCTTCGAGGATGACATCGCGGTAGATGTTCGTCACCGGGACCTCCGCTGTGGGGATGAGATACAGGTCGTCCAGGTTGCAGTGGTACATTTGTCCCTCCTTGTCGGGCAGTTGTCCCGTTCCGTAGCCCGAAGCTGCGTTCACCACAGTGGGAGGCATGATTTCCGTATAACCGGCGCGGCGAGCCCTGTCGAGGAAAAAGTTGATCAAGGCGCGTTGCAGCCGGGCTCCTTGTCCGATGTAGACGGGGAAGCCCGCCCCGGTTATTTTCACACCGAGGTCGAAGTCAATCAGGTTGTATTTCTTGGCCAATTCCCAATGCGGCAGCGCGTTCTCGGGCAGCACCGTGTCGTGCCCTCCCGTCTTGACGACGAGGTTGTCCTCCGCTCCGGTGCCCTCGGGAACGATGTCGTAGGGTACGTTCGGTATCGTGTACAGCAGCTGCGTCAGGTCATTGGCTGCGGTCTCCATCTTGTCCTCCAGCTCCTTGGCTTTCAGCTTGATGTCAGCCACATTCTGCTTGGTGGCCTCGGCTTCATCTGTTTTACCTTCTTTCATCAGTCCGCCGATGCTCTTCGACAGGGTTTTGACTTCGGCAAGCAGGCGATCCAGTTCGGCTTGTGTGGCCTTGCGTGTCTGGTTGATGGTGAGGACTTGTTCGATGCTTTCACGTGCTCCTTTGAAATGCTTTTTTTCCAAGCCCCGTATGACTGCTTCCTTATCGTCTGTGATTTGTTTGATAGTCAGCATAACTGTTCGTGGGATTTTAGACTTTGTTAGAATGTAGGGACAAAGGTACATAAATATTTTTGATAAGAACTAATCCCGTCGCATATCCCCGAAAGTCCGTCATGGGGAGCATGAAGCCCGATAATCCGGGTTAATCGTTGTCGCGTGTGCCTATTTCCATATATATAATATTGTGTCGGGTGTATGGGTTTGCCCAGTTAAACACATACCGGGAAGCCTCGCGAATTCCGGTACGGACGGAGCAAATCCTATCAGCCGACTTGTCGCGACGGTCAGCCGACCCGTGACGACGAATAGCCGACTTGTCAGCTGGTAGTCGGGTTCTGCGGATGAGAGGTATTGAGGGGGAATATCAAAAACATCCGCCGTATGTTTGCCGTTTCGCTAAATATGTCTATTTTTGCAGCCGAAAATAAAGAGAGGCCGTTATTCATCATGGCAAAAGAGTTGAAGAATCTCACCAAACGCGGAGAAAACTATTCGCAGTGGTACAACGAGTTGGTCGTTAAAGCCGATTTGGCGGAACAGGCTGATGTACGTGGCTGCATGGTCATCAAGCCGTATGGTTACGCGATATGGGAGAAGATACAACAAATCCTTGACGGCAAGTTCAAAGCGACGGGAGTCCGTAACGTGTACTTCCCGATGCTTATCCCGAAGTCGTTCCTGTCGAAAGAGGCGGAGCATGTGGAAGGATTTGCCAAGGAATGCGCCGTGGTGACGCACTACCGCCTCAAAGCCAATGAAGACGGCGGCGGGGTGGTGGTAGACCCGGCGGCCAAGTTGGAGGAAGAGTTGATTATCCGGCCCACGTCGGAAACAACGATATGGAACACCTACCGCAAGTGGATACATTCCTGGCGCGACCTGCCCTTGCTGTGCAACCAATGGTGCAACGTGATGCGGTGGGAAATGCGGCCACGCCTTTTCCTGAGAACAAGTGAGTTCTTGTGGCAGGAAGGGCATACGGCACATGCCACGCGCGAGGAAGCGGAGGAGCGTGCAAAGCAGATGCTGCAAGTCTACGCCGACTTCGTGGAGCAATATATGGCAATCCCGTTGATTCAGGGGGTGAAAAGTGCTACGGAACGTTTTGCCGGCGCATTGGATACCTATACGATAGAGGCCATGATGCAGGACGGCAAGGCGTTGCAGTCGGGCACGAGCCACTTCCTCGGACAGAACTTCGGAAAAGCGTTTGATGTCCAGTTCGTGGACAAGAACAATAAACTCGACTATGCGTGGGCTACAAGCTGGGGTGTCAGCACCCGTTTGATGGGAGCACTCATCATGACGCATAGTGATGACAACGGACTGGTTCTTCCGCCACGTCTTGCCCCCGTGCAAGTGGTAATTATACCTATATACAAGAGCAGTGAGGAACTGAGCCGACTGGACGAAAAACTCAATGCTTTGTCGTCCCGCTTACAGGAAAAAGGCATCAGCGTGAAATATGACAACGCAGACAACAAGCGGCCTGGCTTCAAGTTTGCCGATTATGAACTGAAAGGCGTTCCGGTGCGTTTGGCCATGGGCGGGCGCGACTTGGAGAACGGCACGATAGAACTGATGCGTCGTGACACCTTGGAAAAGGAGGTTGTTCCCTTTGACTCCGTAGAGGAACGGATTGCGCCGTTATTGGAGGAGATTCAGCAGAATATCTTCAAGAAGGCAAAGTCATTCCTGGACAGTCACATTTATCCGTGCGACAACTACGACGAGTTCAAGGAGAAAATCAAAGGCGGTGGCTTCTTCTTCTGCCCGTGGGATGGCACTCCGGAGACGGAGGCGCAAATCAAAGCCGAGACCCAGGCAACTATCCGTTGTGTCCCGTTTGGGTTCGACCAGTCCGACTTGGGTGTGGACATGGTTTCGGGTAAACCTGCGAAATGTAAGGTGATTATCGCAAGGAGCTATTAAGGCGGAAGCTATACTCCGTCTTCCCGTCCATACGGCGGTATGGAAAGCGGGTAAACACGTAGGAATCAAGTAGTAAGACGGCCTTATTCGGCGTATGTCCTATATGAAAAGGCATACGTGTAAAAAAACCGAATTAGTGGTCAAAAAGGTTATTCCGGCGCGTGTGGAATGAAAGAATGTGCTATATTTGCAATCGAAAAATGCGGCAGTAGCTCAGTTGGTAGAGCATTAGCTTCCCAAGCTAAGGGTCGCGGGTTCGAGTCCCGTTTGCCGCTCAACTTAAAGGTTCTATTGCAATGACGCTGATACTTGTCTTCATATTGCTGTTCGGATTTATTCTGATAGCAACGGGAAAAGTCAATCATATAAACAAGGCGGCGGTTGCAATGTTCATGGGAACCATTTGTTGGCTCCTTTATCTTATTTACGGTTCTTCTTATGTGACTGCGGAACATGCCGCAGAATTCCAGTCGTTCGTTAACGGACGTACCGTTACGACGGACATTGTGCGCGAGTTCATCGCACGTTCCGTATTCCTGCGTTATATCTTGGATGTGTGCGAGATTGTCCTTTACTTTCTCGCAACCATGTCGATAGTGGAAGTACTGAACAACAATGGTTGCTTTGATTTTATTTCCGAATGGTTACGCACAAGGAATAGCAAGCACTTGTTGTGGCTAACGGCAGGCATTACTTTCATCCTCTCTGCAAATCTTGACAACCTGACGACTGTGTGCCTGATGCTGACCATCATGCGCACGTTGGTGGCCAGCCGTCGCCAGCGGTTGATATATGGAGTCATGATTGTCATTGCCGCTAATTGCGGCGGAGCCTTCACCGTTATCGGCGATACGACAAGTCTGATATTATGGGTAAAGGGAGTGGTAACGCCTACCCACTATTCCGCTGTGCTCTTTTTGCCTTGTTTGACGGCTTTGGTTGTGACGGGCCTCCTCATGATGCGCCGCCTGCCTAATCGTCTGGAACTGGTACAAACCGCTCCCAGATATCGTGGCGACGACACAACACTTAACCGCACGCAACGTCTTTTGATGCTGCTTGTCGGGATTGGAGGACTTTGGTTCATTCCTACCTTTCATAGGATTACGCATCTGTCCCCGTTTGTGGGAGCATTATGTGTGCTCTCGTTCTTATGGATTGTGCACGAGTTGTGTAACCGTAAGCTCTTGAAGAGTGACCAAATGGTTTTCTACAAGCGCTTCCCGTTGGCCCTGCAATATGCGAACAAGCAGACTCTCTTGTTCGTAATAGGCGTTGCGATGGCGATAGGTGCCGTGCAGGAAACCGGTGTGTTGAGGGACATCGCGTCATGGAGCATACAGAATGTGCAGAACATTTATGTCTTGGGATTGTTCGCGGGAGTGCTGTCATTCTGCTTGGACGGAATCGCCGTCATGTTGACGAGTGTTTCTCTCTTTGCCGACTCGGTAGAAGCGGGAAGTGGCAGTTATGCCCAGTCGTTCGTGATGAATGGCAATTTCTGGCCACTCATCAGCTATTGCGTCGCATGGGGCAGTTCCATGCTGACGGTTGGCTCTATGGCCGGATATTCATTCATGCGGATGGAGAATGTTTCCGTAGCGTGGTATCTGCGGTTCGTGACCGGGAAAGTCTTTATCGGTGGCTTGTGCGGCTTGGCCGTATTCGCCATAATTGCCGAATGGTTAATATAAGAAAGTACAGAAAAACAAAGATATGGGTAAAATAAGATGTATCGGGGTACTAACCTCAGGAGGTGACGCTCCGGGGATGAACGCTGCCATCAGGGCAGTGACCCGAAGTGCCATTTGCAACGGTTTCAAGGTAAAAGGTATTTACCGAGGCTATGACGGACTGATAAATGGCGAAGTGAAAAAGTTTACCACCGAGGATGTCAGCAATATCATTCATACGGGAGGAACCGTCCTTCGTACAGCTCGTTCGAAAGAGTTTGAAACGGTGGCCGGACGGAAAAAAGCATTCGAGACCTTAAAGAGAGAAGCCATAGATGCGCTTATCGTAATTGGTGGAAATGGCTCGTTGACGGGAGCCCGGATTTTTGCAGAAGAATATGATATTCCGTGCATAGGACTTCCGGGAACGATTGATAACGACTTGTATGGAACAGACAATACCATCGGTTACGACACGACGCTGAACACTATCACGCAATGCGTGGATAAAATACGAGACACGGCAACATCGCACGAACGGATATTCTTTGTCGAGGTGATGGGGCGTGATGCAGGCTTTCTCGCCCAGAACAGCGCGATAGCAGTGGGGGCAGAGGCTGCCATCATCCCGGAGGATTCGACGGGTAGCGACCAGTTGATAAAGTTCATGGAACGTGGTATCCGTAAGAGTAAGAAGAGTTGTATCGTCATCGTGAGTGAAAGTCCGAAGTGCGGTGCCATGCATTATGCAAACCGTGTGAACAAAGAGTATCCCAACTTTGACGTGAGGGTTTCCATCCTCGGACACTTGCAAAGAGGCGGCTCGCCGTCGGCGCGTGACCGTATATTGGCGAGCCAAGTGGGTGTCGGCGCGATAGAAGCCTTGGTGCAGGGGCAGCGCAATGTCATGGTAGGCATTCGCAACAATGAGGTTGTTTATGTTCCTTTTGTCGATGCCGTCGGCAAGCGGAAACCCATAGACAAGCAGTTGATAAAAGTGTTAGACGAATTATCTATTTGATTATATCATGACGAAACAATCAGGCCATATTTCTCAAATCATCGGAGCCGTCATTGATGTCTATTTCGACACGGAGGGCAAGAAGGCAGAAGAAGTCCTGCCAAGAATCTCCGATGCGTTGGAGGTCACTCGTCCGGACGGACGCAAGTTAATCATGGAAGTGCAGCAGCACATTGGTGAAGACACCGTGCGCACTGTTGCAATGGACAACACGGATGGACTGCAACGTGGCATGGAAGTCCGTCAGCTCGGTTCTCCAATCACGATGCCGGTTGGAGAGCAAATCAAGGGTCGCATGATGAATGTGATCGGTGAAACGATAGATGGGTTGAAGGAACTTTCGAAAGAAGGGGCTTATCCTATTCATCGCGAGCCTCCAAAGTTTGAGGATTTGACGACATCACAGGAAATCCTGCGAACCGGTATCAAGGTCATTGATTTGCTGGAACCCTATGTGAAAGGAGGGAAAATCGGACTCTTCGGTGGAGCCGGTGTGGGCAAGACCGTCCTTATCATGGAGTTGATAAACAACATTGCCAAGGGACACGATGGTTTTTCCGTGTTTGCCGGTGTCGGTGAGCGTACCCGTGAAGGAAATGACTTGCTCCGTGAGATGATAGAATCGGGAGTAATCAAATATGGCAAGGAATTTACCGAAGCGATGGAGCAAGGCCATTGGGACTTGTCCAAAGTAGACTACAACGAAATGGCTAAAAGTCAGGCTACGCTTGTCTATGGACAGATGAACGAACCGCCTGGTGCGCGTTCCTCTGTTGCTCTTTCAGGATTGACGATTGCAGAATCGTTCCGTGATGAGGGAGCAAAGACGGGGAAAGCCAGCGACATCCTGTTCTTCATCGACAATATCTTCCGTTTCACCCAGGCAGGCTCGGAGGTATCGGCATTGTTAGGCCGGATGCCGTCAGCCGTGGGCTATCAACCGACCTTGGCCAGCGACATGGGACGGATGCAGGAGCGTATCACGTCTACGAAATACGGCTCTATCACTTCGGTGCAGGCCGTGTATGTGCCCGCAGACGACTTGACCGACCCGGCACCCGCTACGACTTTCACGCACTTGGACGCAACGACGGTGCTCAGTCGTAAAATTACGGAGCTCGGGATTTATCCTGCCGTCGACCCCTTGGAGTCAACCTCCCGCATACTCGACCCGAACATCATAGGCGAGGCTCACTATAATTGTGCGCAGCGAGTAAAACAGATTCTCCAAAAATACAAGGAACTGCAAGACATTATCGCTATTCTTGGTATGGACGAACTTTCCGAGGAGGAGAAGTTGACCGTTAACCGGGCACGTCGTGTGCAACGCTTCCTGAGCCAGCCGTTCACCGTGGCTCAACAGTTCACCGGACTTCCCGGCGTGATGGTCTCGATAGAGGACTGCATCAAAGGGTTCAACATGATTCTTGATGGTGAAGTGGATGACCTGCCAGAGCAGGCTTTCCTCAACGTGGGAACAATCGAAGAAGCCATAGAGAAGGGTAAAAAGCTTCTTTCCATGGCTGCCAATTAGCCCGCAAGTATATGGAACTGACAATCATCTCACCCGAGAAAGTGCTTTACCAAGGTACAGTGACAAGTGTTCAAGTACCGGGAAAGAGCGGTCGTTTCGAGGTCTTGGAAAACCATGCTCCAATAATTTCGAGTTTGGTTGAAGGTGCTGTCATATACAAGAATGACACAGAGAGTTCGCAAAAGATACGTGCAGGCTTTATCGAAGTGGCGAATAATAAAGTGACAATTTGCGTAGAGCTTTGAGACGATGAGGAAAGCACGCGAAATAGGCAAGTTCGTAATCACGCAATGCATAATTCTGGCGTTGTTGAGCGTGATGGGTTATGCCATAGCCCAGGCTTTGGCATACGAGAGCTCTTTGCTCGCCTTGTGTTGCTTCGCTGTGGGACTGTTGGCATTCAATGCCGCGTCGTTACTTGTGTATTTCCGTCTTCATCGAACCAGTCCGAACATACTTCCCAATTATTTGTTGTTGGCAAAGGTTGTCCGGATGCTTGCATGTGTATGTTGTATCGTGGCCTATGCGGCGATGGACGGGCGAGCGTTGGTTTCAGTATCCTTAAACGTATTCGTCCTCTATGTCGCTGCTATGATGCATGAAAGCATATTTTACGTACGGTTGGAGAAGAACTTAAAGCAGAGTTTATGAAGTTAAAGCATATAGTGACCGTCTTTCTTGCGCTGCTTTGTGTCGGTGGGCATGTTCGCGCTTATGCTTCGGACGAAAGTATAAATGTGAAAGAAATCGTGCTTGGACACATGAGTGATTCGCATGAATGGCATATCACGACATGGAATCAAACCCATGTGACAATCCCTCTGCCAGTCATCGTAAGAAGCGAGACGACAGGTTGGCATTGTTTCAGTTCTGCGCGTTTTCACGACAGTGCTGATGGAATCTATAATGGGTTCTATGTGAACAACGAGGATGGAAAGGTGTATGAAAAGACATCTGCTGGTGATGTGAAAGTTCTGGATTTGTCCATCACGAAAAACGTCCTGCAATTGTGGATTGTCGTGATACTGATGATAGCCATCTTCTTGGGATGTGCGCGTTGGTATCGTAACAAAAAGCCGGAGGACAGTGCGCCGAAAGGATTCGTTGGCATGATGGAGATGTTCGTGATGTCTATACATGACGATGTTATCAAGGCAAACATCGGGGAGAAACACTATCGCCGATATGCCCCGTATTTGCTGACGACATTCTTCTTCATCTTCATCAGTAATCTGATGGGGTTGATACCTATCTTCCCAGGTGGGGCGAACCTGACTGGCAACTTGGCCATTACGCTTTTCTTGGCGTTATGTACGTTCTTGGCCGTGAACCTGTTCGGTAATAAGCATTACTGGAAGGATATCTTCTGGCCGGAGGTTCCGATGTTCTTGAAGTGTCCGCTTCCCTTGATGCCGGTTATTGAGTTCTTCGGGATATTGACCAAGCCGTTGGCCTTGATGGTGCGTCTGTTCGCGAATATGATGGCAGGGCATGCCATCATCCTTTCCTTGACGTGTATCATCTTTGTGACTTGCCAAATAGGCGTAGGAATTGGTGCTACTCTGAGTGTGGTTAGCGTGGCAATCATTATCTTCATGAACGCGCTCGAACTTCTGGTGGCATTCATCCAGGCCTATGTGTTCACCATGTTAAGTGCGGTCTTTATCGGACAGGCGCATTTGGAGTCTCACTCATAAAAGAAAGAAACAGACAAATAAAACAACCCTTAAAAAACAGAAAGCTATGATTTCATTAATGTTGTTGCAGGCAGCCGCAGTAGGCTTTGCAAAGTTAGGTGCAGGTATTGGCGCAGGTATAGCCGCCATCGGAGCCGGTCTGGGTATCGGTAAAATCGGAGGATCGGCCATGGAGGCCATTGCCCGGCAACCGGAAGCGTCGGGTGATATTCGCTCGAACATGATTCTCGCCGCTGCACTTGTCGAAGGTGTCGCCCTGTTTGCCGTCATCGTGTGCGTACTTTGTATCTTTATTAATTAAAGCAGAAAATGCCATCCTTTTTCACTCCGGATTTCGGACTGCTTTTCTGGATGCTCATCGCCTTTTTGGTGGTCTTCTTTGTAGTGGGAAAGATGGGCTTCCCCGCCATTGTGAAGATGGTGGAGGAGCGCAAGAACTACATCGACGAATCGCTGAATAAGGCACGCGAGGCAAACGAGAAGCTGGCCAACATCCAAATTGAAAGCGAGCGTATCTTGAAGGAGGCTCGTGAGCGGCAAGCTCAAATACTAAAAGAAGCGATGGCAACTCGTGATAACATAGTTAAGGACGCTCAAATCAAAGCTCAGGTAGAAGGCCAACGTATCTTGGACGAGGCCAAGGACATGATACGGGTGGAGAAAGAGAATGCCCTAAAGGACATACGTTCGCAAGTGGCAGAGCTTTCCATCCAAGTAGCTGAGAAAGTGATGCGGAAAGAACTGGATAAGAGTTCCGAGCAGACAGAAATGATTGATCGCCTGCTAAACGAGATTGTCACCAAGTAAAGACCATGGACATCGGTATCATCTCTAAACGCTATGCAAAATCGCTGTTGGCTTATGCCACGGCGGAAAAGCAGGAAGAACGTCTCTATCGCGAGATGGAGAGACTTTCGCAGTCCTACCAGGAGGTGCATAGCTTGTCCACTACTTTGGGCAACCCGGTCTTGGCTACGGCCACGAAGACTGAGTTGTTGAACACGGCCGCTGGGGGAGATGCCTCAAAGGTATTTCAGAGATTCGTCCAATTGGTCATCAAAAACGGACGCTTGGAAATGATGCCTTTTATCGCCCGTTCCTATCTCGCGCTTTTCCGTAAACAGCGTAATTTGATGCCCGGAAGTCTCATCGTTCCGGTAAGCATCGATGCAAAAACGCTGGAACGCTTGACCAAGACCATAGAGAAGTTGACGCAACAGACAATCCAGTTCTCCGTGAAGGTGGATCCTGAAATCGGGGGAGGTTTTATCATAGAATATGACTCCTACCGGCTCGATGCCAGCCTGCGGACGCAACTGATGCGTCTGAGACGTAAACTTTGCGGTTGAGGTGAAGTCGGAAAAATATTGCATAACAGACAAAGAACAATAAAGGATACTATATGCCAAACAACATAAAGCCCAGCGAAGTTTCCGATATCCTGTTGCAGCAGCTGAAAGGCATTCAAATGGGTGCCGACTTTGATGAGGTTGGTACGGTGCTTCAAGTGAGTGATGGCGTGGCTCGCCTTTACGGCTTGAAGAACGTGACGGCCAACGAGCTGCTCGAATTCGAGAACGGGACAATGGCTGTGGCAATGAACTTGGAGGAGGACAACGTCGGAGCCGTCCTGCTGGGACCGACGGAAAACATCGAAGAGGGTCAGACGGCCAAACGCACCGGAAAGATTGTCTCGATAGAGGTGAACGACAATATGCTGGGGCGCATCATCAATCCGCTTGGCCAGCCCATCGACGGCGGTGCGCCAATCGAAGGTGAGCGTTTCCTCATGCCGCTCGACCGCAAGGCTCCCGGTGTGATATTCCGTCAACCGGTCAACGAGGCTTTGCAGACGGGAATCAAGGCCATAGACTCCATGATACCCATCGGACGCGGGCAACGCGAGCTGATTATCGGTGACCGTCAGACGGGAAAGACGGCCATTGCCGTTGACACCATCATCAATCAAAAGAGTAATTTCGAGAACGGCGACCCTGTCTATTGCATTTACGTAGCCATCGGACAGAAAGCCTCCACCGTGGCCAACATCGTCAACACGCTCAAAGAGCATGGCGCGATGCCCTACACGATTGTGGTTTCCGCTACGGCTGCCGATCCGGCTGCCTTGCAGTATTATGCGCCGTTTGCCGGTGCGGCCATCGGGGAGTATTTCCGCGACCGTGGCAAGCATGCCCTCGTCGTCTACGACGACTTGTCGAAGCAAGCCGTGGCCTATCGTGAAGTATCGCTCATCTTGCGCCGTCCGTCCGGCCGTGAAGCCTATCCGGGCGATGTGTTCTACTTGCATTCGCGCTTGTTGGAACGTGCCGCGAAAATCATTGCGCAGGATGAGGTGGCACGCCAGATGAACGACCTGCCGGAGAGCATGAAGGGGAAAGTTGTCGGAGGCGGCTCGCTCACCGCATTGCCCATCATCGAGACGCAGGCCGGTGACGTGTCGGCCTACATCCCGACGAATGTCATTTCCATCACCGACGGTCAGATTTATCTGGACACGAACCAGTTCAACCGTGGATTCCGTCCGGCAATCGATGTCGGCATCTCCGTTTCGCGTGTCGGCGGTGCGGCTCAGATAAAGAGCATGAAGAAGATTGCCGGAACGTTGAAAATCGACCAGGCGCAGTATCGCGAGTTGGAGGCTTTCTCCCAGTTCTCCTCGGACATGGATGCCGTCACGGCGATGACCATCGACAGGGGACGGAAGAACAACCAACTGCTCGTTCAACCACAGTATAGCCCGATGCCCGTAGGCGAGCAGGTGGCCATCCTGTACTGCGGAACGCACGGGCTGTTGGCCGACGTGCCTCTTGACAAGGTTGGCGATTTCCAGACAAGTTTCCTGCAAGTGCTCCGCACGAACTACAAGGCCGATGTCCTGGACGAGTTGTCGAAGGGAAACCTGACGGACGCGATATGCCAGACTATCGAGAAAGTGGCAGCCGACATTGCCGGACAATATAAATAACAAGCCATGGCATCGCTGAAAGAGGTCAAAACGCGCATCACGTCCGTGCAAAGCACACGCAAAATCACGAGCGCCATGAAGATGGTGGCATCGTCGAAATTGCACAAGGCGCAGCAGGCCATTGAGAATATGCGTCCTTACGAAAGCCAGCTGGCTCATATCATGTCGGCTTTTGTCGATGGGGCACAGGGCGACGTTTCCTCTCCTTTCTCTGCCAAGCGTGACATCCGGAATGTAGTCCTCATGGCGATTTCCTCCAACGGGAGTCTTTGTGGCGGCTTCAACGCCAATCTGATAAAGAAGACGCGTGAAGTCATCCAAGAGTATAAATCCCGGCAGGTGGGTATTCGTGTCATCCCGTTCGGGCGGAAAGTGGCCGAGGCCTTGGCCAAGGAAGGCTTTTCCTGTGAGGATAATCATGCGGCCATGTTGGAACATCCCTCGTATGCCGATGCCGCCGCCGTTGTGCGTGGCCTGATGAAAGACTTTGTCGACGGAAGTGTGGACAAGGTTGAAATCATTTACCATCACTTCAAAAGCACATCTACGCAAATACTGACGCGTGAGGTGTTGCTGCCGGTGGAGCAGGCAGAGGGAAAGCCAGGCACGGCATCCGAAACAGGAGGTAACCTTGATTATATCATCGAGCCGTCGGCAGAGGAAATCATGTCAGAACTTGTTCCCTTGACGCTTTGCCTGAAACTATATACCGCCTTGCTCGACAGTGCAGCCAGTGAACAAGCCGCACGTGTCATCGCCATGCAAGTAGCTACGGACAATGCGGATGAGTTGCTGAAAGAGCTGACCCTGACCTACAACAAGACACGACAACAGGCCATCACGACAGAGCTGCTCGATATTGCGGGCGGCAGTGTACAGTGACGGTTTCCGTCTTGGTGGATTCTTGATAAGCAGCGCACAGTTCCATTTTATATGGTCTGTGCGCTGTTTCTTTGTGTCGTAATGGAGGAATGCTCCCAAGGGAGAGTGTCGTCGCTCGTATTGTTTATGCTATGACGGTATATGAGTGGATTTACCATTAGTCTGCTAATGTTATGGAGGTATAGACGTGGACGTGGTGGCGACGCGACATCATAACAGGTTATTCGCTCCACTGTCATAACGGATATGGAAAGTTATGATTTCTTCTCTTATACGGCTTCCCTCCCTTCTTGCACGATAGAAACAGGAAGAGTGTTACTTACGCGATCTGTCGCTTTGTAGTTGAGCAAAAACATGACACCGGCCACTTCCGTTGTGGGAGTGGCCGGTGTCGTGATTGGTTGTTTTTCCGAACCGGCGTGTTTGCCGGATGCTTTATGCGGAGGGCTTACCAGACATCCTCGGCTTCTACGCCGTTGTAGACATCTTTCGGGCAGAGCTCGAAGTAGTCCAGGAAGAACTGAGCGTCGGTCTGTTCGAGTGCGCTCTTGTAGCGGACGTAGTAAGTCTTGTCCGGGGACATGTAACTCTGGGTGATGATGCGGCGCAGGCAGCAGTTGTTCTCAAAGGCTGTGCGGTCGTCATCGCTTCCGTCAAAGTATTTGGGGCCTTTCATGTAGTTTGCATTCCTCAGACCCTTTTCGATACTCGTGTTCGTTTCCTCGTCGTCAGCCTCGATTTCCCAAGGAATGGATGCATAGATTTCGGGATAATCATCCTTGAAGTCAGACCAACGGCCTATGTTGCTGGGGTTGATGATACGCATGTCGATAGGCAGACCGGCGGGCGACATGTTGCTTGCATTATCGCCGAAATAAATCTGTGCCATACCGCGGAGCGAGTTGAACGAGCAGCCCATTCGCAGTTCGTATGTTCCGGCCGTCGGCACCGGCGGCAGACGGAATGTCAGGTCGTACACGCCGAGAGCCATGAACTCGTCGCCCTGGTAGTCATACCACATCTCGCCCGAGCTGGGTTGTTTGAGGTAGAAGAGTTGCGTCTCGTCGGTCACGTTGATGATGTTGGCGAAATAGGTGTTCGCAAGGTAGCAGCGTGTGCGTCCGCGGGCGTTAGAAGTCGCAATTTCGGGTGTCATCGAGGCGATGTCGAAGCGCAGACGGCCGCTCAGGACTTTCAACTTCACGTCGTCGGAGTAGAGCAGTATTCCGTCGATGGGATAGTAGAAACCGTTGAGTGCGCTGTTACTGTTGCTGCCGTTTGTGGACGAAATCTTCTGGCCACGGATGTTGTAGCTCGTTACCTGGTAGGTGCCCCACCGGCTGTTGTCGTAGTCGCGTTGCGTATTCAGGTAGATGGGGTATTCTCCGTCTTCAAGTTCGCCGTTTTGCGTCACTTTGAGCAGGCAACGTGTCTGCCCCTTGGTTACATAGTATTCCCATACGTCGATGCTGAGTGTCGTGAGCTGCGGGTCGGTCGGGTCGCTACCGTAGCTGTAACCATATTCGTTCATGTGCATCACCAGCTTGTTGTACGCCATGGCACCGTCGATGATGTGATAGGCTACGAAGCGGTTCACGGGGTTGTCGGCAGCGGTGTAGTCCGTCAGGTTGGTTGCGTCGGTATAGGTCTCGGCGCACTTTTCCTGGATTTCGGCGAGCAGGCTCTCGGCGTTCAGCAGTTCGCCTTCCTCGTCATACTCGATGTTCAGTCCCCAGCCGCCGTCGGCCACGCTCAGGGCATAGATGGAGTCGGGCTCGACAAAGACGGTGAATCCGCGGTAACGGGTGTCGACAATCTCCAAGGGGTCGATGTCGGACTGGTAGGTGGCTTCCTCGGCATAGCCCTCGACGGAGAAGTCCGGATCCTCATAAGCGATGCTCAGCGAGTCGGCCCATCCGGTCTTTTGCAGCAGGAGCGACATCACTTTCATGTTGTCGGCTTCGCCAATCAAGTCGGATACGGATGCCTGCGATGGCGAAATAACGGCATCCACGCCGTGGATGCAACCGTTTTTCAGCTCATTGTTCGGGTTGGTTACCCGCGCCATTCCCTCTATCACGAATACGTTGTCGTCGCCCAGTTCGCACGTCAGCAGACGGTCGTCGAGGGTCATGTCGGAGAAAGAACCACTCGTGGGGAAGTCGGCGGTGATGTAGGCATCGTCGTCGCCGCAGTCGATGATGCTGTTGTAGGCGATGAGTATTTTCTCGTCGTCGCTCAGCTGTTGCCAGTCGCTGGTTTCTCCGTTTGTGGTTTCATAGGTGTAGGTGGCCAAGGCCTCGTTGTCGAAGGGGAACACCGTGTAGTTGCCGTAGGACTGCATGAGGCTGGCCAGCGACGACGTGTTCGAGCTGGAGCCCGTGCGCACTTCGGAGAGCAGGGCGAGGTAGTCCGAATAGTTTTCTACGGAGTCGAGGTAGTCATAGATGGTCGCCTCAGTCTTTGTCACCAGGTTGGACGTGTCAATGACATCGGAACAGCTACTTAACGCCCCAACGTACACCATGAGGGTGGATGCAACAAAAGCACCAGTCAGAGTTTTAATAGTTTTTTTCTTCATCGTTTATGATTATTTGTGTGTTTGCTATGTCTCCGTCCCGCCTGTTACGGGGGACGTGATGCCCGTTCCCCTCGTAGGCAAGGCCGCTTTCGTTCGGAATGCGATACTTATCCCGCCGTACAAAATTGCAAAAAAAAGTATTTCCCGTAATTAGTTGCGTATTAAAAAAAGCAAACGCGGCAACTTTCTTTTCTCGCTTAACAAGAATTGTGTTTCAGCCTGTGATAATCCGGGGGTAGCCTGTGACGAAATAGCTCCATACCGTATAAGAATGTGGAAGTTCTTTTAAGCGGTGTTAATCGGCACGCAGCGTGTGCGCGTGGGAGCGGAGCGTCGTTGCGGCAGTGCTGCCTCCCGGGGCGTGTGGCCTGTGTCCGGGATAACGGGTGGGGCGGTGGCGTGGCCGGGTCGCCGACTTCTTGCGACGGGTCGCCGGACAGGATTGGCAGGTCGGCTATCTGTTCGCACCTGTCAGCCGGGGAGTTGTTCGCTCTTGGGGGACTGCGGTGTGCCGGGGCAGAAGGCGGAATCCGTTTCGTGCGGATGAGAAAGTAAACAGGACGATCCCCGAGTAGGCGGACCGTCCTGTTTTCGTGGATAAGTGACGTGTAGTTTATTGTGGACTTAGCACAACTTGCGTGCGCCGTCGCCGATAACCACGTCGATGACGATTGGTTCTTTGCCGAACTTCTCCTTGTAGCTCTTCTTCGCCGTCTCGACAAAGTTGGCATACAGCTCGTCGCTCACCAGGTTGATGGTGCATCCGCCGAAGCCGCCGCCCATGATGCGCGAGCCGGTCACGCCGCAGCTGCGCGCCACGTCGTTGAGGAAGTCAATCTCGGGGCAGGACACCTCGTACTCCTTGCTCAGGCCGTAGTGCGTTTCGTACATCTTCTTGCCGACTTCTTCGTAGTCGCCTTCTTCGAGGGCCACGCAGACTTCCAGCACGCGGTACTTTTCGCCGATGACGTATTTTGCGCGCAGTGCGTCCTCTTCGCTGATTTCGCTGCGCACTTCGTTCAGCATGTCGTAGGTGACATCGCGCAGGCTGTCAATTTCGGCGTGGCGGCGCTTGATGGCGGTCACGACGTTCTCGCAACTGCGGCGACGGTCGTTGTAGGCCGAGGAAGCCAGGTCGTGCTTAACCTGCGAGTTGAGCAGGACGAGCTTGTAGCCTTGCGGGTCGAAGGGGAAGTACTTGTATTGCAGGCTGCGGCAGTCCAGGCGCATGAGGCTGCCGGCTTTTCCGAAGATGGAGGCGAACTGGTCCATGATGCCGCAGTTGCAGCCGATGTAGTTGTGCTCCGTGGCTTGCCCGACCTTGGCCAGGGTGAACTTGTCTATCTTGTTCTCTCCGAACATGTCGTTCAGGGCGAAAGCGTAGGTGCTTTCGAGGGCTGCCGACGAGCTCATGCCCGCGCCGAGGGGTACGTCGCCCGCAAAGGCTGTATTGAATCCCTCCACGGGCACGCCGAGCTTCATCATCTCGCGGCAGATACCGTAGATGAAGCGGAAGTGGGTCGATGTCGGGCCGCGGTCGTCGTCAAGGCTGAACTCCACATAGTCTTTCAGGTTGATGGAGTAGGCACGGACATTGCGCGTTCCGTTCGGGCGTATTTCGGCGATGATTCCCTGCTGTACGGCACCCGGGAACACGAATCCGCCGTTGTAGTCCGTGTGTTCGCCGATCAGGTTGATACGGCCGGGCGAGGCATATACGGAGCCAGTGTTGCCATCGAAGTGTTCGATAAAGCGGCTCCTTACGTCTTCTACTTTCAATCTCATGGTCATATGTTTTTAGGGTTAATAACTTAGGCTTATTCCGTAGGGATGTCCTTGTTTACATTCTTGCTTCCGATAAGGGCATAATAGAGGATGTAGACGGCGCAGAAGAGAACCACGACATAGCTGGTGAGGTAGGAACCGGTGAAGTCTGCGACTCCAGCCTGGATAGCCATCATCACGGCGCAACCGAACACCATCGTCATGAACGCACCGGAGGCCATGGAAGTGTATTTGCCCAAGCCTTCGACAGCCAGGTTAAAGATACCGCCCCACATGACAGAGGTGCAGAGGCCGACAAGCAGGAAGGCAAAGATGCCGATAGGCACTTCGGCACTAATCAACGTAAGGTTGGCCCAGTCGATACCCGGCACGCTCACCTGGATGTCCGTCGGGGCAAGCATTCCGAAGAGGACGAGGACAATGCTGGCGGCGGACACGGCGGTGATCATCGTCTTGCTCGATACCTTTCCACCGATGACACCGCCGATGAAACGGCCAATCAGCATCATCAGCCAATAGACGGCCACGATAAGCCCGACGATACCGCCGTCCATCCCAAGTCCCGGAGTGTCTGCATCGGCAGGCGAGGAGAGGTATTGCTGGATGAAGTTAGGTACACCGACTTCGATTCCCATGTAGAGGAAGATGGCCAGGATTCCGAGCTTGAAGTGACGGAACGAAAAAGCACTGTGTTGGTCTTTCGTTGTGGCCTTCGTTACTTTCGTAGCGGACTTCGTTACTGTCTCCTGTTCGGGCTCTTGTATCTTGGTGAACAGGATGACGATGAAGCCAATGGC
>CAZYHW010000040.1:0-17926 GCA_964647405.1 uncultured Prevotellamassilia sp.
CTTCCGAAGTCGGCGGGGATTTCGCCCCACGCTTCTGTTTCCCATTTGACGACGGGTGTCGTCCACTGGTGTTCTTTCAGCCATTTCTCGGCGCGTCCGATGAGCTGGTATAACTCTTCTGTCCGGCTCGTGCGGGCTAATTTCGTCTTGCACTTCTTTTGGCGTACCCAGAGCAAGGCGTTCCGGCTGTCCGAATAGAGGGTCATGTCCGTGAGGTTCTGCTGTTTGATGAGAGCCAAGCCGTGCACGATGGCGAGGAACTCCCCTATATTGTTGGTGCCGTAAGTCGGACCGAAGCGGAACACCTCCTCTCCCGTGGCAAGGCATACGCCACGATATTCCATCGGGCCGGGGTTGCCACTGCAAGCAGCATCCACGGCTATTGCACGGGCTTTGACTTCGCGGGGCAGGAGGAGCGTGGTGTCTTCCCGGCGGACGGGAGCGACGGTCGGGGTATTAGCCCGTTTTATCCGGCGACCTGTGGCGACGGACGGGCTACCCGTGCGTCCTGACCGGCGACTTGTGACGACGGGTCGCTCAGGCATCACGGAAAAGGCTTCTTCGGCCTCTTCCCGCGTGGCGAACGACTTGTAGCGCGCGCCTTTCATTCCGTGTACTTGCGCCCGGCAATCCTCCCAGGTAGTGTAAATCCCGGGGCGACGGCCGACCCACACGACGTAGTATTTCTGCTTGCCTGCCACGGGAGGGTCACATACGTTCGGGCATCTCAATACCTAACAATCCCATGCCTGTCCGGATAACCTTTGCCACGTTGGCCGACAGCAAGAGGCGGAACAGTTGCTTCTCCTTGTCGTCCTCGCGCAAGATGCTGAAGTCGTGGTAGAATTGATTGTACTCCTTGACAAGGTTATAACAGTAGTTGGCGATGGCACTGGGCAAGTATTCCGTTCCGGCCTGACGCACGACAGCGGGGAAGTCGGCAATGTGCTGTATGATTTCTTCCTCTTTGGCACTGATGCCGATGTGCGTCGGCAGCGAGTCCGGCAGCACGATGCCCGCCTCGCCGGCCTTGCGCAGCACGGAACGGATGCGGGCGTAGGTGTATTGGATGAATGGCCCCGTGTTCCCGTTGAAGTCGATGCTCTCGGCCGGATTGAACAGCATGTTCTTGCGGGCATCCACTTTGAGCAGGAAGTATTTGAGTGCTCCCATGCCGACGATGCGCGCCACTTCTGCCTTTTCCGCCTCGTCCATATCGTCAAATTTGCCCTGCTCGTCTATCGTCTGCCGCGCCTGGCCTATCATCTCGGCGATGAGGTCGTCGGCATCGACCACCGTGCCTTCGCGGCTTTTCATCTTCCCGTTGGGCAGTTCCACCATGCCGTAGGAGAAGTGGACGAGGCTCTTTCCCCACTCGAAGCCGAGCTTGTCGAGCAGGATGGAGAGGACTTGGAAATGATAGTTCTGCTCGTTGCCGACCACATAAACCATCTTGTCAATAGGATAATCCTGGAAACGCAGCTTGGCCGTGCCGATGTCCTGCGTCATGTAGACGCTGGTGCCGTCGGCGCGCAGCAGGAGTTTCTCGTCGAGCCCCTCTGCCGTAAGATTCGCCCAGACAGAACCGTCGTCCCTCCGATAAAAGATTCCTTTTTCCAGTCCTTCGAGCACCTTTTCCTTACCTTCGAGATAGGTGTCGCTCTCGTAATATATTTTGTCAAAGCTGACACCGAGTGCCTTATACGTCTCGTCGAATCCGGCATATACCCAGTTGTTCATTTTCTGCCAGAGCGCACGAATTTCCGGGTCGTTATGTTCCCATTTGACGAGCATGGCGCGAGCCTCCTGCATGAGGGGAGCTTCCCTTTCGGCCTTCTCTTTGGCCTCGTCCGCCGTCATGCCGTTTTGTTCATACTGCTTGACAAGTTCGGCCACCTGCTCGCGGTAGTGTTTGTCAAAGGCCACATAATAATCGCCTATGAGATGGTCGCCCTTCTTGCCGGACGATTCGGGTGTCTCGCCGTTCCCGTATTTCAACCAGGCAAGCATTGATTTGCAGATGTGGATGCCGCGGTCGTTGACGATATTGGTCTTCACGACGCGGTTGCCGTTGGCCTGTATGATGTTGGCCAGGGCAAAACCCAACAGGTTATTGCGGACGTGGCCGAGGTGGAGGGGTTTGTTCGTGTTGGGCGAGGAATATTCTATCATGACCAAGGGCGAGCCTTGTGTCGGCTCGACAAGTCCATAGCGTGCATCGGCCTGGATGTAGTTCAGCAGTTCTATCCAGCAGCTGGCCGAAAGCAACAAGTTAAGGAAGCCGTTGACCACATTGAAGCGTTCCACGGATTCACAATTCGCCATGAGCCATTCGCCGATTTCCCGTGCCGTATCCTGGGGGCTCTTGCGCGAGATGCGCAACAGCGGGAAGACCACAAGCGTCAGGTGACCTTCAAACTCTTTCTTGGTTTTCTGCAATTGCAACTGCTCCTCACGGATGTCCTGGCCGTAGAGTTCTTTCACTGCGGCGACGGCTGCCGAGGCAAGTATTCCTTCTATATTCATCTTGATGGCGTTTTGCTATTCGTGGAAATATAACTGTTAACAGGCGACAAAGATACGAATTTTTACCTTGGGGCTGTCGGTTAGGAATGCGGAAGCGATCATATCCGCATGATTTGCAACGATTGAGGCATTGCTACTGTCAAGCCTCATCACTGCCGAGCCGAATCTGATGGGTACAGTAATCCAGCACGCGGGGACGGTGGGTGATGAAAAGAATCGTGTGACCCGCAAAGTGTTCTACTACCCTGCTGACGACTTTCTCCTCCGTGGACGTGTCGAGGGCGGAAGTGGCTTCGTCAAAAAGCAATACGGGCGACTTGCGCAAGAGCGTGCGGGCAATGCTGATACGCTGTGCCTGCCCTTCGGAAAGACCTCCGCCTTGTTCGCCGCAAGGAGTGTCGAGCCCGTCGGGCAATTCCAGCACGAAATCGGCACAGGCCATGTGCAGGGCAGCCTTCATCTCTTCCTCACTGGCCTGCGGATCACCCAAGAGTAAGTTTGAGCGTATTGTACCACTAATCAGCGTGTTTCCCTGCGGGACATATGCGAAATAATGGCGGACATCGGGCGAAACGGTTACGCTCTTCGTTCCATCGTACAGGCAGATGCTCCCCCCGGTCGGGTCGACCAATCCCAGAATGAGGCGAACCAAGGTGGTTTTTCCCGCCCCCGTTTCCCCGAGGATGGCCGTCCTGCTTCCCGGCGGGAAGTCCACATCAAGGTGCGACAGAATGGTGCGTTCAGTTGGCTCATAAGAAAACGACACATCCCTCAACCGGATGCCGACAGGGGCGGTCAAGGGTTGCGACACCGTATTCCCCTTTTCTTCGAGAGGAATGTTTTCCATTTCCATAAGCCGTTCTGCCGAGGTGTACGTATTGATGAACAACGGTATGAAGCGGGTCAAGTCGCGCGCCGGCCCTTGTATCTGCCCCACCAACTGGACAAAGGCGATGAGCGCACCATAAGTGATGATGCCCTGCGACAGATTGATAACGCCCCAGGAGAACGAGAAAAGATAACCGACGGCAAATCCCATGTTCATCACAGTGGACGAAACAAGCGAATAGCACGTCCTGCGACGCACCTCACCACACAAGCGGTTCTGGCGGGAACATAAATCGTCCAAGACAAAACCGACACGTTCGAGTGTCTTTATCACAAGACTATGCTGTATGCTCTCCTGCAACAAAGCCTGAATGCTACTCTCGGTGTCGCGAACCTGATGCGTCAAGGCTTTCATTCGCTTGACATATAGGCGACTGATGAGCAGGAACACAGGAATGAGTACTATGACGACCAAAGCCAACGTCCTGTCCATATAGAACAAAAGGAGGAATGCCCCGACAAACTGCGCAATCGTCGTGATGAGTGCCGGAAGAGACTCGGTGAGATAACTTACGACCGTTGTGACATCTTTTTCCATACGACTCATCACATCGCCACTGTGGAACGTCTTCAAGCCTTTCCAAGTGCTGCGTAGCAGATGCTCGAACATCGTAAAACGCATGGTGTTCTGCGCTGTCACACCGAGTGTGGCTTGTATCCATTTACTGCTGATAGACAAAATGATGTCCACGGCCAACAATGCTGTCAGGAACAGCAGAGCCTCAGTAAGCGTGAACCGGCTTTCCGTATGCGTGGCAATATCTATCGCCAGCTTGGTGCACCAAACGAAAACCAAGTTGACCACGACAGTAGTAATGCCGATAAACGTGTTCAGGCAAGCTTGCAGCCGATGTCCCTTCCATGCATGCCACAACCAACACGTGGTGTGCCACACGGAGCGCATAGAACGTTTTCCCGTCACTTTCCTCACAATAGACAGCAGGTTCATGCCTCACAATCGGTTGTCCACACCCCACATCATCTTCGTTCGTAGCGTGTCAAAGTAGTTCTTATAATGAATCTTCATTACCTTGATGTCATGAGCCGCCCGGCGGATGGTTATTGTCGTCCCCTCCTGGAAACTCTCACTGCGTCCGTCGATAGCAACAAGGAAGTTATGGCTACGGCTCTGCACGGTGAGCCTTATCGTGACATCATCGTTCAAGACAACCGGCCGGATATAAAGACTGTGTGGGGCGACGGCCGAAAGGCACAGGGTTTTCGTCGTGGGCACCACTATCGGGCCGCCGGCACTCAGGGAATACCCGGTGGAGCCCGTCGGCGTGCTGACAACCAGTCCGTCGGCTATGTAATGTGTCAACAGTTCCCCGTCGATTTCCGTCTGGATGTCTATCAACGATGAGT
Organism: uncultured Prevotellamassilia sp.; assembly: GCA_964647405.1. Lineage (GTDB taxonomy): Bacteria > Bacteroidota > Bacteroidia > Bacteroidales > Bacteroidaceae > Alloprevotella. Next base: position 4,780 of record CAZYHW010000040.1, read on the forward strand.
GGTCATGTTTGAGCACCGCGACCTCATTCAAAGCGAAAGGGGAGAACTTGAAAGGCCGGCCGCTGTTTTCCGCCTCAATGACGCTGCGCCTCTCTATCACGTAGTCGTGACTGAATATGGCATCAAGGGAAGAGTCGATATGCTCCGGCGAGATGTCCGCCAAGAAACCGAGCCGGCCAGTGTTGATTCCCAAGATGGGAATATCCTTGTCGCAGATATGTGCCGCAGTACTGAGGAACGTGCCGTCGCCACCGACAGAGATGGCCAAATCGGTATCACGAAAATCTTTATCCGGCTGATAAGCGGCTACCGGAAAGCCGATACCTTCCAGATAACGGTAGAAAGTCGACTCAATGGAGATTTCGGCCTGATGGAGAGCCAACCGTTCAAGAACCTGACGAAGAATCGGGCTTTTATGGGCGTGGAACGTATTTCCGAACAAGGTAATTTTCATAGGAAATCCTTACGAGCTTTTACGCTTTTTTGTCTCTTCACTACCGTCCTCCGGACTCGAATATGCATCTTTCTATAAAAAAGAACACTTATTCTTCATGTGTTTCCCTCTCAGGAGCGGAGTTTTTTATTACTTTTGCAAAAATACAAAAAAACGGGATTCTGGGAAATTCTTTCCGGCCATGACAAAATTAAGCGTAAACATAAATAAGGTGGCCACGCTACGCAACGCCCGCGGTGGGAACAACCCCAACGTACTGGCCGTCGCGTTAGACTGTGAGGACTACGGGGCACAAGGCATCACTGTACACCCGCGCCCCGACGAGCGTCACATACGCTATTCGGACGTCCGCGAGCTGAAACCTGCCCTACGAACGGAACTAAACATCGAGGGATATCCGGACGAACGCTTCCGCCTCCTCGTCTTGGACGTAAAGCCGGCACAGGTAACGTTGGTCCCTGACACGCCCGGCCAGCTGACTTCCGACCACGGATGGGACACGGTAGCCAACGCCGCATTCCTCACGGACATCGTCGGTGAGATGAAAGCGGCCGGTATCCGCACATCCATTTTTGTCGCCCCCATCCCCCGGATGGTAGAGGGAGCCGCAGCCTGTGGTGCCGACCGCGTAGAACTATACACCGAACCTTACGCCACCGGCTATGCCGGAAATAACCGGGAGAACGCCGTGCGTCCTTTCGTGGAGGCCGCCCATGTCGCAAAACAGCTCGGACTGGGACTGAATGCCGGCCACGACCTGTCCTTGGACAACCTCGCCTACCTGCACGAGCAGATTCCTTGGATAGACGAGGTCAGCATCGGGCACGCTCTGATATGTGACGCACTGTATCTCGGGTTGAAAGAGACCATACGCCGCTATCGCGAATGTCTGGCATGACTATACATAAAATAATAACAACTACATACGAACTAAAATGGTACATCTTTTCTTAGCCGATGGCTTCGAGGAAATCGAAGCATTAGGAACATTAGATATCCTGCGACGGGCGGGAATCGAAGTCGTCACTGTTTCTATCACGGGAGCACGCCTCATCCGCGGGGCACACAACATCCCGATTATGGCCGACAACCTGTTCCGCCGTTGTGGGGTCGAAAACAGCGAACTGCTGATATTCCCCGGCGGAATGCCCGGTACGTCAAACCTCGGGCTGCACGACGGATTGCGGAAAGCCATGGAGAGCCACGTCCAAAGCGGCCGCCCTGTCGCTGCCATCTGCGCGGCACCCATCCTGCTCGGTCGGCGCAAGCTACTCGCCGGACGCAGAGTCACGTGCTACCCAGGCTTCGAAACCGAACTCGACGGAGCAGTCTGCACGGGCAAGATGGTTGAAATCGACGGCAATATCATCACAGGCCGTGGCCCAGGCGCGGTATTCGCTTTCGGACTCGCCATCATCGAACGCCTCAAAGGAAGCGCAGCTGCCGAGAAAGTAAAACAGGACATGCTGATAGACCTATAACAAGGAGAAGAGGCTAAAAGAGGTGGCCACAAAGAATTTCCTCTATCAAGACATTACTTATCTCAAAGGTGTCGGTCCCGCACGAGCCAAACTGCTCATGTCCGAACTGGGCATAAAGGACGTGCGCGACCTGTTGTACACTTTTCCATACAAATACATCGACCGTACCGTGGTGCACCGCGTGGCCGACATACACGAGGGGATGCCATACGTGCAGCTACGCGGAAAAATCCTAAGCTACGAGATGGAAGGAACAGGGCGCAAGCTACGGCTGAAAGCCCTGTTTTCGGATGGAACGGGCTGTGTGGAATTCGTCTGGTTCAACGCTTTCAAGCACATCGAAGCCACCCACAAGCCGGGACACGAGTATGTCGTGCTGGGGAAACCCTCTTTTTATAACGGGCACATCTCGTTCGCCCATCCCGAGATAGAGTCTTCCGACAAGTTCAAGCCGGGGGCATACGCTTTCCAGCCCCACTATCACACGACCGACCGCATGAAACGCCACTTCCTGACGTCGCGGGTGATGGGGGAGCTGATGCACACGGCGTTTCAGAACCTGCCGGAAAACGAACCGTCGGAAACGCTGCCCGACTACCTGATTGCACGCTACCGGCTCGCCCCGCTGGCACAAGCCATCCGCACGGTGCACTTCCCGCAGGACACCACGGGACTGACCCAAGCCGAGCGGAGGATGAAGTTCGACGAGCTCTTCTTCCTGCAACTGGACATCCTCCGCTACGCCAAGAACAGGAAGATGAAGTTCCGCGGCTTCGTCTTTGCCAAGGTGGGGAACTTCTTCATGCAGTTCTACAAAGAGAAACTGCCGTTTGAGCTGACCGACGCACAGAAGCGGGTTGTCAAGGAAATACGTGCCGACATGGCCAGCGGACGGCAGATGAACCGCCTGCTGCATGGCGACGTGGGTTCCGGAAAGACGATGGTGGCCCTGATGGCCTGCCTGATAGCGGCCGACAACGGCTTCCAGTCCTGCCTGATGGCTCCCACGGAAATCCTTGCCGAGCAACACTATGCCACGCTCGCCCGCATGACCGACGGCCTCAGTATCAGAATCGAACTGCTCACCGGCAACGTGAAAGGGAAACGCCGCGAAGCCGTACTGAAAGGGCTGGCGGACGGCAGCGTGCACCTGCTCGTCGGGACGCACGCCCTCATCGAACCCTCCGTCAACTTCCTGAACCTCGGGTTGGTCGTCATCGACGAGCAGCATCGCTTCGGCGTGGAACAGCGAGCCAAACTCTGGACAAAGAACGTACATCCGCCCCACATCCTCGTCATGACGGCCACCCCTATCCCCCGGACGCTGGCCATGACGGTGTACGGCGACCTCGACGTGTCGGTCATCGACCAGCTGCCCGCCGGACGGAAACCTATCCGCACCCTCCACTACTACGCCGAACACGCAGACAAGCTCCACGAAGGGATGAGGCGCGAACTGCAAAAGGGACGGCAGGTCTACGTGGTCTATCCCCTGATAGAGGAAAGCGAGCGGAGCGACCTGAAAAACCTCGAGGACGGATATGCGACGATGTGCGAGGCCTTCCCCGACTACAAGGTGGGAAAGCTGCACGGAAAGATGAAACCGCAGGAGAAAGAAGCCGCCATGCAGGCCTTCCTCAGGAAAGAGACGCAGATACTGGTCAGCACGACGGTCATCGAAGTCGGGGTCAACGTGCCGAACGCCACCGTGATGGTCGTGCAGGATGCCGAGCGTTTCGGACTGGCCCAACTGCACCAACTGCGGGGACGCGTGGGTCGCGGAGGCGACCAGTCCTACTGCATCCTGGTGACCGGCTACAAGCTGAGCCAGACGACACGTCGGCGAATCAGCGTGATGACCGAGACGACAGACGGCTTCCGCATTGCCGAGGAAGACCTGAAACTGCGCGGCCCCGGCGACCTCGAAGGCACCCTGCAAAGCGGCCTGCCGTTCGACTTGAAAATAGCCCAAGTTGTCCGCGATGCCGACCTGCTCCAAGTAGCCCGCGAAGCCGCCGCGGAAGTATTGCGCCTCGACCCGAACGAAAACCTCCCCCAACACAGCATGATATGGGCGACACTCAGACAAACAAGGGGGAAGAGCATCAATTTTTCAGCCATCAGCTGAGGACGCAACGCCTGTCCTGACTGCCTCCGGCAGTATCCCCGACGCAAGCCTCCCCCGCCACGGAAAACAAGTCGCCGGTTAGTTTTTCCTGTCAGCCGGATAGGAAAAACTAACCGGCGACTTCTGCGTTCGGGTCGTACATCCCCGTTTCCCCCTCCCACTAAACGCATACCCGCCACCGCTTCCCTTGTGGTTATTCCTACTCCCAATCTTATTTATTCGCCTCTATATGTCTTATATCAGACAAAAAATCTTATTTTTGCCCCGTTCTATAAGTTTACTCATTACCTATAATTACAAATCATGAACGCAGCAGAAGTCTTAGACAACCTGAAACGCCGTTTCCCGGGCGAGGCCGAATACCACCAGGCCGTCCAAGAAGTGTTGGAAACCATCGAAGATGTCTACAACGAACATCCGGAGTTCGAGAAAAGCAACCTCATCGAACGCCTTTGCATCCCCGACCGCATCTTCTCGTTCCGCGTGACGTGGGTGGACGACAAGGGGCAAGTGCAGACCAACATGGGCTATCGCGTGCAGCACAACAACGCCATCGGCCCGTACAAGGGCGGCCTCCGCTTCCACTCGTCGGTCAACCTGTCCATCCTGAAATTCCTGGCCTTCGAACAGACCTTCAAGAACTCGTTGACCACGCTCCCAATGGGCGGCGGGAAAGGCGGATCGGATTTCAGCCCGCGCGGAAAGTCGAATGCGGAAATCATGCGTTTCTGCCAGGCGTTCATGACTGAACTGTGGCGGCACATCGGCCCCGACACGGACGTACCGGCCGGCGACATCGGTGTCGGAGGACGGGAAGTGGGCTACCTCTACGGGATGTACAAGAAGCTGGCGCGCGAGAACACCGGCACGCTCACGGGCAAGGGCATGGAGTTCGGCGGTTCGCTCATACGCCCCGAGGCCACGGGATACGGCAACGTGTATTTCCTGCTCGAAATGCTCCGCACGCGGGGGATAGACATCAAGGGGAAGGTTGTCACGGTCTCCGGCTCGGGCAACGTGGCGCAATACACCGCCGAGAAACTCCTCGAACTGGGTGCCAAAGTCGTCACGATGTCCGACTCGGACGGCTACATCTACGACCCCGACGGATTCGACCGCGAAAAGCTGGACTACATCATGGAACTGAAAAACCTGTACCGCGGGCGCATACGTGAGTATGCCGAGAAATACGGCGTGAAATACGTGGCCGGCGCACGCCCCTGGGGCGAGAAGTGCGACATCGCCATGCCGAGCGCCACGCAGAACGAGCTGACGGGCGACGACGCCAAGACGCTCCTGGCCAACGGGTGCATCGCCGTAAGCGAGGGAGCCAACATGCCCTCCACCCCCGAAGCCATCGACGCATTCCTCGCGGCCAAGATACTGTATGCCCCGGGCAAGGCCGCCAATGCCGGCGGTGTGTCCGTCTCCGGACTGGAAATGACCCAGAACGCCCAAAAGCTAAGCTGGACAGCCGAGGAGGTCGACCAGCGTCTGCGCCAAATCATGCAGGACATCCACGCGCAGTGCGTGAAGTTCGGGCAGCAGGCCGACGGCTACGTGAACTATGTCCGCGGTGCAAACGTGGCAGGATTCATGAAAGTGGCGCGCGCCATGATGGCACAAGGCATCCTCTGAACGGCATAACCATTTGATTAACCCTCATTGCCGCCTGTCCATTACATCACATGGACGGGCGGCAACGCTTTTCCTGCCACAAGAGGCCGCCACGGCACATACATAACGGGTTATGGCCTTCATCTGAAAATCCCAAGCCACCCCGGCAGACACAAAAAGAAGAGCCTTGTCGCATCTCCGCACCGAGTTTGACAAGGCTCTTCTTTGTTTTGCTATTCAATCCAATCCCGCCGACTTCCTGTTAATCGGCCTTTCGTCTGTCCGTCATCCGGAAAAGGTTCGCCGCATGGCGACACCGAAAGGCTCGCCGTCAATGACGTTCACGGCGCACACTATAAGTGGCTCCGCTGCGCGAACGGGAGCGTTTCTGCTCCGCAACTGCGGGTTGCGTGGTGTCCGATGCCGCTTCGCTCGCTGCGCTGCGTGACGAGCTGCGCCGCCGGGCCGTGCGTGTGCTGCGCGATTTCTGTTTGTCGTCGGCAGACACGCTGTCCTCGGGTGCTGCCGGCACGGAGTCCTGCCCCCAGACGTGTTTCTGGAAGTCTTCGATTTGCTTCTCAATGCGGTTCTGCTCATCAACGAGAGCCGAATCCGTTTCGCAATAGTTGGCCAGCACGCGGTCTTGCAGGTTGGTCGTCTTGTATATCTTACCCTCGTAGCGGTTCATGGTGAAGTAATCGTCGGCCGAGAGGGTCGCCGCATTGTTCAGGCTGCTGCCCATGAGGCTCAACTTGGCCAGATAAGGAGCCACATCGTCATATTTCACCCAAAACATGGGGTATTGCGTACCCTCGCCGCCCCACTCGTCTGCCCGTTTCAGCACGGGGCAGAACGCGGTCACCTGGGTGCGAAACGAGGCGGTACGCTGGTCGTAATACGAACTCTCCTTGACGAAATAAACCTTGACTTCTTCGCTTGGCAGGTCGGAGTCGTTGACACGTATCCGGCCGTCCTTCGACTCGTAAAATATCTGGTAGCGGTCCATCAACTCCTTGGCCTTCACGAGATTGTCGTCCGAGAAGTCCTCGTTACCGTCAAGGTTGTAGTTATATGCCTTGATTTCGCCACGCAAGAGGAGTTTGAAGAGATAAGTGAAGAGGTTCTCCCGCCCGCCGACCGGTCTCGTCGGATAATAGAGGGCGGCGTTGGCATCCTGCGTCAGGTCGATTGTACGATATACGTCGCGCCGCCAAGCGGCATCCTCCGGCATGGCCTGCGCCGTGGGGAAATCACGGTAGGCATTGGCCGTCGGGGTCGCGGCGGTCTGTTCCTTGGCCTGCGCCTCCTTCAACCGCGCCGGAGGCTGCGCCACGGCGACAAGAGTTGTGAGGCAAAACAGTGTGGATATGAGGCGTTTCATTTGTATGTGTATTGTTTTTATTTGTCCTTATAGGCTTTTGCCTGGAATCAGTTGACGATGACTTCTACCGGGTTGGGCAAGGTGCGCTCGATGCCGTCGGGACCGATGGCGCGTATCCGCGATATGTAGAAACGCTGTCCCCGGCGTAACGACCGGATGAGGTTACGCTGCGCCTCGGTAAAGTTGGCATCGGACGAGGTCTCCGGACGTGCATTGCCCATCGTGTCGAAGAAGACTGCCTCGAAGCCCAATACGCGGAAAGGTATGTCGAGCAAGCCGTCGTCGATGGCTGCACCGATGCCCGGCGCGGCCAGAATGTCTGCCTTGCCTATGCGGCCGCCACGCGAGCGGTCGTCACCGACAATGACGTAGGCTGTCGGGTCGGGCAGTTTGCGCACCTTGAACGTGAAAGCGCCCAGCGTCTGCATTTGGCCGTTGACCTCGCCGGTCACGGTAAACGTTACATCCTCGCCGACGTTGGCCGGGCGGGCGACATAACGCCCGTCGCCCTGCGACGTAAGCGACCCGCCACTCATGGAGACTTGTATCTTGTTGGAGGGAACGCCCGAGGCCGACACACTGACGGGATTGTCGAACCCGGCGTATAACACGTTCATCAGGTCGGCTGCCACGGTAGCTCCCGTCGGTGCCGCGATGACATTGTATCTCTGTAAGAACGGGCGGCGAATCAAGTCGCCGTCGGCATTGGGCATCTGGATGTAGCCGGAGAACGAATACTCCCCGGGTTGTCCTACCGTGAAATCATAGCTACCGTCTGACGAGATTTGCTGGCCGTTGACATATATTTCCGGACGCTGTGTGGTGTCGACTGCGGCCATAACAATCCGCGAGCGGAACTGCTGTCCGGGGAACAACGTGGTAGCCTCCGGAAGCACGTAAGCATTGACCTGGTTGACACGGATATCCTTCACGTCGACATTGGCCACCAGCGTATGCAGCACCTCGCCTTCGGCGTAACGGACATCGTTCTGCAACTTGGTCAGCAGGGTGATGGCAGCGGCGGCCGGCATATTGTCAAACATGGCTTCCTGCCAGTTCTTCCCGATGAGCCGCTGGCTCCGCGGTACTTCCGTACTGAGGTTGGACGCAATAATGGCACGCTGGCGCGGGTCGGTAACCATCTGTGTGATGCGGTCCCGGTAGTCGTTTATCGCGTCATACAGCTTTTGCCCTTGCCCACGCCTGGGACGGAGCATCACCTCGTCCGCAGCTTCAAGGTCGTCACGATGTTGCAGGTTGGTCGGGTCTGCATCCTTTCCGTCGGCCGCACGGGCGATGGCCAGTTTCAGTGTTTCGGCAAAGTCGTAAAGCGAGTCAGACATTTGCTTGACCTGTTTCGCCATGTCGAACCATGCCTGTACCTTGGCCGGATTGTTCCGGAACTGTTCCTCAAAGTCGTCAAAGACGCGTTGGTTCTCCTTCATCGCGTTACCCGTCGTGCGACGCAGGCTTTCCTCAACGAGGGCAAACCCGTTAAGCACATCGCTCGACACATTGAGAGCCAGCATGGCCAGCAGGACGATATACATCAAGTTTATCATCTTCTGCCGAGGCGATACCGGTCTTTTCTTAACTCCCATGGATTGCGGTTTACGGGTAAACGTTATTCAGCCACCGCTCCGGCAGCATTCTTCATGTTCACGGTCAGAGCCTTAATCATACGACCGTAAACACCGTTGAGTTCTTCTATCTGTTCGGCCAGGTGACGTGTCTGCTCGTTAATCTGGTCAATCGTGCCGACCTGCGAGCTGACCGCTTTGAGTTGCAGCTCGTAAATGCGGTTGATGCCCGTGAGTGTGCGGTTGAGCATCTCCATCTCCTCGCTGTCACGCGTAAGCCGTGCACTCTGTTCGTCAACCTTGGACAAGGTTTCCGTGAGAGTATGCAGTTTACCGATGTAATCCTGCGTGGCCTCTTCCATTTCAGGCGACAAAACGGCTTGGGCACGACGGAGGAGTTCGTCGTTGGCCGCACGGATAAGGGCTGCCAGTTGTTCTGCATCTACTGTCGGGCCGACGGTCACCGTAGTTCCGCCGCCAACAGCAGCCTGTTCCCCGACAGACGGAGAGCCCGACGTTCCGGCCACCCCGCCGGAAGGCGCAAAGCCACCGACTTGCCCCACGATGACGGTTCCACCGCCCACGGCTGCTCCCACAGGTGCTCCCGCGACGGCAGGCGTTTCCATCGTACCGGCATCCCCGGAAACTCCCTCAACAACATGGGGTTCTGCCTCCGGCATTTCTTCCACGCCCGACCGTCTTTCCTCCATCTCGAGCTGCCGGGCGATTTCCTCGTCCGTCTCATAATCAAGCGGAAGTTCCTTTCCGTCCTCTGTCTTGTCGAACGGACGGTCAAAGGCCGACAGGAAGAACACGACGACCTCCGTACCCATTCCAATGAACAGGAGTGTATGGCCGCCGGGAAGGTAGGTCAGTTTGAACAATGCGCCAAGAATCACTATGGCGGCACCCCAACTGTATGCATAGTTCAGGAATGTCTGTCCGGGGACACTGTCCATCCAATGTTGGAGACGGACAACTATATTTATCTTTGCTGGCATAATATACTAAATCTTTGATGAGGTTTCGAATCACTTGTTACGGCTTGACCCCGTGGCCAACGAGCGGACACAACGGAAACCGATATAGGACCGTGGCTGGTTTTGGTACTCCCAGGTACGCCATGCCGAACGGATGTAGGAGACCGGGTCTTTCCAGGAGCCGCCACGGACGCTCTTGCGTTTAAGCACGTATGGGTCCTCGACGGCGGCGTTGTACGTGAGTTCCGGGTTGAAGTCGCCCATGGCCGAGACGCCCGATTCGGTGTAGACGGTGCTGGTCCACTCGGCCACGTTGCCCGCCATGTCATACAACCCGTTGGAATTGGCACCATAGATGCCCGTGCGCGAGGTGATGAGGTTACCGTCCTCGGTGTAGTTTCCCTCGTCGGGCTTGAAGTTGGCGAAATAGCATCCCTTGTCGTTCTTCATCTCCGTCGTGTTGCCCCACGGGAAAGGATAACCCTCGCGCCCACGTGCGGCAAACTCCCATTCTATCTCGGTCGGCAGGCGATAGCGTTGTATCTGACGGGCGGAGCTACCCATCCCACGCATGAGGTAGTCGGTGCGCCAGGCACAGAAGGCGTTGGCCTGTTCCCACGTGACACCGACCACGGGATAATCGTTGTAGGTCGAGCTGGAAAAGTACAGCTTCATGTATGTCTCATTGTGGGAATTCGGGAAATCGTTCACCCAGCACGTCGTGTCCGGATATACGTTGACGATGTACGTGTTCAGGAAATCGTAGAGGCTCGACAGGGGACGTGTGATGGTCTCGCGGACGATGTTTCCGTTGTCGTCGATATAGGCCGTGTCCTTGGAAATCATGATTTGCTCGTCATAATCGACGGGGACATCGGTGTTCAGGTTGCGTTCACGCGGGTCGAGCCTGTATTTGCGCAGAGCCGCTTTCTCTTGGTCGAACACCTCGTAACGGTAATTGAGCTGCTTCACGTCGAGCATCTTTTCCCCCGTGATGGGATGGACGTAGTAGACGCTGTTGATAGCCCGCTCCTCGTCCTCCGTCGGTTTGCGGGGGATGGCCTTCGACCAGTTCAGGTGAGGCGTGACGGGGTTTCCGTAACGGTCCTCCGTGATTTTGTACGTTTCGTCGCCGCCATACGACGGGTCGGCCAGCCGTTCACGGATGATGGAGTCGCGCACCCACATCACGAACTGCCGGTACATGGAATTGGTGACCTCCGTCTGGTCCATCCAAAAGCCGTCGACCGACACCTCCCGCGCAGGAATCATCACCCCCCATAACGTATCCGGGCTGTCCAGGCCTATCTTCAAGTATCCCCGTTTCACCTGAACCATGCCGTAAGGGGTCGGTTCCGTGAACGTGCTGCTTCGCTGCCCCGTCACTTCGCCGCCGCCACCGGTCGACATGCTTTTCCCGCCCAGGCACGAGGTGAGCACCTGGCATGTCAGCAGGAACAGGAGCAGAGGTTTATGGCATTTGTTCATCTTCTTTCTGTTTTATAAGAATCGTACGCTTTTATGTTTGTTCTTTCCTTTCTTTTCCATGTTCAGGTCGAGGCGATAGGTCATCGTTATCTCATGGAATCCCGACCCGATGCCCATCCCGGAGGTGTTGGCCTCGTAAGAATAGCTCAAATCCACCCCATGGAACATGCCACCGACGAAGAGCATCACCGAATGGGCGGGACTGTAACCCGCGCCGCCGTAAATCTGCTTCCTGTCGTTGGAATAGGACAACCGCGCAGTGATGTCGGCGCGGAAGTCCGTCCCGTCGTAACGCATCATGACGGACGGTGTCACATTAAATAACGGATTCCTCATTCGGATATTGTATCCTGCCGTGAAATTGTAGAGTGGGTCGATGCTCAACTCGTTCGTTTCGCCTATCGTGATGGTCGGCGCGGTCACGTGGAGCACCGAGAAAGCCGCGTAAAGCGGCCCACGCGAATAGTACAGTCCCGCGGAGGCATCGAACTTCGCCCCCGTCACCTCGCTCGACGGGATGGCGGGGTCGCCGTCCTCACCGGGGTCGGCTTCCGAGCCGTCGATGGACTCGCTGATCATGTCTGCCTCCGCACCGATGCTCAGCGTTCCGCCGAAGAGTTTCAGGTGGTAGGCATACTGCACGGAGAACCGCTTGTGCGAGAAGAAGCCTATCGCGTCGTTCTGGAACGTCACGCCGACACCGTGTCGCGTGCGGCCTATGGCAAAAGCCATGTCGGCGGCGGCGAACATCGTCCCGCCTGCATCCTCAAAGCCACTGGCTCCCATGAGGTAGGCCGCGTTGATAGTCAGTTGCGGATTCCGTCCCACGGCGGCGGGGTTGTACTGTGTTTCGAGCTGCCAATAGTGGCTGAATGCCGGGTCGTACTGCGCCTTGGCGGCCACTGCGGACAGCAGCAGGGCAAGGCACACGGCCACGCGGCGGGAGAGTTCCTGGATAGTTCTACGGGGCATGGGACGAAACGACAGCTTCATTTATTGGAAACGGACAACTGCTGTGTTTTATTGTATCGCAGCCCCGTCCCACGCCCGCCAAGACACAAGCGCCGCGCCGAAACGGGACAGACTTCCCCGGAAGCCGCTAACAAGTCGGCGACCCGTCACGACGGACAGCCGGACGCTTGCGACAAGTCGGCGACCCGTTGCGACGGAGTCCGCCGACGACCCGGCAGCCCCGCAGTGTCTTCCCCGTTTTTTGGGGTTACGCCCCGACTTGAACACGTCGCGTTCCTCTGTTTGGACTTTCGCTCTAAGAAGTTTGCGGAGCCCCCTCTCCCCGTCCGTCGGCCTCAATGAGACGGAGCAGACGGGCGACGGCTTCGTCCTCGGGTATGTTGCGCTCGACGCACACCCGTCCCCTGTACAGGCTGATTTTTCCCCGCGCCGCGCCGACATAACCATAGTCGGCGTCGGCCATCTCGCCCGGGCCGTTGACTATGCATCCCATGACGGCTATTTTCAGTCCGACGAGATGGGACGTGGCGGCCTTGACCCGCGCCACGGTCTTTTGCAGGTCGTAGAGCGTGCGCCCGCAACCCGGACAGCTGATGTATTCCGTGCGGGTAGTCCGTGCGCGCGTGGCTTGCAGGATGCCGAAAGCGATGTCGTCGAGCCGTTCCGGGGCGATTCCCTCTTTTCCTTCCGGAACGAGGTTGCAGAGCATCAGACCGTCCAGCAATCCGTCGTAGACAAGTGCCCCCGTCTCGGCGGCGGCTTCGAGCATGAACTCTTCCACCTCGTCCGCCGAGTGGCTGAAATGCTGGAAGATGACGACTGGATTGGCCAACCGCTCGCGCCATAGTTCGTGAACGAGCGCACGCAGTTCGCCCAGGCGGTTGGCGTGGTTCGACTGGGCGATGACCACCACTTCGGGGTGGTGGCGCAGGCACGCGCGCACCTCGTCGTTCATCGCGGGATAGTTCAGGAACAGGAACTTGGCCTCCGCCGTGCACGCCGAGAGCGCGAACAACGTGGCGGGCGTAAAGACGGGGTACGTATCGGCCTCACCCGTCCATGCCGG
>CAZYHW010000041.1:0-2535 GCA_964647405.1 uncultured Prevotellamassilia sp.
ACGGCAGAAACGCCCCGCATGGTGGCCATCATGCTTCCGGCAGAACGAAACAGGCGTGAAATTTAGCTTGGCCGGGACTTGACAATTCCGGGCAAAACGGTATTTTTGTGCGCGGCAGGGATAGAATCTCCCAACGCCACGGAAACCAGCAACCTAAAACGGGCCGATACGGCCATACCTACCGACTATTAACTTTTCATACCCCTACGCCATGACCATCTCCAAGACCCTGAGCGCATTCCTGCTCTTCCTGATGGCCGCGCCGGCTTTCGGGCAGCGCGAAGACTACCTGATTAACGACAACTGGCAATTCCGTTTCGGCCACGAGGTGCAACGGGGCACCAAGTCGCGCGTCGACCTGCCCCATACGTGGAACGCCCAAGACGCCCTCTCCGGCAAGTTGGACTACAAGCGCGGGATAGGCCGCTACGAGCGGAACCTGCACGTCCCCGCCGCCTGGGAAGGCCGCCGTCTCTACCTCCGCTTCGAAGGCGCGGGCACGGTGGCGGACGTGTTCGTCAACGGGCGGCACGTGGGAGGCCACCGGGGAGGCTACGGGGCGTTTGCCTTCGACATCACGGACTACGTGGATTTCGGGAAGGACAATTCGCTCCAAGTGTGCGTCAACAACGCCGAAACACTCGACGTGATGCCCCTCGTGGGTGACTTCAACTTCTACGGCGGACTATATCGCGACGTGCATCTCGTCACGACCGCGCCCGTCTGTATCTCCCTGCTCGACCACGGCTCGCCGGGCGTCCGCCTCGTGCAGGACAGCGTCAGCCGCGACTACGCCGCCGGGCGTGCGCTCGTGCAGGTCGACAACGGCCGGGAGCAGGCTGTTTCCGCCACGCTGCGCCTCCGCCTGTTCGACGAGGCGGGCATGGTGGTGGGCGAATACGCGACCGACACGCTCCTGCCGCCCGCCACGACGACCGCGTTGTCCATCCCCTTCGACCTGCGCCGTCCGCGGCTCTGGGACGGGCTCAACGACCCTTTCCGCTACCGGGCTGAGGTCAGCCTGCTGTGCGACGGCGAGGAGGTCGACGCTGTCAGCCAACGCCTTGGCCTGCGCAGTTTCCACGTCGACCCCGACAAGGGTTTCTTCCTCAACGGCCGCCACGTCGCCCTGCACGGTGTTTGCCGCCATCAGGACCGCAGTGAAGTCGGGAACGCCCTCCGGCGCGAGCATCACGACGAGGATGCCGCCATCATGGCCGACATGGGTGTCAATGCCGTCCGTCTGGCCCACTATCCGCAGGCCAGCTACTTCTATGAGCTTATGGACAGCCTCGGCATCCTTGTCTGGGCCGAGATTCCCTTTGTCGGTCCCGGCGGGTACAACGACGAGGGCTTCGCCAATACGACCGCTTTCCGCCAGAACGGACGGGAGCAGCTGGTGGAGCTTATCCGGCAACACTATAACCACCCCTCCATCGTGACTTGGGGCATCTTCAACGAGCTCTCGCAGCGGGGCGACGACCCCGTCGCCTACATCGAGGAACTGAACGCCCTCGCCCACGAAGAAGACCCCACGCGCCCCACCACGGCAGCCACCAACACGAACGGCACGCTCAACAACGTGACCGACCTCATCGCCTGGAACCGCTACGACGGCTGGTACGGGGGAAGCATGGCCGACCTCGGGAAATGGCTCGACCGCACGCACGCCGCCCAACCCGACCGCTGCATCGGCATCAGCGAGTACGGCGCGGGGGCAAGCCTCTACCACCAGCAGGACACCCTCGCGAAACCACAGGCCGCCGGGTGGTGGCACCCAGAGTGCTGGCAGACGCACTACCATATCGAGTCGTGGCGCGAGATAGCGGCGCGGCCGTTCGTATGGGGCAGCTTCGTCTGGAACATGTTCGACTTCGGGGCAGCCCACCGCCGCGAGGGCGACCGCCCGGGCATCAACGACAAAGGGCTCGTCAGCTTCGACCGACGGGTAAGGAAGGACGCATTCTATTTCTATAAGGCCAACTGGAACGACGAGCCGCTCATTTACATCGCGGGGCGGCGCAACACGCTCCGCACGGCTGACAGGCAGACCGTCATGGCCTTCACGAACCTGCCCGAGGCCGAACTTTTCGTCAACGGGGCGAGCTGTGGCCGGATGAAGGCGGATTCGCTCCACGTCGTCACCTGGACGGATGTCGAACTACGCCCCGGGGAGAACGAACTCCGCGTCGTCGCCCGCCTGTCCAAGGGACGCGAACTGTCCGATGCCTACCGCTGCGTCTTCCAACCGACAGGCAAGGCGGACGGGAGCGCGGGAAATTCCACCCGTTAGCCCACGCGGCACAACCCTGCCCGAACCTGAACGCACCACCCGGCGACCTTCATGGACAAGTCGCCGGGTGGTGCGTTTCCATACGCCCCGTGCGCATCCGATTCCGGCCATACATAAATCCCGCACGCCTCATCCGGAAACCAAGTCGCCGACTCGTCACGACAGGTCGCCGGTTAGTTTGAACGGGTCGGCGACTTGTTCCGCCGGGTCGCCGACCTGTAAAACCTGCACTGCCGACAGGC
>CAZYHW010000041.1:2635-17637 GCA_964647405.1 uncultured Prevotellamassilia sp.
TCCTTATCATGACACCTGTTTCCACGTAGCAGCGGGAACGGGCGGACGCGGCGGCGGGCGCGACGATGACAGATACGAGGGGGAACGACACCGCAGCCGACGGGGGAAGACGATAACCCTTTCGTCACATTCTTATAGCGGTTTCGTCACGCGGAAGCAACCGTTCCGACACACCACGCCCCGACCTTTGCCGACGGTTAGCAATCATGGTCAAAGGTATGAAGCAGAACCTCCTCCCCACCCTCGCCACGGCTCTCGCAGCAGCCGCTTTCGGCCTCCCCGCCGCCGCGCACGAGAACGTCAGAGGCACCGTGCTCGACAAGGAAACGGGACTGCCCCTCATCGGTGCCACGGTCCAAGTGACGGGCGGCGACATGCAAATCGCCGTCACGGATTCCGTCGGGGCGTTCCGCATCACAGACCTGCCCGGCGGGACGTACTCCGTCGCATTCAGGTACATAGGCTACCGCCCCGAGGTCATCGACTCCATCCGCCTTAGTGCCGACAGTCTTTTCACGTTCGACATCAGGCTCGAAGCCGTGGACCTTTCGCTATACGGGGCGGAAGTCGTAGGCATCCGCGACCGCGAAAGTGAGAACGTAGCACTCAGCGTGCAGCGCAAGGCAGTGGTGGCCGTGCAACAGGTGAGCGCCGACGAGATGAGCCGCAAGGGTACGTCGGATGCCGAAGCCGTCGTGGCCAAGGTGGCGGGCATTTCGAAACAGGACGGCATCAAGAACGTCTTCGTCCGGGGGCTGGGCGACAGGTACAACATCACGACACTCAACGGCTATGCCCTGCCCTCCGAAGACCCCGAATACAAGAACATCTCGCTCGACTTCTTCGGCTCGGACATCGTGCAGTCGGTCGACATCAACAAGGCCTTCAACGCCGGGGGCGAGGGCGACGTGGCAGGTGCCCGCATCAACATCAACTCCAAGGAACAGTCGGGGCCGGGCTACGTCGCCCTCGGACTGTCGGGCGGACTGAACACACAGGTCGCCGGACAGACCCTCCTGCTGCCCGACGGGATGAACGCCCTCGGCGGGGCGCGCGGCAGCTGGCCGGATGCCGCCGGACTGGGGAGCGACATGAGTGCGCAGGACTTCGGTATGTTCCGCAACAAGCTCACTCCCTCGCGCCACTCCGTGCCGGTCAACCAGAGCTACGGCATATCCGGTGGACACAGCTTCTCCCTCGGACGGCGCGGGCTGCCCCTCTCGCTCTTCGCCGTCCTTGTCCATTCGACCGAGTTCGACTACGTGACCGAGTCCATCCGCGACGCGGGAACCAACAACCGGAACATTTACAAGAACCAGACCGGGCAGAAATCCGAACAAAGCGTCCGGCAGCTCGGCATGGCCAGCCTGTCGTTCGGCGTGCCCGACCGGCACAAGGTGTCCTACCACTTTCTCGCCGTGCACGACAGCCGTGCCTCCGTGTCCAACTACATGGGCACCAACTCCAAGTTCGGGGAGACCGCCTACGAGGAGAGCGGCGGCCTCTACCAACGCCAGCAAGTCAACGAGAACCTCCTGTTCGTCAATCAGCTCGACTATGAATGGCACATCACCGACCGTCACGTCATCAACGCCGGGGCGGCCTACAACACGATGCACGGGGACGAGCCCGACCGACGCGACCTCTACATGGGGCTTGACACGGAGGCGGACGTGCTTGTCCCGATTGCCGGGGAGGGATATAACAACCGCTCTTACAGCTCGCTGAAAGAGAAAGACCTCAACGTGCGCGCCGGGTACGCCTTCCGGCTGACGGAAGAGGCGGACAATCCGTCCGAAGTGCGCGTCGGTTACAAGGCGCGCACCGTGAGGGACGACTTCCGCGCCGCCGACTACGGCTTCTACGCCGGAGGCAACCCGCAGCTCGACATCGATTTCCCCGACTTCGACGCTTATCTCGCGGGCGAGGGGGTCAGCACATTCGTCAACTACATCCCCTCATCCTACACCGTCGACAAGGACATCCACACCGGCTACGCCGAAGCCACGTACCGCTTTCCGGCGGGACTGACAGCCAACCTCGGCCTGCGCTACGACTACGTGGACATGATGGTCGACTACGACATACAACGACGACTACAAGGAAGCAACGACTTCAAGCGACACTTCGTCCTGCCCAGCCTGAACCTGCGGCACGACTTCTCCGAACGCCACGCCCTGCGGCTGGGGCTGAGCCGCACCTACACCCTCCCGCAATCCAAGGAGATATCGCCTTACCAGTACATCGGCGCGGCGTTCAACAGCGTGGGAAACCCGGAACTCGAACCGTCGGACAATTACAACGCCGACCTGAAATGGGATTGGTATCTCGGCACTGGCGAAGTGGTGACGGTCAACGGTTTTTACAAATACATCAAGAATCCCATCTCGCGTATCCAGACGACCGGCGGAGGCACTTACCTGCGCTACGAGAACGTCGCCAACCACGCCACGGTGGCGGGCATCGAGGTCGATGTGCGCAAGCGGCTTTTCGCCCGGGCGGGGAAAGGCGGCAGCGAGCACACCCTGACGGCCGGAGCCAACGCCTCGTACACCTACTCCCAAGTCCGTGTGCCGGGGTCGACAAGCCTGACCTACGAAAACAAGGGTTCGCAGCTCGAAGGGGCGGCCCCGTGGCTCGTGAACGCCGACCTCACCTACACGTGGGCTTCCGGCGAACGTTCCGTGACCGCCGCGCTCGTCTTCAACTATTTCAGCGACCGCCTCTACGCCATCGGGATGGAGGACTACCAGGACGTGATGGAGGAAGGCATCGCCACGCTCGACCTGGTGGCCTCGGCCAAAATCACCCGCAGGCTCTCGCTCAGCTTCAAGGCGAAAAACCTGCTCAACCCGACGCACCGGCTGACCCGCAAGGCCACCCTGAAAGAGCGTGACAGCGAGGGCAACTACCAGTACACCGGCACGGGCGACAAACTCGTCATGAACTCCTACCGCAACGCCGTCGACCTCAGCCTCGGGCTATCCCTGCGATTCTGAGGACGGCGGACGGGGCGACAACCACACGAACAACATTTTCCTAATCCTTAATTTTTCAAACGTATGAAACAGACAGTACGATTGGGCGCACTCACCAGGAAAAGCGCCATGCTGATGGGAAGCCTGCTGCTCACGGCAGCGACAGCCGGAACGGCCCAGGCAGAAACCATCGCCGCACACACCATCGAGGCAGGAGCATCCGAACGCTGGACTGCCGACGAAGTGCACACGCTCACGGGAGCCGTCATCGTCCGCGGCACGCTCACCATCGACGCGGGTGCCACCATCCTCGCGCAGGAGGGATTCGACAAGTATGTCCTCGTCGAAAGGGGCGGACAAATCCTTGCCGAAGGAACCGCCGAGGCTCCCATCACCTTCAAGGGGGCGGACGAGGATGCCGGCTCGTCATACTGGGGCGGCATCATCATCAACGGCCGCGCCCCGATAGCCGGCGGAGGCGAGGGAACGACCGAAATCGATGCCAGCCTGCTCTACGGCGGCGATGACGAGGCGGACAACTCCGGCGTGCTGGCCTACGTGAAACTCCTGCACACCGGCGCGCGCGTCAACCGGGACATCGAGCACAACGGCCTCACCCTGAACGCCGTCGGGAACGGCACCCGCATCGAGAACATCTACATCGCCACGGGCGGGGACGACGGCATCGAGTTCTTCGGGGGGACGGTCAACGTCACCAACCTGCTCGTCGTCGACTGCGAGGACGACTGCTTCGACTTCACGCAGGGATACCGGGGCACACTGACCAACGCCTACGGCCTGTGGAGCGAGGACTTCTCCACAGACGAGCAAGACCCGCGCGGGATAGAGGCCGACGGAAACCTCGACGGCAACTACCCCGAACAGAACGGCCAGTCGCTCTTCACCGTGGAGAACGTCACCTTCGAGAACCGCTCGACGGCCGATGCCTCGGACGAGGGACGGAAAAGCGCATGGGACGACATCGTGAAAGTCCGCCGGGGTGCTGAAATCACCCTCGTCAACGGGCTTGCATTCGGGGCGGGAGCGGCAGGCAATGCCGTCGACATGACCGACAGCAAGGGCGAAGGCATCGCCTCGTCCACCATCAGCCTGACCAACCGCCTCACCCTCACGAGCGATGCCCTCAACGGGGAGGCGCAAGTGGAGTTCCCCGAGGACAACACCGGGTGCGACTACTCCCTGTTCGACTGGGTGGCCGAACGCCCCCTCCCGACAGCCATCAGCAGCGTCGTGACCGACAGGCCTGTCAGCCAGGACGATGCCTACTACGACCTTATGGGACGACGCTACGAGCGTCCGAACCGAGCCGGAATCTACATCCACCAAGGCAAAAAGGTCATTGTGAAATAATCCCCGCCTCCCGGGAAAGACCCATCCGGAGCGTGCCCCACACAGCGGGCACGCTCTTTTTCGTTCCCTGCCCCGCGACAGGACAAGTCGGCGACCCGGTGGAACGAGTCGCCGGATAGTTTGAACAGGTCGGCGACTTGTCGTCACGGGTCGGCGACCTGATGGAACGAACCGGCGACCCGTCGGAACAGGATAGCCGACGGAAGAAACTACCGGTGAGTCCCTCATTTTTAACAGAGAAAATGACACACCGACTTTGCATTTTATTGTAATAATTACTACCTTTGCCCGCCGTAAGGCGACATTACATGGACATCGGCCACGGCTGCCTGCCCCGGGCACGGCGACAGGTGTGGAATGCCGGCGGAGCGGGTCGTCCGAAACCTTAGAAGAGAGAAAAAACACTAATCCAATAACATTTAGAGCTATGAACTTTACCTTATTGGTGACTGTCCTGCTGACTGGGATAGCGTTCGTAGGCATCGTCGTGGCGTTGGCTCGGGCCATTTCGCCGCGTTCTTTCAATCCTCAGAAAGAGGAACCCTACGAGTGCGGTATTCCGACGCGCGGACGCTCATGGATGCAGTTCCGAGTAGGTTATTACCTGTTCGCCATCCTGTTCCTGATGTTCGACGTCGAGACGATGTTCCTCTTCCCGTGGGCAGTCGTGATGCGCGAGCTCGGCCCGGCCGGACTGCTGAGCGTGCTCTTCTTCCTGTTCATCTTAGTTCTGGGCCTGGCCTACGCCTGGAGGAAAGGAGCACTCAAATGGCAATAATGAAAAAGCACCCGAAAATCAAGTCCATCCCCTACGAGGAGTTCAAGGACAACGAGACGTTCGAGAAGCTCGTGGACGAGCTGAACGCCGGAGGGGCGAACGTGCTTGTCAGCACGCTCGACAACCTCATCGACTGGGGACGCAGCAACTCGCTCTGGCCGCTCACCTTCGCGACGAGCTGCTGCGGCATCGAGTTCATGGCCGTCTGCGCCGCACGTTACGACATCGCACGCTTCGGCTTCGAGGTGACGCGCAACAGTCCGCGTCAGGCAGACGTCATTCTCGTGAGCGGCACCATCACGACAAAGATGGCACCGGTGCTCAAACGCCTCTACGACCAGATGGCCGACCCGAAATACGTGGTGGCCATCGGCGGATGCACCATCAGCGGCGGCCCGTTCCGCAAATCGTACCATGTGGTTCCCGGAGTCGACCAGATTATCCCCGTGGATGTCTATGTGCCCGGATGCCCGCCGCGACCGGAGGCATTCCTCTACGGCATGATGCAACTGCAACGGAAAGTGAAAGTGGAGAACTTCTTCGGCACGACAAACCGTAAGCAGAAAGACCCCATGAGCCGCAAGGACAGCCGCGAAAAAGAAATAGCCATCGTTAACGAGGAGGAAAAGGCATGACGGAAAACAACGAGCAGACAAAGGACGGGCTGTTGAAAAACGCACCTGCACAGCCCGCCGCACCCGCAGAGAAGCCTGCCGCACCGGCGGCAGCGGCTGCACCGACAGAGAAGCCCGCAACGCCCGCAGGAAAACCGGCCACGCCAGCCGCCACGAGGCCAGCCGCGAAACCGGCTGCCGCCGCTGCGCCGGCAGTTCCCGCCAAGAACCTGTGCGTGCCCCGGGAAGTGGCTCCCGCAGACTTGCGGAAAGAGATGGAAAGGCTGCGTAACGAAGAGGGCATGGACTTCCTCGAAAACATGACCGGCATGGACTGGGGCGAGGAGGGCGGCCTCGGTGTCGTCTACCAGCTCGAATCGACCACCACGGGCAAACGCGACACCATCAAGACCGCGACCACCGACCGCGAACATCCGGCCGTCCCCACGGTCAGCGACCTTTGGGACATCGCCTATATCTACGAACGCGAGGTTTACGACTTCTTCGGCATCATCTTCACGGGGCATCCCGACCTGCGCCGCCTCTACATGCGCGAGGACTGGGTCGGCTTCCCGCTCCGCAAGGACAACGACCCGAAGAAGGACAACCCGCTGCGCATGACCAACGAGCCGCTCACCGACGAGGCTCCCTGCTACACGCTCGAAGCCGACGGGACGCTGAAATGCACGAAGACAAAAATCTTCGGCGACGATGACTATGTGGTCAACCTCGGCCCGCAGCACCCGTCGACGCACGGTGTGCTCCACTTCCGCATCAGGCTCGAAGGCGAACGCATCCAGAAAGTCGACCCCATACTGGGCTACATCCACCGCGGCATCGAGAAACTCAACGAAAGCCTCACCTACCCGCAGACCCTTGCCCTGACCGACCGGTTGGACTATCTCGGAGCCATGCAGAACCGCCATGCTTTATGCATGTGCATCGAGCAGGCCATGGGAATAGAAGTCAGCGAGCGCGTGCAGTACATCCGCACCATCATGGACGAGCTCCAACGTATCGACTCGCACATCCTCTATTTCTCGTGCCTCTGCCAGGACCTCGGAGCCACCACGGCATTCCTCTACGGCTTCCGCGACCGCGAGAAAATACTTGACATCTTCGAAGAGACCTGCGGCGGCCGCCTCATCCTGAACTACAACACGATTGGCGGCGTGATGGCCGACATCCACCCGAACTTCGTGAAACGCGTCAAGGAGTTTATCCCCTACATGCGGCACAACATCCAGGAATACCACGACATCTTCACGGGCAACGTCATCTTCCAGAACCGCGCGAAAGGCGTAGGCGTACTGACCAAAGAACAGGTCATCTCCTTCGGCTGCACGGGCGGAACGGGACGTGCCTCGGGATGGCACAACGACGTGCGCAAACGTCGTCCTTATGCCGCCTATGACAAGGTGGAATTCAAGGAAATCACCCGCACTGAGGGTGACAGTTTCGCCCGCTACATGATTCGTATGGAGGAAATCCTTGAAAGCCTGCACATCATAGAACAATTAATAGACAACATCCCCGAAGGGCCGTTCCAAGAGAAGACAAAACCCATCATAAAAGTCCCCGAGGGTACCTACTACACCGCTGTCGAAGGCAGTCGCGGAGAATTCGGCGTATGGCTCGAAAGCCATGGGGACAAGTCGCCCTACCGGCTTCACTACCGTCCGACCGGCCTCCCCTTGGTGGCCGTGATGGACACCGCCTGCCGGGGCAACCTCCTGGCCGACCTCATCACCATCGGCGGAAGTGTCGATTATGTTGTCCCTGATATTGACCGTTAACGCAAATAGACATGTTTGATTTTTCAATAGTAACCCAATGGATTCACTGCCTGCTCACGTCGGTCATGCCGGAGTGGGGGGCGTTGCTGATTGAATGCGTGCTCGTGGCGTTGGTCATCATCACGCTCTATGCCGTCTTTGCCATCGTGCTCATCTACATGGAACGCAAGGTCTGCGCCTTTTTCCAATGCCGCATCGGGCCGAACCGTGTCGGGAAATGGGGATCGCTCCAAGTGTTCGCGGATGTGTTCAAGATGCTCACAAAGGAGATTATCTCCATGCGTAACTCCGACCTGTTCCTCCATAACCTGGCTCCGTTCATGGTCATCGTCGCTTCCATGCTGACGTTCTCCTGCCTGCCTTGGAACAAGGGTGCGCTCATCCTCGACTTCAACATCGGCGTATTCTTCCTGCTGGCCGCCTCTTCCATCGGCGTGGTAGGTATTCTGCTGGCAGGATGGAGTAGTAACAACAAGTATTCCCTGATTGGTGCCATGCGTAGCGGAGCACAAATCATCAGCTATGAGCTCTCCATCGGACTGACGATGCTCACGATGATTGCGCTGACCGGAACGATGCAAATCTCGGAAATCGTGCAGCAGCAGGCCGACTATGGTTGGAACATCTGCCGCGGCCATATCCCGGCCATCATCGCTTTCCTCGTCTACCTCGTAGCGGGCAACGCCGAGTGTAACCGCGGCCCGTTCGACCTGCCGGAGAGCGAAAGTGAACTGACCGCCGGATACCACACGGAATACTCGGGAATGCACTTCGGCTTCTACTATCTGGCCGAATACCTGAACCTCTTCATCGTGGCCGGAATCGCCGCCACCATCTTCCTCGGCGGATGGGCTCCCATATATTTCCCGGGACTGGACGGCTTCAACACCATCATGGGTTATATACCCGGCGTGATATGGTTCGTCGCCAAGACATTCTTCGTTGTCTTCCTGCTCATGTGGATGCGGTGGACCTTCCCCCGCCTCCGCATCGACCAAATCCTGTCGCTCGAATGGAAATATCTCATGCCCATCAGCATGGCCAACCTTATACTGATGGCTTTGGTCGTAGCTTACGGCATTCATTTCTAAACGGTAAAGCAAACCAACTATGAACGAAGATAAGAATTACATCACAGGATTGTTGGACGGCGTCAGGACACTCTGTGTCGGTTTGAAGACAAGCATGCGCGAGTTCTTCACACCCAAGATAACCGAACAGTATCCTGAAAACCGGAAAGAGCTGAAAATGTTCGACCGCTTCCGTGGCTCGCTTATCATGCCCCACGACGAGAATAACGAACATCACTGCATCGCTTGCGGCCTCTGCCAGATGGCATGCCCGAACGATACCATCACCGTCAAGAGCGAGATGTACGAGACAGAGGACGGGAAGAAGAAAAAACGCCTCGTCAGCTACGAATACAATCTCGGCTCGTGCATGTTTTGCCAGCTGTGCGTGCGCGCCTGCCCGCACAATGCCATCACATTCGACCAAAGTTTCGAGAACGCCGTATTCGACCGCTCGAAACTAATACTCAAACTGAACCATGAAGGCAGCAAAGTAATCGAAAAGAAATAACGACCATGAATGCTGAACTTGTTATATTCATAATATTAGCACTGTGCGTTGCGGTTTGCTCCGTGTTGACCGTGACGACCAAGAGCATCATCCGTGCGGCCACGTACCTGCTGTTTGTCCTCTTCGGTACGGCTGGTTTCTACTTCCTGATGGGCTTCTCTTTCTTGGGAGCGGTTCAGGTGATGGTCTATGCGGGAGGTATCATCGTCCTTTACGTATTCTCCATCCTGCTGACCAGTGGTGCCAAGGATAAAATCAGCAGCCTCACGAAAGGGAAGTTGGCAGCCAGTCTGCTTACCACATTGGTAGGCATAGCCGTCGTGCTGTTCATCTTGTTGACCCACCAGTTCAAGACGGCGACGGGACTCACAGACACCCCGTCTGAGAACCTCATTACGATCAATACCATCGGTAAATTCATGCTCTCGACCGACAAGACCGGCTATCTGCTCCCGTTCGAGGCCACCGGTGTATTGCTACTCGCCTGCATCGTGGGCGGACTCGTCATTGCCCGTAAACGTTAAACCGATTTGCCACATGATACACATAGAATACTATCTCGTTGTCTCGGCCATCATGATGTTTGCCGGCATTTACGGATTCCTGACCCGCCGCTCCACGCTGGCCATACTGCTTTCCATCGAACTGATGCTCAATGCGACAGATTTGAACTTCGCCGTGTTCAACCGGATGCTCTTCCCCGAAGGACACGAAGGCTATTTCTTCGCACTTTTCTCCATCGCGATTTCCGCCGCAGAGAGTGCCATTGCCATTGCCATTATGATCAACATCTACCGTCATATACGCAGCATCCAAGTGAAACACCTTGAAGAAATGAAATGGTAAAGCCCTAATCCCCAATCAAGAAAACAAGTAAATATGGAATACACGTTATTTATATTGCTGTTGCCTTTCCTCTCGTTCCTCTTCTTGGGGATTTGCGGGAAGTGGCTCAGCCACAAGTTGGCGGGGCTCATTGGAACCGCCAGTCTGCTTGTCGTGGCTGTATTATCATACATGACAGCATTTGAATACTTCTCGATGCCCCGCTTGGCCGACGGAACGTTCGAACGCATCATGCCTTTCAATGTCACTTGGTTGCCGTTCTTCAACGAGGGGCTGCATTTCGATATGGGTATCCTGCTCGATCCCATCTCTGTCATGATGCTCATCGTCATATCGACCGTTTCGCTCATGGTGCATATCTACTCTTTCGGGTATATGCACGGCGAACGCGGCTTCCAACGCTACTATGCCTTCCTTAGCCTCTTCACGATGTCGATGCTCGGGTTGGTTGTGGCGACAAACATCTTCCAGATGTACCTCTTCTGGGAACTTGTCGGCGTATCGAGCTACCTGCTCATCGGTTTCTACTACACGACTCCGGCTGCCATCGCCGCATCCAAGAAAGCGTTCATCGTGACACGCTTTGCTGATATGTTTTTCCTTATCGGCATCTTGCTCTACGGTTACTACTGCGGCACGTTCAGTTTCGACAGCCCCGAGGCAATGAATATCGCCCAAGGAGGCTTTATCCTGCCCGCTGCACTCGGTCTGATGTTCATCGGTGGAGCCGGAAAAAGTGCCATGTTCCCCTTGCACATCTGGTTGCCCGACGCGATGGAAGGCCCGACACCCGTCAGCGCCCTCATCCACGCCGCCACGATGGTCGTGGCCGGTGTCTACCTCGTGGCACGCATGTTCCCGCTCTTTATCGCCTATGCCCCCGACACGCTTCATATCGTAGCATGGGTAGGAGCGTTCACGGCATTCTACGCCGCGGCGGTTGCTTGCGTACAAAGCGACATCAAGCGCGTACTCGCCTTCTCCACCATCTCACAAATCGGCTTCATGATGGTTGCCCTTGGTGTGTGCACCTCTACCGACCCGCATGAGGGCGGCCTCGGCTACATGGCTTCGATGTTCCATCTCTTCACACACGCCATGTTCAAAGCCTGCCTCTTCCTCGGAGCCGGCTGCATCATACACGCTGTCCACAGCAACGAGATGAGTGCCATGGGAGGTTTGAGGAAATACATGCCCATCACGCACATCACGTTCGCCATCTCGTGTCTGGCCATCGCGGGTATCCCCCCGTTCTCCGGCTTCTTCTCGAAAGACGAGATACTCACGGCATGCTTCCAATACAATACGGCAATGGGTTGGATAATGACAGTTATCGCTGCCATGACCGCGTTCTATATGTTCCGCCTTTACTACGGTATCTTCTGGGGAACGGAAAACAAGGAACTCCATGCCCATCATACGCCGCACGAAGCTCCGCTGACGATGACCATTCCGCTCATCTTTCTGGCCGTCGTCACCTGCGTCTGCGGCTGGATGCCCATCGGCGACACCGGTCTCATGGCCTTTGGTCACTTCATCAGTTCCAACGGTGAAGCCTACCACATCCATCTCGATCCGACGGTCGCCGTGACGAGCGTCATCTTCGCCGTGGTGGCTATCCTGCTTGCTACCTATATATATAGGCGCGACCGCCAGCCCGTGGCCGAAGCCTTGGCCAGCAGGTTCAGCCGTCTGCACAAGTGGGCTTACCACCGTTTCTACCTGGACGAAGTCTACCAATTCGTTACCCACCGTATCATCTTCGCACATATTTCCAAACCCATCGCTTGGTTCGACCGCCACGTAGTGGACGGCTTCTTCAACTTCCTGGCATGGGGAACCAACTCGCTCAGTTGCGCCATCCGTGGTTTCCAGAGTGGCCGCATACAGCAATATGCCTGGGTGTTCTTCGTGGGCGTACTGATTGTCATATTAATCATGATTATTTAAGATTCCGACGATATGAATTTCCTGTCATTATTCGTACTTATTCCGTTGCTCATGCTGCTCGGCCTGTGGCTGGCCAAGGGGCTCAAAGGCATCCGCACGGTCATGGTCATTGGGAGCTCCGCCTTGCTGCTGCTCTCCGTCTATCTGACGGTTAACTACCTGGCCGACCGTCAGGCCGGAGCCACCGCCGAGATGCTCTATACCGCCTCCATCGAGTGGATTACCCCACTCCACATCTGCTACGCCGTGGGCGTGGACGGCATCTCCGTAGCCATGCTCCTGCTGTCGTCCATCATCGTCTTCACCGGGACATTTGCCTCGTGGAAGCTGAAACCGCTCACCAAGGAGTATTTCCTCTGGTTCACACTCCTTAGCCTCGGCGTGTTCGGCTTCTTCATCTGTGTGGACATGTTCGCCATGCTCATGTTCTACGAGATTGCACTCATCCCGATGTATCTCCTCATCGGCGTATGGGGTAGCGGAAGGAAAGAATATTCAGCCATGAAACTGACGCTCATGCTCATGGGCGGTTCGGCTTTCCTCATGGCCGGAATATTCGGCATCTTCTACGGAGCCGGCGGCCAGACGATGAACATCATCGACATTGCCAACCAAATCAACGGCGCGCACGCCATCGACATCCACCAGCAATACATCTGGTTCCCGCTGACGTTCGTGGGCTTTGGTGTCCTGGGTGCTCTCTTCCCGTTCCACACATGGAGTCCCGACGGTCACGCTTCGGCTCCCACGGCGGTGTCCATGCTGCACGCCGGTGTGCTCATGAAACTCGGAGGATACGGCTGCTTCCGCATTGCCATGTACCTCATGCCACAGGCTGCCAACGAGCTGGGCTGGATTTTCCTCATCCTGACCGCTATCTCCGTGGTGTACGGCGCATTCTCCGCTTGTGTGCAGACGGACTTGAAATACATCAACGCCTATTCCTCCGTGTCGCACTGCGGACTTGTGCTTTTCGCCATCCTGATGCTCACCCAGACATCCTGCACCGGTGCGGTCTTGCAGATGCTCAGCCACGGTTTGATGACGGCTCTCTTCTTTGCCCTCATCGGTATGATTTACGGTCGGACGCACACGCGCGACATCCGCGAGCTTAGCGGTCTCATGCGCATCATGCCCTTCCTCTCCGTCTGCTACGTCATCGCCGGTCTCGCCAACTTGGGTCTTCCGGGTCTGAGCGGCTTCATCGCCGAGATGACCATCTTCGTCGGGTCGTTTGAGAATGCCGACACATTCCACCGTGTCCTCACCATCGCCGCCTGCACGAGTATCGTCATCACGGCGGTCTACATCCTGCGGCTGGTCGGGAAAATACTCTACGGCACATGCACGAACGAGCATCACCTCAAACTGACCGACGCCACGTGGGACGAGCGGCTCTCCGTCATCTGCCTCATTGTCGCCGTGGCCGGACTGGGACTTGCTCCGTTCTGGGTCAGCGACATGATTGGCGACAGCATTCTGCCCATGGTCAACCACATCGGCCAAGTAGCCTCCGCATGCAACCCGTTTCTCTAACCCATAATTTGCAATAAACATGGATTATTCGCAATTCCTACATATGGTTCCCGAGCTCTCGTTGCTCGTCGTGCTTGTCGTGCTTTTCATAGCCGACCTCATCATGTGTCCCGACAAGAAGAGCGGCCGCGGCACGTTCAACACGGCCTTGCCCGCCATCCTGTTGACAGCGCACACCATCCTGCTCGCCACCTGCTGTTGTGGAAGCGGCGAGGCTTTCGGCGGGATGTATATCTACACCCCGATGGCCACCGTCGTGAAAATCATCCTCAGCCTCGGGACGCTCATCGTCTTCCTCATGGCACACAGCTGGTTGAAGAACGAAGAGAACCTCGTCAAGCAGGGAGAGTTCTACCTGCTCGCCATCTCCACGTTGATGGGTATGTTCTTCATGGTGTCCGCAGGCCATTTCCTCATGTTCTTCATCGGTCTCGAACTGGCCTCCGTCCCCATGGCCGCCCTCGTGGCGTTCGACAAGCGGCGTTTTGAGTCGGCCGAAGCCGGTGCCAAGTTCATCCTGATGGCTCTCTTTTCGAGCGCGCTCCTGCTCTACGGCCTGTCGCTCATCTACGGCACCTGCGGAACGCTCTACTTCAACGACCTCGATGCCCACATCGACGGCAGTCCCGTCCAGTTGTTGGCCTTGGCCTGCTTCATCGCGGGCATGGGCTTCAAGATTTCGCTCGTACCCTTCCACTTGTGGACAGCCGACACCTATGAAGGCTCGCCCACGGTGGTGACCAGCTTCCTCAGCGTCGTCTCCAAGGGTGCTGCCGCCTTTGCCCTCCTGGTCATCCTCATCAAGGTGTTCGCCCCCATGGTCGAGAGTTGGGACATCGCTTTCTTCTGGCTCATCGTTGCCAGCATCACCGTGGCCAACATCTTTGCCGTGCGTCAGAAGAACTTGAAGCGCTTCATGGCCTTCTCCTCCATTTCGCAGGCCGGCTACCTCATCCTCGGCATCATGAGCGGCACCGCGCAAGGCATGGCCTCCCTAGTTTTCTACCTGCTGGTCTACCTCGTGGCTAACCTCGGCGCATTCGCCGTGCTCAACGTCGTCGAGCAGCACAGCGGCAAAATCGGGATGGATGACTACAACGGGCTCTACCAGACCAACCCCCGTCTGGCGTTCCTCATGACGCTGTGCCTCTTCTCGCTGGCCGGCATTCCGCCGTTCGCCGGTTTCTTCTCCAAGATATTCGTCTTCATGTCCGCGTTCCATGCCGAGCACTACGTTCTCGTCATCATCGCGTTGGTCAACACGGTCATCTCGCTCTACTACTACCTGCTCATCGTGAAGGCCATGTACATCAAGACGAACGACAGCCCCATCGCCACGTTCAAGAGCGACGGCTACACCCGCGTCGGCCTGTTCGTGTGCATGCTCGGCGTGTTCGCCCTGGGCTTCATCGGAGTTTACAACTGCATCAGCGGGATTAGCTACGGCATCTGACGCAGCCATCGCGCGTGACAACCCATAACGGGAAATCCCCGGCATTCCTCTCCCAGGAAGCCGGGGATTTTCCATATCCATCCGCCGAAGCATCTCCAC
>CAZYHW010000042.1:0-7669 GCA_964647405.1 uncultured Prevotellamassilia sp.
GGCTGGCAAGGGACGAAACCGAATCCCCGGGGAGTCGCATCGGGTCGCCGACTTGATGCAACGGGTCGGCGACTAGCCGGAACAAGTCGGCGACCCGTCGCGACGGAAAGCCGACCCGTTTCCTCTGCTCGTCCCGTCGCCCGACAGCCCTGCGGTTTCCATTGTTCCGGAACCATGCCCGGCCGGAAAGAGTGGCGTTCCTGTTTGGACGGGGCAGGATTTAATTTTAAGTGTACGTCGGGATAGGCCGCTTTTTTGGGAGACATCTTGCTTGGTTGGCCAAAATGGGCTAATTTTGCGGGGAAAAATCTTTCATGACAAGTCGAGAAATTATGAAAAAAAGTGCATTGCAAATCGCAAGGGCTGCTTACCAGCCCAAACTCCCGCAGGGACTTCGTGGTAACGTGACCATCAAAGAGGGGGCACCGACACAGAGCGTGGCCGACCAGGAAGAAATCAAGAAGCTCTTCCCGAACACTTATGGTATGCCCTTGGTTGAGTTCGTCCCGTCGACGGAGAAGCGCGAATATGCCCCGATGAATATCGGCATCATCCTCTCGGGCGGACAAGCCCCGGGCGGACACAATGTCATTTGCGGGCTTTACGACGAACTTAAAAAGCAGAACCCGGCCAACAAACTCTACGGTTTCATTCTCGGCCCCGGCGGTTTGGTTGACCATAAATATATGGAGCTGACGGGAGATATTATTGACGAATACCGCAATACCGGCGGATTCGACATGATAGGTTCCGGACGCACGAAACTGGAAACCAAGGAGCAGTTCGAAAGTGGCTTGCAAATTATCCGGGAGCTTGGAATCAAGGCCGTAGTCATCATCGGAGGTGACGACTCGAACACCAACGCTTGCGTATTGGCCGAATACTATGCCGCCAATAACTACGGCGTGCAGGTCATCGGCTGCCCCAAGACCATCGACGGCGATTTGAAGAACGCACAGATAGAAACCAGCTTCGGCTTCGACACGGCCTGCAAGACTTACGCCGAAGTCATCGGCAACATCCAGCGTGATGCCAACTCCGCCCGTAAGTACTGGCACTTCATCAAGCTGATGGGACGTTCCGCCTCGCACATCGCGCTCGAATGCGCCCTGCAATGCCAGCCCAATGTCTGCATCATCAGTGAGGAAGTCGAAGCCAAGAACCAGACGCTCGACGACATCGTGACCTACATCGCCGGTGTAGTCGCCCAGCGTGCCGCCGACGGCAACAATTTCGGTACAGTGCTCATTCCCGAAGGGCTTATCGAGTTTATCCCCGCCATGAAGAAGCTCATCGCCGAACTGAACGACCTGCTCGCCACGCCCGAGGCAAGCACCGTGTCGGCCGATGAACAGCGCGCCTGGATAATGAGCAAGCTCAGCAAGGAGAACGTGGCCATCTACACCTCGCTCCCCGAAGGCGTAGCCCGCCAGCTGACCATGGAGCGTGACCCCCACGGAAACGTGCAGGTGTCGCTCATCGAAACGGAAAAGCTCCTCTCCGAAATGGTCGCCAAGAAGCTCGCAGCATGGAAGGCCGAGGGAAAATACACCGGCAAGTTTGCCGCACAACATCACTTCTTCGGATACGAAGGACGCTGTGCCGCTCCGTCGAACTACGACGCGGACTACTGCTATGCCCTCGGGACAAGCGCGGCGCAGCTCGTGGCCAACGGGAAAACCGGCTACATGGCCATTGTCAAGAACACGACAGCTCCTGCCGCCGAATGGGTAGCCGGTGGTGTGCCCATCACGATGATGATGAATATGGAGCGTCGGCACGGAGAGATGAAGCCTGTTATCAAAAAGGCTCTCGTGGATCTCGAAGGCACTCCGTTCAAGACTTTCGCCGCCCATCGTGATGAGTGGGCCAAGGAGACCTGCTTCGTCTATCCCGGCCCGATCCAGTACTTCGGCCCGACCGAAGTGTGCGACCAGTGCACGATGACGCTGAAGCTCGAACAAGGGAAGTAAATCCCTCTCCAAATGATTTTTTAGAAGCGGGTGGACTCGCGATGCGTGCCAAGTCCATCCGCTTCTTTTCCTATTGATAAACCGCGAACAACTTTGCCGACCCGTCAATCAGCCACACCCCGCAGGACACCGCGCCGCCGCGTAAGCCGGAACACCCGTCGGAAAAAAGCGAAAGGCTTCTTCCGCCGTTTGCCGGCGTGGACATTGTGGGCAGGAGGCTTGGCCATAGCCGTCATTTATGTAGTCGTTTTCTATCATTACTTTGTTGACCCGTTCTCGTTCCGGTGGCAAGCCATATATGGCACTCCCACTTACCCCGAAGGGTACTCCATACAAGGCATAGACATTAGTCATCACCAGGGAGACATCGACTGGGATTTGCTGCGCAACGCCAAGATAGGCGACAATCCTGTCTATTTCATCATCATCAAGGCCACGGAAGGGAAGAGCCTGCTCGACGAGAATTTCAACGACAACTTCTATCAAGCTCGGGAGAATGGCTTTATCCGTGGTGCCTACCACTTCTTCTCGCCCGACGTTCCGGCCGCCGAACAAGCGCGCCATTTCCTCAAACAAGTCCATCTCGAAGAAGGCGACCTGCCCCCGGTGCTCGACATAGAGAATGTAGGTGACCTAACGGTCGGACAGGTCAAGGAGGAAGCCCAGACGTGGTTGCGGATGGTCGAGGAGCAATGCGGGGTCAAGCCAATCATCTATACCTACTATAAGTTCAAGCTCAAATATCTCAGCGACGAGGAGTTCGATGACTATCCCTATTGGATTGCCCACTACTATGTGCGGGATTTGGCCTATAAGGGGAAATGGAAGTTCTGGCAACACACTGACCGTGGGAGGTTGCCGGGCATCAAGGGCTACGTCGACTTCAACATCTACAACGGTTCCATGTACGACTTGAAGAAGCTGACCATCGGCGGGAGCGGCAGCTACGAATCGACGGACTGACCCCGCAACGTAATCGCCGGATAGACAAAACAAGTCGGCGACTAGTTTCTCCTATCCGGCGACTTGTCCATCCTATCCGGCTGATAGTTTTGTCAAGTGCCGGACCCAGGCAGGGGATTCCGCTGTTCGGGAAACCCGACACTCCGATGGTGGATTCAGATTCCTGAGAAATCTTTCCTGTTGATACAAAAACAGCCGTCAAGACAGGGTGAAAATGTGCCTGTCCTGACGGCTGGATTTTTTAGTGTGCCTGATTCCTCCCGACACTCACCCGTGCGGCGGGCGCGGAGGGGAGACGGTCATGGGCGCATGTCGAGGCGGCTCACCATGGTCCGGAATATTTCGGCCATGAGCGGCTGCACGGCATCGGCGGCGCGCTGCACTTCCTCGTGGCTGACCTCGACGATTTTTCCCTCCACCCCGAGGTCGGTGATGACGCTCACACCGAAGACGCGGATGCCGCAGTGGCGCGCCACAATGACCTCGGGCACGGTGCTCATGCCCACCGCGTCCGCACCAAGGAGGCGGAACATGCGATATTCGGCCGGAGTCTCGAACGTCGGTCCCGACGTGCCGAGATAGATGCCCTCACGCACATTGATACCTCTCTCTTTGGCGATGGCGCGTCCCATGGCGAGCAGGCCGCGGTCGTATGCCTCGCTCATGTCGGGGAAGCGCGGTCCGGTGGGGACGTTCTTCCCCCGCAAGGGATGCTCGGGCATGAGGTTGATGTGGTCGGTGATGAACATCAGGTCGCCGATTTCAAAGGCGGGATTCATGCCACCCGCCGCGTTACTGACGAAGAGCGTGTCGATTCCCAGCTCATGCATCACACGGACGGGGAACGTCACTTCTTTCATGGAGTATCCCTCATAGAAATGGAAGCGACCGTCGAGTGCCATGACGGCCTGGCCGCCGAGATAGCCGAAGAGCAGTCGTCCTTGATGCCCCTCGACCGTCGAGACGGGGAAATGGGGAATGTCGGCATAGGGAAAGGCATCGACGATTTCTATTTCGGCGGACAAGCGTCCGAGCCCCGTACCGAGGATGATGGCGATGTGTGGGCGCAGGTCGGTGTGCGCTTTGATCCACCTGGCTGTTTCTTGGATGTTTTCAAGCATGATGAAAAATATTTAGTCTGTTATTGGTTGCTGATATAGGAGAACTCTGGTTTATTTGTGGGAATCCGTCATTGAAGCCGGGTATCTATTGTGCAACAAAGTAACGAAGAAAAACAGATATGGCACTCCTTTCGAAATAAAAAGGGAATCCATGCATCCAGGCCGACATGCTATTCCGAATGAAAGAGGGAAAACAAAAACGCCCGCTATCTTCATCAATAGCGGGCGTTTAGAGTAGTCAGGGTGTCAGTAAACTACTATTTTCTTCCGGAGGTTTGAACTTGCCGAGTTCAGCGACACGACATACACACCCGCCGTGAGCGTCAGGGTTTGCCTGCCTTTGATTTCGGCAGAAGAGATATGGCGTCCTCCGATGTCGTAAATGTCGAGATGACTGGGGCTATCGTTGGATGCGTTTACGGTCAGTGTGTTGCCCGAAAGGCTGATGGACGTTTCTCCCGTGGCATCAATCGCCTGGATGTCGGTGGCCGACTGGTTGAGTACGCTGTCGACCACTTGGTAGTTCCTGCTGTACCATGTTTCCATGAACTCCACTTCACTTTCCGCATCGTTGCAGAAAGCAGGCCACTGTTTCCGTTCGCGTTCCCAAGCACCGGACTCAACGAGCAGGTTGGCATATTCCTCGATGCGCGCATTGACGCTTGCAGGTGCCCAGACTGTTTCTTTCAGCTCGTTCCAACGCTCTCTCAACTGGTCGGCGTATGGTGAGGTGAGGAGACGGCGGAAGAACGAGGGCACCATGTAGTTGTAGTCAAAGCCGTAGACGTTGCTTTCGTCGCCTCCCGGCATGCGCCCGAACGTCGCGTCGAGATCCCAGGGAGTGAAGAACCAACGGCTGTCGTCCTCCTGCACGTTATAGATGCTGAGGAAAGTGTTCTTCAAGCAGTTGTCGACGGCATCAGTCAGTTGGAGGAAAAGCAAGTAGTCGATGACGTTGTCCATGTCGAACCATTGCTCGGCCTGCTCACAGAAAGTCGCATCGTCCAGACTCGAACTCTGCGAGGTGAAGTCGATGATGCTTTTCAGGTAATCCCAGGCATAGGTGCCTTCATCGTCGGGGTAGTCCTGTGACCATCCCTGCCATTCAAGCGTATCGGTGCGGGCGGTGGCATCGTAGCCGTCAAGGTGCGTGGCATCGCTCCAACTTTCACCCTTGAACGATATTCCGCGCAGGGTGACTTCGCCGGTATCATCGTCTTCTTTTACTTTCTTTATACCAAGTTGCTTGCGGTCCACTTTTTCACTTAGGATGTAGAGCCCGTGCCAGCTTCCGTTGATGAACACCTCGACGTGCCGTCCGCGTATACCGTTAGGGTATTTTGCGTCCTCGACGGGGCTGTCGCACTGGTCGAGCCAGAGGTCGAAGCAGAGCTGCTTGCGCATTTTCGAGTAGTCGGTATAGAGGGCCTCGAGTATCCAGTCGCCGTCCTCGCGCAGTCCAAGGAGCGGGCAGTCGAGTTCTTCGCCTTCGTCGTCGACGATCTCTATGCCGTAGGACTTCTTCGGGTAGACCGTGGAGGATGCCCCGCGGATTTTGATGGTCGCTTTCTGGGTGATTTCGTCCGCTTCGCCGTCAAAGGTGCTCGATGCGGTGGCGATGAGGCTGAACTGGCAATCTTGTTTCGTGCGGTCCACTGTTTCGGGAACGTCATCGAGGGACACCAAAGGCAGGTAGGTGAAGACCAAACCGTATTCCAGCGTTTCCCCGTCGCTTTTCGTGAGTGTGAGCGTATGGGAATCGTCGAAGCTGTCGACCGTGACGGACGAGGAACCGTCGGTGCAGGTCTGCCCGTCAAGCGAGAGGCTTACGTAGTCCGAGACATCGAATTCCACGTCGACCGTCGCGGGGAAAGTCGTCGTTGTCGGAAGCGTGCTGTAATACGTGCCGGTCACGATATCGGCCACACAGGGAAGCCCTTCAATGCGGATGCCCGTGACGGAAGTGTCTGCCGCAGCACCGAGGCAGCCAGCAGCCATGAACAAGGTAAGAGCCGTCCGGATGAATCGGTTTGGCTCGTTTTTTGTTGGGGGGGTGACTTTTTCCATAAGGCTGTCTTAAAACTTAATTTCATGTGACGGGAAGAAATATTACCTCACAACGCGCGTGAATTCCGGCTTTGCGTCCGTTTCGTTGCCTACGGTGACGTATATGTTATAGGTCACGTCGTCACGGTCGCTCTTCACGGTGTAGCAGTAGTCGGTGCCGTCTGCCGTGGTACGCTTGCCGACAGTCACGGGCGTACCGAGCGGGAATTTGTAGTCGCCGCAGGCACTCTCGAAGATGGCCTTCTCTTCATCGGTCACCGGCTGCTGTTCCGAGTAGTCGGCCAATGCTTCCGCCTCGCCCTCTATGTAGCCGTTCTCGATGAGGAAACGGTTTACTTCCTTCTGGATGGCGTATGTGCGCACCGTCCTGACACCGTAACCGTTGGCTATCTCGGCTTTCGGCAATGCCTGTTTCAAATTCTCCGTGGACGTTTCCAGCCCGCCGCTGCCGAACGTGCAGAACGGGACAACCTTTTTCCCCGCGAAGTCATACTTGTTCAGCAGTCCCGCTACGGGTGGGGCGTATGTGCCGAACCAGATGGGATAACCCAAGAAGATGACATCGTAATCGTCGGGGTTGACATTCAGCGCCTTCACCGCAGGCGTAATGCCTTTTTGCCGTTCCTGTTGTGAGCGTTCTATCGTCTGCTCGTATGTCCCGTCGTATGGCTCTTCCGGTACGATACTGTCTATGTCCGCTCCCAGTTCCTGTTGCAGCTCTTCCGCCACTGCTTTCGTGCTTCCCGTTTGGGAGTAGTAAAGAACGAGATACTTGGGTGTCGTGTCCCCGGCTTCCTTGTCCGGCTGCTTCTTCGAGCTACACGAAGTCACCATCCATGTTCCACAAGCCACCAAGGCTACCATGGAGACCATTGTCCATGTAATCCACTTGTTGTGTTTCATTGTTTGTGTGTTTGAGTTGTTATTGTGATTGGAGATTTTGGTTCGTTCCCCCGTACGTTGTCTTTTCCTTGTTTGGGTGTTGCTATGTCCTGTCCGTCTTTCAGATGTTTTCCTTAGGCTTTCCGGCGTAGTGGCAAACGATGTCGTCGAATGCGGTCGCTCCCTGGTGTAGGAATTCCACCTCGATGGGCTGCACGCGGAGGGCGGCGCGCACGGCGGACGTCAGTCCGGTGGCGTGCAGAAGACGGGCGGCATCTTTTTCCGTCGTGAGGATGTGCCCCGGGGTGCCTCCGAGTTTGGCCAATGCCTCGTCGATGCGCCGCAGGTCGGCCGGACTGAAAGCGTGATGGTCAGGAAAGGTGAGCGGCACTACGTCCGGGCAGAGCGTCCGTGCATGGCGGACGAAAGGTGCGGGATGTGCAATGCCCGCCACGACGAGCAGGCGGCCGGACGGCGGAACAGCATCGACGGGTCGGCGACTTGTCGCATCTGTCAGCCGACTAGTTTTTTCTATCCGGCGACTTGTTACGCTTAGTCGGCGACTTGTTTCCGCTTCTTCCGTCAAGTCGTTGGCGGATGCCTCTTTTGGGAAGAGGGCGTAGGGCTTCCCGTAAACCATGCGGGTGAAGAACACGTGCTGCC
>CAZYHW010000042.1:7769-17543 GCA_964647405.1 uncultured Prevotellamassilia sp.
GGGAAGAGGGCGTAGGGCTTCCCGTAAACCATGCGGGTGAAGAACACGTGCTGCCCGGCGTGGAGGCGCAACTTCCGCCGGATTTCCTCGCAGGATTCGGCCGACAGGTCGTCCGGACATTTAGTCACGATGACGATGTGTGCGCGCCGCACGCCCTGCGCCGGCTCACGCAGCCGCCCGGCGGGCAGCAGCGCGTCGTCGGTGTAGAGGCGGCGGTAGTCTGTCAGCAGGATGTTCAGGCCTGCCCGCACGTAACGGTGCTGGAATGCGTCGTCGAGGACGATGCAGTCCGGCGGGGAGGGCAGGGCGAGCAGGTGTCGTATCCCGTCGCGCCGGTCGGCATCGGCCGCCACTATGGTATCGGGATATTTGCGGTAGATTTGCAAGGGCTCGTCGCCGATGTCTCCTGCCGTGGAGCCTTCCGAAGCCATCACCCAGCCATGCCTTTCCCGTCGGTAGCCCCGACTGAGCAGGGCGACGCGCCGTCCATGCCGCGCAAGGAGGCGGATGAGGTATTCGGCGTGCGGGGTCTTTCCCGTGCCTCCCACGGCGAGGTTGCCGACGCAGATGACGGGCACGTCGAACGCCTCTTCCCGCAGGATGCCTGCGTCGAACATCAGGTTGCGCGTCCTGACTCCCAAGCCATAAAGCCAGGAAAGGGGCAGCAGCCAACGGTTGACGTGGGGGCGGGCGGGGAGCGTTTTCATGGATTCAGCGTAGGTTCGGGTCGTAGGGCATCCGGGCTTGCATGTAGTCCGTGCCTTGCAGTCCTTTCAGGAACATGAGCGGCTGATAGTAGTGTCCGAGGGTGGCTTTCAACTCCTGGTCGAAATAGGATTTGCCTTTCTCTTCCATGAGTTGCTCGTACCATGTCTTCGGAGCGGGATATGCTTGGACGGAGTAGTCCCCCACCTTGGCCCGGCGGGCAGCTTCCGCGATGGCGTCGCCGAGTGTGCCGAGGCTGTCGACGAGATGGATGGCCAGAGCCTGCTCGCCTGTCCACACGCGGCCTTGTGCGATGCTGTCGACCTGCTCCGCCGTCATGTGGCGGCCGTCGGCTACGCGCTTGATGAAGAGGGCGTAGCCCCGGTCGATGTAGGCCTGCATGGCGGCACTCTCTCCCGCATTCAAGGGACGGCTGACGGTGCCGAAGTCGGCCGACTCGTTCGTCTTTACCACGTCGAAGTGAAGGCCGAGCTTGTCCGTGAGCAAACCGGAGGCATCGGGCACCATGCCGAAGATGCCGATGCTTCCCGTGAGTGTCGTCGGCTCGGCCACGATGTAGTCTGCCCCGCACGACATGTAGTATCCCCCTGATGCCGCCATGCCTCCCATGGACACGACGACGGGCTTTCGGGCTTTGAGTAACTGGATGGCGTGCCACATCTGCTCCGAGGCATAGGCGCTCCCGCCACCCGAGTTGATGCGCAGCACGACGGCTTTCACCTTGTCGTCGTTGGCCAGCCGGTCGAGGTCTTTCACGACTTTCTGTCCGACGATGGCGTTGCTGCTGCCGACCCCTTGCAGTTCCGAGTCGACGATGGAGCCGTAGGCATAGTAGACGGCTATTTCGCGGTCGCCTTTCTCTTCCTTGCCGAGGGCTGCGATGTCCTTGGGCTTGGCGAGGCCGACGCGCTTCGAGCCGGTCAGCAGCCGGAGTTGGTCACGCAGGCCGTCGACGTAGCACAGAGTGTCGACCAAGCCCAGACGGACGTATTCCGAAGCGGCGGCAAGGACGGTGTACCTGTCGGCATACGCGTCGAGGCTGTCCGTGCTGACCTGCCGGTCGGCGGCCACGTCTTCCCGGATGTTCCGCCAGATGTCGTTCAGGTAGGACTCCATTTGCTCGCGGCTGGCCTCGCTCATCTCAGTGCGCGTAAAGGGCTCGACGTAGCTCTTATAGGTGCCGACGCGGTATATTTGCATCTTCACGCCTACCTTGTCCAACAGGTCTTTGTAGAATATCGGTGTGGCGGCGTAGCCATGCCATAAGAGCGTGCCGCCGGGATTGAGCATCACCTTGTCGGCCACGCTGGCCACGTAGTATGCGCTTTGCGAGTAGTTGTCGGCATAAGCGATGATGAACTTATCGCTGCTGTTCTTGAAGTCGGCGAGCGCGTGGCGCAGCTCTTCAAGTGTGGCGGGATTGGCAGAGAGGATGCCGCCTTCGATGTAGATGCCGTCAATCCTGTCGTCGGTTGCGGCCACACGGATGGCCGTGAGCAATTGGTCCAGTCCGGTCGTCCCGACTTCGTCTCCCAGCAAGGAAGCGAGCAGAGCCGCTTCGGAACGTTCCTCGATGCTTCCCGAAAGTTTGATGTGCAGGACGGAGTGGGGAGAGGGGGAAGTAGGTTTGTTGCTGGCACCCACTATCGCACCGAGAACGGCGAACCCAAGGATGGAAACAACGACCCCGGCAACGAGCAGCCCCGTCACTGTGGCCAAGACGTGTTTGAAGAATTGTTTCATAGCGGTGGAGAGAAAGTTGTCGCGGATCAAATCAGATTGAGTACTACTTCCACGGGACAGTGGTCCGAACCGAATATTTCATTGTGTATGGCAGCACTTTCGAGTGCGGGGCGCAGGCGTTCGGAAACGAGGAAGTAGTCGATGCGCCAGCCTGCGTTTTTCTCCCGTGCCTTGAAACGGTAGGACCACCAGGAATATACGCCTTCCGTGTCGGGAAAGAAGTGGCGGAATGTGTCTGTGAAGCCGGCATCGAGGAGTTTCTGGAATTTCCCTCGCTCTTCATCGGTGAACCCGGCGTTACGCCGGTTGGTCTTGGGGTTCTTCAAGTCTATTTCTCGGTGTGCCACGTTCAAGTCCCCGCACACAATGACCGGCTTGTGGCTGTCGAGGGATTGCAGGTAAGCTCGGAAATCGTCCTCCCAGGACATGCGGTAGTCCAGCCGCAGCAAACCGTCCTGCGAGTTAGGCACATAGGCCGTCACGAGATAGAACTTGTCCATCTCCATCGTGATGACGCGCCCTTCGTGGTCGTGCGCGTCAATCCCGATGCCATAGGTCACGGCGAGAGGTTCGTGACGTGTGAATATCGCCGTGCCCGAGTATCCTTTCTTCTCGGCGTAGTTCCAATAGCTCCGGTATCCCTCGAAGTTCAAGTCCAGCTGCCCGGCTTGCAGTTTGGTTTCTTGCAGGCAGAAAAAGTCGGCTCCAAGTTTGGAGAAGCTGTCGCGGAAACCCTTTTCGCAACAAGCGCGCAGCCCGTTGACGTTCCATGAGATGAATTTCATACCGTTTGTTTTTTGTTACTTCGTTCCGGTCGGTTCTCTGTCCGGTTTTAGCCTCGTGTCCGCCCGGTCAGGAACGGACAGATGCACTATTCGAAAGCAAATGTAAGGAAAAACAAGCGAAATCACTGCTTTCCCTGTTGATTTTCGGCGATGGGGAGATGTCGGGTCGGCTATCCGTCGTGACAGGTCGCCGACTAGATTACACGGGTCGGCGACTAGTCGGAACAAGTCGGCGACCTGATGTTGCTTTCCGGGAGGTATCCTGTCCTCCGTGGGGACTGGCCGCAGCAGTGGGCGGAGAACAGGGGGCACGGAGCGGGGACGTTCCACTGCGGTAGGTCGGTGGATATTCGGAATGGCTGGCCTGCCGCGCCTTGTCGCTTGTTGCATTTGCCGTTGGGCGCTATGCCCATGCCGTCCCGCCATTCCGTCCCATGTTTTTTGCCCGTTTGTGGCGAGCGAAACCGAATTTATGCGTAAGTTTGCGGAAAGTTGCAAGAAAGCTAAGCATGACATCTATATTTATAGCAGGCCCGTGCGTCATCGAGTCTGCGGAAATTCTTGATATCGTAGCGGAGAAGCTGACCGAACTGAACCGGAAATACGGCTTGGACATCATTTTCAAGGCTTCGTTCGACAAGGCCAACCGCACGTCCATCCATTCGTTCCGCGGGCCGGGCATGGAGCGCGGCTTGCAGATGCTGGCCGACGTGAAATCGCGCTATGGATTGCGCCTGCTCACCGACATACACGAAAGTTACCAGGCACAGGCTGCCGGTGAAGTCGTCGACGTGTTGCAGATACCCGCTTTCCTCTGTCGCCAGACCGACCTCCTCACGGCGGCGGCGCGCACGGGATGCGTGGTCAACATCAAGAAAGCCCAGTTC
This sequence comes from uncultured Prevotellamassilia sp., assembly GCA_964647405.1. Lineage (GTDB taxonomy): Bacteria > Bacteroidota > Bacteroidia > Bacteroidales > Bacteroidaceae > Alloprevotella. Next base: position 11,911 of record CAZYHW010000042.1, read on the forward strand.
CTCTCGGGCGACGACATGCGCTATCCTGTCGAGAAATGCCGGGAAGCCGGTGCACGTGAAGTGTGGCTGACGGAGCGGGGCAACATGTTCGGCTATAACAACCTCGTCGTTGACTTCCGCAACCTGCCGGCCATGAAGGCATTCACGCCCACCGTCATCATGGACTGCACGCACTGTGTGCAACGTCCCGGAGCCGCAGGCGGGAAGACCGGGGGCGACCGCCAGTTCATCCCGGCGATGGCGTTGGCCGCCAAGGCGTTCGGAGCGACGGGATACTTCTTCGAGACGCATCCCACGCCCGACGAGGCGTTGAGCGACGGGCCAAACATGCTCCCACTGGACGAATTAGAACAAGTAATTACATCTCTGCTATGAGCAAATGGATTGAAACTGCTGTGAAATGCCTGCAAGACGAAGCGCAGGCACTGCTCAACTTGATACCCCAGCTGGATGCCGGTTTTGACAAGGCCGTCGAAATCATCCTCGCGTGCAAGGGGAAACTGATCATTACCGGGGTGGGGAAGAGCGGTCATATCGGCGCGAAGATAGCAGCCACTTTATCCTCCACGGGAACACCGAGCTTTTTCATCAATCCGCTTGATATCTTTCACGGTGACTTGGGCGTCATCACGTCGTCCGACGTAGTGTTGGCCATCTCCAATTCGGGACAGACCGACGAACTCTTGCGCTTCTTGCCATACCTGCTGGATAATCATATCCCGGTAATCGGCATGAGCGGGAACCCCGATTCACTCCTTGCTCGCTATTCCACGGCTCATTTGAACGCCAAGGTGGCGCATGAGGCCTGCCCCTTGGGACTGGCACCCACGTCATCGACGACAGCGGCACTCGCCCTGGGTGATGCCTTGGCCTGTGCCTTGATGGAAGCCCGGAACTTCAAGGCTTCCGACTTTGCCCAGTTCCACCCGGGAGGGACATTGGGCAAAAGGTTGCTCACAAGGGCATGTGACATCATGCATACGGATGACCTGCCGACCGTTCCACCAGACATGAAGATGGGAGAGGCCGTCATCCACATGAGCCGAGGGCGGCTGGGGCTTTGCGTGGTCGTTTCCGAAGGCCGTGTCGAGGGTATCATTACGGACGGTGACGTGCGGAGAGCCATGGAAAGCAGGCAGGACAAGTTTTTCACCCTTGTCGTGGCAGACATCATGACGGCTTCCCCAAAGATGGTGGATGCAGACGCCAAGCTGACGGAGATAGAAGCCATCATGCACAAGTATAAAATACATTCCGTGCTTGTCTGCGAGCCAGATAAACGACTTGTCGGTATCGTAGATTCGTTCAGCATGATGATATGAATCGTCCGTTATTCCTGTGTGCGCATCTGCGTGTATGGCTTTTTATCCTGTCCCTGTCGATAGGGACAGGTGTCGTTACAGCACAGGACGTATGGAGAAGCGATTCTGTCGTTGTCGACCACTTGAAGCGGGAGCTGGGTATCGAGTTTACCAACGACAACCGTGTCGTGCCGTTCGATAGTGGTCGCGAGAAGTTCGAAGACCTTTTCAAGGCTGTCCGTGATGCCCGCGAAAGTATCCATCTGGAATACTTCAACTTCCGGAACGACTCCATATCGGAGGAACTCTTCCGTCTTTTGATTCAAAAGGCGGAAGAGGGCGTGGAGGTGCGCGCCTTGTTCGACGGCTTCGGCAATAAGTCGAACAACCGTCCCTTGCTCGCCAGCCATCTCCGCCTGCTGCGCGAGCGTGGTGTCGAGATTTACGAATTTGACCCCATGCGCTTCCCTTACATTAACCATGCATTCAGCCGGGATCATCGGAAGATAGTCGTCATCGACGGCATGGTGGCCTACATCGGTGGGATGAACGTGGCGGATTACTATCTCAAAGGTAAGGAAGAGTTCGGAGCGTGGCACGACTTCCATATGCGTGTGGAGGGCAGCGTCGTGGGCGAACTGCAATCCATATTCCTGCGTATCTGGAACCAGACCGCCCGTCAGAATGTGCGGGGAGCGAAATACTATCCGGGCGAAGCCGATGCCCGGTCGTACTTCCCCGACTTGAAACCGGACACTACGGCCACGGCAGGCCGGAAACTGGTCGGCGTGGTCAACCGGGAGCCAGGTATTACTCCCCGCGTGGTGCGGGAGACCTTCCTCACGGCAATCAATGCCGCCCAATCCCACATCCAAATCATCAATCCCTACCTTACGCTCAACCGGAAGCTACGCCGGGCACTCAAACGGGCAGCTAAACGCGGCGTGGAGGTGGAAATCATGGTGTCCGAGAAGAGCGACATACCCATAACGCCGCGCATAGTCGAGTATAACACCAATAAACTTATGCGTCGCGGAGTGAAGGTCTACGTGTTCCAAGGCGGTTTCCACCATACGAAGACGATGACCGTCGACAGCCTTTTCACTTTTGCCGGTTCGGCCAATCTGAACAGCCGCTCGTTGGCCTGGGATTATGAGTGCAACTTATTGGTGGCCGACACGTGCTTCACCGGACAAGTCATGGAACTCTTTGAAAGGCAGAAGGCCGATTGCTACCTGCTGACCCCTCAACGCCGTCGGGAGATGCCGAAGCGGCAACGCATAGCCGGCTGGTGGCTTCACTTCCTGCAACCATTCGTGTTGCGCGATGCCTCCTCCGGCAGTACTCCAACGTTGCCAGTCCTTTCCGACAGCCTTTTCGAGCAGCCCTCCTGCACCTGAATGTATCCTTGCATAGTCTGAAATATGCACGGACAGGAAACACGGCAATACATCGCGATAGACTTGAAGTCGTTCTACGCTTCTGTGGAGTGTGTGGAGCATGGACTCGACCCGCTCGACACCTGTCTTGTCGTGGCCGATCCGACAAGGACGGAGAAGACTATCTGCCTTGCCGTGTCGCCAGCCCTGAAAGCATACGGGCTGGGCGGACGACCCAGACTGTTTGAGGTGGTGCAGAAAGTGAGGGAAGTGAACCGCCTGCGGGGACACTCGGGGAAGTCTCTGTCGAAGCGGGAGCTCGACCGCCATCCTGAACTCGCCGTGGACTATCTCGTTGCGCGGCCTCGCATGGCCTGTTATATCCAATACAGCGCACGCATCTACGATATCTACCTCCGTTATGTCTCGCCGGAGGACATCCACGTTTATTCCATAGACGAGGTATTCATGGACGTTACGTCCTACCTTACCACGTATAAGATGACTGCCCACGAACTGGCCATGAAGATGATACGCACGGTGTTGAAAGAGACCGGCATCACGGCCACGGTGGGCATTGGTACGAACCTGTACCTCTGCAAAGTCGCTATGGACATCGTGGCCAAGAAGATGCCTCCCGATGCCGACGGCGTGCGCATTGCGGAACTGGACGAGATGTCCTACCGGCGGCAGCTGTGGGAACATACTCCGCTCACGGACTTTTGGCGTGTCGGTCGTGGCATATCCAACCGGCTGGCGCAATATGGCCTCCTTACGATGGGCGACATCGCCCGTTGTTCCATCGCGAATGAGGAGCTGCTCTATGGACTGCTGGGTGTCAATGCCGAGTTGCTGATAGACCATGCCTGGGGATGGGAACCTGTGACGATAGCATGCGTAAAGGCTTACCGGCCAGAGACAAGCTCCATTTGTAGCGGGCAAGTGCTCCAATCGCCTTATACGGTGGCGAAAGCCCGTAACGTGGTGCTCGAAATGATGGACAGTGTCGCCCTTGAACTTGTCGACAAGCAGCTCCTGACAGACCAAATCGTGCTGACCGTTAGCTATGACACCGAATCGCTGGCCGACGAAAGCATCAGGAGGAAATATCACGGACGGATTGATGTCGACCGCTACGGTCGGAAAGTTCCTGCCCACGCCCACGGCACGGCCAACCTTGACCGTCCCACTTCGTCCGGCGAGATTCTGATGGAGAAGACGGAAGAACTCTTCAACCGTATCGTAAATCCCCATTTGCTGGTTCGCCGACTCTCCTTGTCCGTCAACCACCTCGTCCGCGAGGCGGAGGCCAAGCAGCGGCCTCCCGCCGTACAGCCCGACCTGTTCACTGACTACGAACAGCTGGCGCGGGAGCAGGAGGCTGAGCGTGAGAAACTCGCCAAGGAACGCCGGCGACAGGAGGCGGTGATACGGATAAAGAAGAAATTCGGCAAGAATTCCATCCTCAAAGGACTGAACTACGCGGACGGGGCTACGCAAAAGGACAGAAACCGACAGATAGGAGGCCATCATGAGTAGATATGACGACATCATCAACCTGCCCCACCATGTATCCAAGACCCGGAAGCCGATGTCCATGGCCGACCGCGCCGCGCAGTTCGCCCCCTTCGCGGCTCTTTCGGGGCACAACGAGGCGTTGGCGGAGACGGTGAGGCAGACTTCTCCCAAGGAAATCCTGTCACAGGACGAGCTGGACAGGCTCTCCGCCCGCCTCACCTGTGTCATTGAGCACATGACAGAGCGCAACGAGTTGTCGTTCGTCTATTATGTCCCGGACGAGGTGAAGGACGGCGGCAAGTACGTCGAGTTGACCGGCATCCCCAAGAGATATGACGAGTACGAGCGGGTTCTCGTCATGTCGGACGGCCGCATGCTCCCCATCGACAACATCCTGACGATAACGGGGAAGCTGTTCGACGATTACGACTTATGAGAAACGGAAGTGCGTATGAAGATTGAAGAAGCCATCGTCTACGTCATAGTGAAGCGCAACGGAGGCATGACGACCGACCAGATTGCAGAGGCCATCAACCGCTTGGGATTGCACCGGCGGAAGGACGGTCGGCCGGTGACGGGCAGGCAGGTCTATGCCGTCGTCTGCCGTTTCCCGGGGATGTTTACCAAAGAGGCGGGACGGATTATGCTCATGATATAAGGAACTCCGGAAGCAATGATGAGACTTACCTACATCTTCCATAGTGGCTTCGTTTTGGAGACAGACGGGTGCATTCTCGTCTTCGACTACTGGATGGATCCGGCCGGCGTGATGCGCCGCGTCATCCATCCGCATGTCGCGAAGCCGGTCTACGTCTTTGCCAGTCATTTCCATGAGGACCACTTCACGAAGGACATATTCAGGTGGCGAGCCGAGAATCCGCATGTGGGCTTCACGTACATCCTCTCGAAGGACATCCTGAGGCGTCGGCGGGCGCAGAAGGAAGATGCCGACGTGTGGTTAGCCAAGGGAGGCGTGTGGGAGGATGGCGTGGTCCGAGTGAGCGCCACCGGCAGTAACGACAGCGGCGTGAGCTGGGTAGTCGAGACGGGCGGGCGGAGGCTGTTCCATGCCGGCGACTTGTGTAACTGGTATGCCCGTTTCCTGACGGACAACTCCCCCGAGGGCACAATATACAGCGAGGAGTTTGGAACGGACATCGACCCGGTTGCGGAGGAAAAGAGGTTCCTCGGCGAGCTGAAAGACATCCGGAAGATTGCCGACGGCTTCGATGTCGTGATGTTCCCCGTGGACGGACGCATCGGCAACGGCTACACCTTGGGTGCGCGTCAGTTCATCGAGCGGTTCAAGGTCGGGCTGTTCGTACCCATGCACTTCGTGATGGCAGGTTTTGAGAGTGCCTGGCGCATGGAGCCGTTCTGCAAGACGGCGGGCATCCCGTTCTGGTGCATCAAGGCGGACGGCGACAGCATAATC
>CAZYHW010000043.1:0-17428 GCA_964647405.1 uncultured Prevotellamassilia sp.
TGCGCAAAATTTCCCTCTTATATACCCTGCGGTTATACTCCTCACCCCGACAAATTTCTTGCAGATTTAACAAATAAGGAAAAGCTCAAAACAACTTCCTCACATCCATTGAAAGAAAATCCTCCGCACTAATGCCGCCATCACCTACAATAAAAGCCGCTTGCGGATTGAACTGTTTACGGAACTTATCCAGCCCGTCAGTTCGCTTTTCCGCATTGCTTTTCACCTCGATGGCCACAACCGAACCTTTCTTACGCAGGACGAAATCGACTTCAGCATCCCGTTCACGCCAATAGAACACTTCAAAACGATGCACGAAGGCCTGACTTACCAGATGGGCGCCGATACCTGACTCAAAGATACGTCCCCATGCCTTGCGGTTAAGAATGGCCTGTTCAAAGGTCAACGGGCTATACACCATCTTCAACGCATTGTTATATACCTGCAACTTGGGGATGCTGGCACGCCGCCTTGCCATATCTACGCTAAACTTCTGAAGCCCGCAAAGCAATCCGCTTTCATCTAACAGGTTGATGTAACCCGCCAATGTTACCGTATTTCCGGCATCTTGAAGCGAACCTAACATTTTGTTCAACGAAAGCAATTCGCCCGAATAGGCTGCTCCCAGTTCGAACGTCTGCCGGAGCAAAGCAGGTTTGCTTATGGGCGTATCCATCAGAATGTCTTTGTTAATGGTCGCCTCGATGATAGCCGACTGAATGTATTGATTGAAGCGGTCTTCATCACCAATCAAGGTAGCCGCACCGGGATAGCCTCCGTAAAACATATATTGGTCAAGTGAGAAGCCGAAGCACTCCTTCATTTCCTGATAGCTCCAATGGCTCATGCGTATTTCCTCAAATCGGCCGGCTAAGGATTCAGACAAGCCTTTTTCCAATAACACACGGCTGCTTCCCAAAAGCAAAACCTTAATGTTACGATCATTGAACGTATCATCATCCCACTCCTTTTTCACCACCTCGCTCCAATTGGCTATCTTCTGTATCTCATCAATCACAAGAATGACACTCTCCCACACTCGGCTTTCCTTCAAGCTGCGCACAGCTGCCCAACAATCAGAAATCCACGCACTATTTGTGGCAGGTACATTGTCTGCTGAAAAGAACTGGTAAGGCATATCCAAATCCTTCAACACTTGCTTGACTACCGTTGATTTCCCTATTTGGCGGGCACCCATCACGACCTGAATGAACTTACGTGGTTCTTTCATGCGTTCTGTTATCAGTTGATACTCTGCACGTTTATACATACTATTACATTTTACTCAGTAAGGCAAGAATTTTTACTCAATGCAAAAGTAACAAATATATCTGAGTAATAATCATAGACTTACGAGAAAAACATTATCTTTGAAAAACTAATCAAGCGTTCTGTAACCCATTCCCTGGACGAAGGCTATGGCCCAGTCGGGCGAGTCGTTGCCTGGCGGGGCGACAGTCGCCGTCCGCGTGGAAACGAACCGGCTGACAGGAAAAACAGTCCGGCTGACAGGCGGAACTGTCCGGCGACTTGTGCGGCTCCCGTCGCCGGATGGCTTGCGGCGTGCCGCTCCGGCTGTTCCCGGCTCGGCCGGGCGCGATGGCTTGTCCGTTTCCCCGCCCGGGAGGGATAACACTATGTCAGTCTTTTTTGACTTCTTTATAAGTGGGAAAAGGATTAATCGGCTAATTTTGCATCCAAATTTTACACCATATACTTATCCTATGGCAGAATCAGTAGATATTCGCGAGCTGAATGCCCGCATAGAAAGCCAGACAGGCTTCCTCACCGACCTGGTGACGGGAATGTCCACGACAATCGTCGGACAGAAGCACCTTGTCGACTCCCTCCTTATCGGCCTGCTGAGCGACGGCCACATTCTGCTCGAAGGCGTTCCCGGACTGGCCAAGACGCTGGCCATCAAGACGCTGGCCTCGCTGGTGGACGCGCAGTTCAGCCGCATACAGTTCACTCCGGACTTGCTGCCGGCCGACGTGATAGGCACGATGATATACAGCCCGTCGACGGAGAAGTTCTCGGTGAAGAAAGGCCCTGTGTTCGCCAACTTCGTGCTCGCCGACGAGATTAACCGCGCCCCGGCAAAGGTGCAGAGCGCCCTGCTCGAGGCCATGCAGGAACACCAGGTGACCATCAGCGACCAGACCTTCGCCCTGCCGACTCCGTTCCTCGTCCTGGCGACGCAGAACCCCATCGAGCAGGAGGGAACCTACCAGCTGCCCGAGGCGCAGGTGGACCGCTTCATGCTGAAAGTGGTCATCAGCTATCCCAGCCTCGAAGAGGAGAAGAAGATTGTGCGCCAGCAGATACGCCGCGAGCCCGTCACGGTGCGCCCGGTGGTTTCGACGGACGACATCATGCGCGCCCGCGAGGTGGTGAAGGAAGTCTACCTGGACGAGCGCATCGAGCAGTATATCGCCGACATCGTGTTCGCCACGCGCTACCCCGACCAGTACAAGCTCAACGAATTGAAGAACTACATCTCGTTCGGCGGGTCGCCGCGTGCGTCGATATGCCTGGCCCTGGCCGCCCGTGCCTGCGCCTTCATCAAACGCCGCGGCTACGTCATCCCGGAGGACATCCGCGCCGTGGCTCACGACGTGCTGCGCCACCGCATCGGGCTGACCTACGAGGCGGAGGCGAACAACGTCGACAGCGACGAGATAATCAACGAAATACTCAACAAAGTCGAAGTGCCCTAAAAACGACCGGAGCAGTGGAGACGGCAGATTTACTGAGACGCGTCCGCCAAATCGAGATAAAGACCCGCAAGCTGACGGACAATATCTTCGCAGGCGAATACCATTCGGCATTCAAAGGGCGCGGCATGTCGTTTTCGGAGGTGCGCGAATACCAGCCCGGCGACGACATCCGGGACATCGACTGGAACGTGACGGCGCGCTTCAACCGCCCCTACGTCAAGGTGTTCGAGGAGGAGCGCGAGCTGACCGTCATGTTGCTCGTCGACGTGTCGGGAAGCCTCGACTTCGGTTCCACCACCCGCTTCCAGCGCGACCTCGTGGCGGAAATCGCGGCCACGCTGGCTTTCTCCGCCATCCAGAACAACGACAAGATTGGCGTGATTTTCTTCTCGGACCGCATCGAGAAGTTCGTTCCGCCGAAGAAAGGACGGAAACACATCCTCTACATCATCCGCGAACTCCTGACCCTGCAACCGCAGGGTCGGCGCACGGATGTGGGCACAGCGTTGGAGTACCTCGTGTCGGCTCTCAGGCGGCGGAGCATCGCTTTCGTCCTGAGCGACTTCATCGACGGGCACGACTACTCCCAGCCCCTCACGATAGCCAGCCGCAAGCACGACCTGGCGGCCATCCGCGTCTACGACAAGCGCATGGAGGAACTGCCCAACGTGGGCTTGCTCAAAGTGTTCGATGCCGAGACGGGACATGAGCAGTATGTGGACACGTCGAGCCGCCGGATACGCGAAGCCCACCGCAAGTGGTGGGCCGACGGCTGTGCGCGTGTCGACCGGCTCATGGGCGGAAGCCAGGTCGACCATGTGTCGGTAGCGACGGGCGACGACTACGTGAAAGCCCTCATGAACCTTTTTGCAAAACGGAGATGAAACACTTACGCAAGTATGCTTTGCTGTCGTTGCTGCTGTCGCTTTGCACGGCTCTGCCGGCACAGGTGACCGTGGGGCAGAAGATAGAGCCGACGACCATCCGTGTGGGCGAGCAGGCCTTGCTCACCATCACGGTGACGCTCGATGCGGACGAGAGAGCCTATTTCCCGGTGTTCGACGGCAACATGATAGCCCCGGGGGTCGAGGTCGTCGACGCGAGCCCGGTGGACACCACCTGGCTCAACGAGAACAGGCGCATGAAGCTGACGCGCGCCTACCTCGTGACCTCGTTCGACCAGGACCTCTACACGCTGCCCCCGTTCGAGGTCAAGGTGGGCGACTCGATATATAAGGCCAAGGATGCACTCGGGCTGAAAGTCGACACCGCAGGCATAAACCTCGACACGCTCCATCTGGACAACTTCTACGGCCCGCACGGGACGGTGGAGAGCGTGTTCGAGTGGAACAGCCTCTACTTCTGGCTGGCCGTCGTGGTGATGTGCTGCTTCATCGGAGCCGTCGTCCTGGCCGTGCGCTACTCCAACAAGCGACCCATCACGCGGCGCGTCGTGCAGAAACCGGCCGAACAGCCCCACAAGTGGGCCATCCGGGAAATAGAGAAGATAAAGGGCGAAAAGACGTGGAACGCGGAGGATGCCAAAGACTACTATGTCCGGCTGACCGACATCCTGCGCGGTTACATCGTGCGGCGTTTCCACTTCAACGCCAAGGAAATGACGACGGCGGAAATCATGGAACAACTGCTCAAAGCCAAGGACGAGAATGTCCTGCGCGAGCTCCGGCAGATTCTGGAAACAGCCGACCTCGTCAAGTTTGCCAAATACTCGGCCTCGGTCAACGAGAACGACGCGAACCTCGTCAGAGCCATAGAATTCATCAACGAAACAAAGTCGGAAGCCGAGCTCCCGCCGCAGCCCGTGGTCAGGGAAATCGTCCTCAAAGAGAACAAGCAGATGGCGTTGCGCATCGCGATGGCCGTGGGTGCCATCGTGCTAGCCGTCGTGGCAATAGGGCTGATTATCTACCTGGCCTCCGAACTTTATAAATCCTTCCTATAACCTACTGAAATGACTTTCGCAAACGCAGGATACCTCTATTTGTTGCTGTTGCTCATCCCGCTTGTCTTGTGGCATTTCCTGTCGCGCCGCAAGCGTGAGCCGTCCATCAAGGTGGCCAGTACGGAGGCGTATCGTTATATCCGGAAAACACCCCGCATGGCATTGGTGCAGTTGCCTTTTATCTTGCGTGTCCTGGTCATCGCCCTGGTCATCGTCGTACTTGCCCGCCCGCAGACGAGCAATTCGTGGCGGCGCGCAGACACCGAGGGCATAGACATCATGATGGTCATGGACATATCGACCAGTATGTTGGCCCAGGACTTGAAACCCAACCGCATAGAGGCGGCAAAGGCTGTGGCGCAGAAGTTCATCGCCAGCCGTCCGTCGGACAATATCGGCTTGACCGTTTTTGCGGGCGAGGCGTTCACGCAGTGCCCGATGACTACCGACCACAGTGTCCTGTTGAGCATGTTCCGTGATGTGTCGTGCGACTTGCCTGCACGCGGCCTGATTGACGACGGCACGGCCATCGGCATGGGACTGGCCAACGCCATCTCGCGGCTCAAAGAGAGTCAGGCGAAGAGCAAGGTCATCATCCTGCTGACAGACGGAGCCAACAACAGCGGCGACATCTCGCCCCTGACCGCTGCGGAAATAGCCAGGCAGTTCGGCGTGCGCGTCTACACCGTCGCCGTCGGTACGGAGGGCACGGCTCCTTACCCGTATCCCCTTCCGGGCGGAGGTGTCCGCATGATAAACATCCCGGTGGACGTTGACCCCGAGACGTTGCAGCAGATAGCCGCCACGACGGGCGGCCTGTTCTATCGGGCAGGCAGCAGCCAGAAGTTGAAGGAAATATATAACGACATAGACAAACTCGAAAAGACGAAGTTGCAAGTCAAGCGTTATGACAAGCGTTACGAGGCATATATGCCCTTTGCCGTCGCAGCACTCCTGCTGTTGGTGGTGGAGTACGTATTGCGCATGACATGGCTGCGCCGCATCCCGTCATAAAGAATAGATATATATGTTCAGATTTGCCGAACCTGATTACCTTTACGGATTGTTCCTCCTTCCGGTGCTCGTCCTGCTCCTGGTGTGGGCGGAGTTCGAAGCCCGGCGGCGGATGAAAAAGTATGGTGACTGGAACTTGTTGTCGCAGCTGACCGAGGGGCTATCTCGTGGTCGTGCCCGGGCAAAAGGCATCATGATAATAGTGGCCGTAGGGTTGCTCTTTGTCATCCTGGCGCGGCCGCAGTTCGGCACGCGGGTGGACACGTCGGAACGCAATGGCATAGAAGCCGTCATCGCCATCGACGTGTCGAACTCCATGTTGGCCACGGACATCAAGCCCAACCGGCTCGAAAGAGCGAAGATGTTGGTGTCCAACCTGGTCGACAAGATGAAAGACGACAAGGTCGGATTGATAGTCTTTGCAGGTGACGCATTCATACAGCTTCCCATCACGAACGACTACGTGTCGGCCAAGATGTTCCTGGACGGTATCACGACAGACATGGTGGGTACGCAGGGAACAAACCTCGCCGCCGCGATAAATCTGGCATCGAACAGCTTTACCTCGGAAGAAGGAGTGGGCAAGGCCATTATCGTCATCACCGATGGCGAGAACCACGAAGCCGGTGCGGAGGAGGCTGCAAGCGATGCCTCGAAGCAAGGACGCAATATCTATGTCCTTGGAATAGGTACGCCGGAGGGTTCGCCCATACCGACATCCGAGGGCTATCTCCAAGACAATGAGGGAAACACGGTCGTTACCAAACTGAACGAGACGATGTGTCGGGAAGTGGCCGAGGCGGGCAAGGGAGTCTATATCCACGTCGGCAACTCCATGTCGGCGCAGGACCGTTTGAGCTCGGCGTTGGACAACCTCGAAAAGAAAGAGATGGAGTCGCCGGTCTATTCCGAATATGACGAACAATTCCAAGCCGTGGCACTGATTTTACTTGTCCTTCTTCTGGTGGAGTTGTTCACGCTCGAATGCCAGAACCCGCTGTTTAAGAAACTCAAATTATTCCGTAAATGAAACTTCTGACATACTTGCTCATCCCGGTAGGAGCGTGGTTCATTGCCACAACCTCCTGTATGGCGCAGGACAAAGAATATCAATACGTCCATCAAGGGAACAAATGCCTCGAAAGGGAAAATCCATCGGATGCCGAGACATTCTACCAGCGTGCTTTGACCTTGTCGCCCAACAACAGCCGGGCGTATTATGACTTGGGCAATGCCTTGTTCGCCCAGAACCGCAAGGAGGATGCCATGAAAGCCTATGGGAAAGGGGCGGACATGGAGAAGAACAGGCTGGTCAAGTCGATGGCTTATCACAACATGGGTGTCCTCAGCCAGACGGATAAGAATCTGACCCAGGCTATCGAGTATTACAAGGAAGCCCTGCGTAACAATCCGGCTGACGAGGAAGCGCGATATAACCTTGTCTTGTGCCAGCACCAGTTGAAGAATCAAGGTGGTCAGAACCAGGAACAGCAGGACAAGGACGACCAGGAGGGGAACGACAAGCAGCAACAACAAGAACAACCGCAACAACAAGAGGAACAGGAGCAGCAACAGCAGCAGGAGTCACAGAACCAGATGTCGAAAGACAATGCGGAACAACTGCTCAACTTGTCCAAGCAAGAGGAAGAGAATACAAGGCGGAAAGTCCAACAAAATGGACAGCGTCGTACGAAGAGATTGGAAAAGAATTGGTAAATGATGAAGAGAACAGTTCTTTTTTCTTTCCTGTGTTGGCTAATTGCGATATCAGCGGCAGCCGACATACGGATTACAGCCGAAGTCTCGCCCAGCACCGTAGGGATTGGCGAGGCTTTCAGGTTGGAATACAAGGTTAATTCGCTTGAAGCCGGACAGATTCGCCCGGGAGCGTTCGATGGTTTCAAAGTACTCAACGGGCCTGCCGTATCCTCCTATACAAGTTATCAAATCACCAATGGGCAGGCCCGGAGTGAAAGTTCGAAAACGTACACTTATATCTTGTCTGCGACACAGGAAGGAACTTTTACCCTTCCCGCCGCGACAGTGACTGTCGATGGCCGTACATACAAGTCGAATACGGTACGCATCAAGGTGGTGAAAGATTCAGGAAGGTCTGTCAGCGGAGGCAATATCGCTACGGAAGAACCCGCCATGCGCACCCGGGGCGGTGTCACGAACAAGGACCTGTTTATTACGGTTACGGCCAACAAGACAAAGGTTTTTGAACAAGAGCCGATAGTCCTGACGTATAAGGTCTACACACTGGTCAACCTGAACCAGTTAAGCGGCAAGATGCCCGACCTGAAAGGTTTTTTGAGCCAGGAAGTCCCCCTCCCGTCGCAGAAGACGTTCTCGCTCGAACGTTACAACGGACAGCTTTATCGCGCTACGACGTGGAGCCAGTATGTCTTGTTCCCGCAACAGACCGGAAAGCTGACCGTTCCGAGCATACGCTTTGAGGGAACTGTGGTCATGGAGAATCCTTATGTCGACCCCATAGATGCTTTCTTCAATGGTTCTGATTACACGGTCAAGGTGGTTCGTCAGACCCCGACGATAGACATCGAGGTCAATCCTCTCCCACAGCCGAAGCCCCAGAACTTCTCCGGAGCAGTCGGGAAGCTGGATATGTCGGCTAAGATAGTGACCACGGAGCCGAAAACGAACGAGGCCATGACGCTGCGCCTGACTATTTCGGGTGTGGGCAATATGAAACTCATCAAGGCTCCGAAAGTCTCTTTCCCTACCAGCTTTGAAGTCTACGACCCCAAGGTGCAGGATAAGACGAGTTTGACGGAGCAGGGTATTGCCGGGCAGATGGTTTATGACTATCTCGTCATCCCCCGGCAGAAAGGCCATTATGAGATTCCCCCTATCGAGTTCTCCTTCTTTGATATAAATGAGGGACAATACAAGACCTTGAAGACGGAGACCCTTTCCGTCGACGTGGCCCAAGGAACGAAGTCGGATGCCGAGGCCGACCGCGAGATACAGTTCCGAAACAGTGACATCCGTCCGATTCATGTTGACGACGGAATGTCCGGAGCTGTCTCTTTCTGGGGAACGGCCTCCTATGTGTCCGCTTTCGTCATCCTCGTGCTCGTATTCGTCGTGGCGGTTGTGCTTACCCGTAGCCACCTCAAAGCCAATGCCGACGTTGTCGGTCGGAAAGGCCGCGAGGCCGGTAAGAATGCCCGTCTGCGGATGGCCAAGGCGCACTCCATGCTCGACCACAACCAGCCCCATGCTTTCTATGAGGAAACGGAAAAAGCGTTGCATGGTTACGTCACGGATAAGTTCAACATTCCTACGGCGCAACTGAGCCGCGAAAAGATGATGCAAACGTTGGAAGAATCTGGTGTCTCTTCCGATACGGTCGGGTGTTTTGTGCAGACACTTGAAAAGTGTGAACTCGCCCGCTATGCGCCCAATAGCGACAACCAGCAGATGGTCGAGCTGTACGAGCAGGCAGTGGAGACGTTGAGCAATATAGAACAAGAACTGAAAAGCCGGAAGAAGAAAAGATGAAACGACGCATATATGTTTTCCTTGTCGCCCTCTTTGTGGGGCTGCCGTTCTGCTGGGGCGATGTTCCCGGCGATTCAGTGGCACTGAAAGCCGAAGCGGACAATGCCTACCAGCAAAAAGACTACCCCCAGGCGACGAAACTTTATGAGAGTTTCCTGGAAACTTATCCGATGAGTGCAAGCGTCAATTACAATCTGGGGAACTGTTATTACCAGTTGCACAACTATCCCCAGGCCATCCTGCACTACGAACGTGCCTTGAAGATGTCGCCCGCAGACGATGACGCCCGATTCAATCTTGCCTTGGCCCGGACAAAGATAGAAGACCAGTTTGGCGAAAGCAGCGAGATGTTTTTCATTCGTTGGGTGAAGCAATGGCGCGACCAGGGCTCTGCCGATGCTTGGGCCGTATGGAGCGTTTGCCTTTTCGGCGGGTCGCTCTGTCTGTTCTTCTTCTACTTGTTCGTCCGTCAGGTTCGGTTGAGGAAAGTCTGCTTCTTCTCTTCGATACTGCTCTTTCTCTTTTCCGTGGTGTCCCATGTGTTTGGTTATCAGCAGAACGAAGTGGCTACCGTTCCGCAGAAGGCGGTGGTGATGCAGGTGTGTCCTTTGCGCCCTAACCCGTCGGCTACCGTGAAGGAGAATTTCGACTTGCATCCGGGCACGACGGTCAAACTTGTGGACACTTCCATCAAGGATTGGGCGCAGGTGGAGCTGTCCGATGGGCGGACAGGATGGGTCGCGACCGAGATGTTGGTGATTGTCTGAATATATAGGAGGAAGCCTTATGTTACAACAATTATTGCAATGGGACGAGCGCATCACGCTGTGGTTGAATGACAGTAACTCCCTGTTCTTCGATGAATTCTTCATGACGGTTACGTACACGGTCACGTGGCTGCCGTTGATTCTCGTGTTGCTCTATGTGGTGATTTGTAACAACAGCTTCTTCCATGTCGTGATGATCGTTCTGTTTATCGGCTTGTGTGTCCTTTTTGCTGACCAAATGGCCTCCGGTTTCTGCAAGCCTTATTTCGAACGATTCCGTCCCACCCAGGACCCCAGCCTGATGTACGCACTTGACGTGGTGGATGGATACAGGGGAGGTTTATACGGTTTCTTTTCCAGCCATGCGGCCAACACTTTTTCCGTGGCGATGTTCGTCTCTTTGTTGATGCGGAGCCGTGCTTTGAACTTCATGTTGTTCTCATGGGCGATTCTCAACGGCTTGTCGCGCAACTATCTGGGCGTGCATTACTTTGGTGATGTCCTCGTCGGCACAATCTGGGGCTGCCTCGTCGGGGCACTAATGTACTGGATATATTCGCGTACGTGCAAGCCTGCGTTACGGACGGGCGACAGGAATCCAAGCTCGGCCTATACTGTCACGAATTATTCCCGCGCCAAGGTCGACTTGCTGACGTGCGGTTTCGCATTGACCTATCTGTACGTGGCTTTCCGTGCCCTCTTTTAATATTGGGTAGAACATACTTGCGTTTTCTTATCCCGCACCTTGCGGAATCCTGTCAGCCGACTTGTTGAGTCCAGCCGGCGACCCGTGACGACGGGTAGCCGACCGGTAATTCCTGTCTGTACGACAGGCAATTCGGTGGCGCAGGGTGAAATACCGTCCTGTGTGCCGGGGATGGCTCTTGCCGATTAATTTTGATGTGAGGTAGACTTCATAAAAAGAATTTCCCGCCATTGGCGAAGTGGAGGCCAATGGCGGGAAACCTATTTCCTGTTCCGTAATGATGGATTAGTGGCGCATTTCCTCGATGAGTGTGCGCTGTCCCTTTATCGTCTCGCCCGATATGGCACGGAGAGCCGAATGGGCTTTTTGCCGGTCTATGGCCACGTAGGTGTACCGGTCTTTCACGTCGATGCGCCCGATGTCCGTGGCGCGCAAGCCCCCTTTCTTGCAGAAGAATCCCACCACGTCGGCGCGACTGAGCTTGTCTTTCTTCCCCCGGCCGATGTAGACGGTGAGCCAGCGTGGCGCGGCCGGACGGCGGGTCGATGGGGTAGGCGCATATTCCTCCGGCGCGGGGTCAAGGTAAGACGGGACGTCCTCCTTGGGATTGAGAATGAGAAACGTGCGTCCTGCGGCTTCCCATCTTCCCGTCCGCCCTGTCCGGTGGACATAGGCGGTCTGGTCGACAGGCAGGTGGTAGTGGATGACGGCCTCCACCTCCGGGATGTCAAGCCCGCGTGCGGACAGGTCGGTGGAGACGAGTATGTTGCTGCATCCGCTGCGGAACTTGTAAACGGCGCGTTCACGCCACTTTTGCTCCATGCCGCCATGATAGCGTTCCACGTAGAAACCCTCTTTGGCAAGATGGTTGGCCACGCGGTCGACACTCTCGCGGTAGCCTACGAATACGATGGCCGGCTGGCCGTCGAGGCTGTTGAGCAAGGCCGACAGCGTATCGAGCTTGTCGTTTTCCAGCGAACGAACCACGTAGGTTTGGATTCGGCCGTCGGGGATGCCGTCACCTCCGGACAGGAAGTCCAGGCGGCGCACCCCGCGCCGGCCGCCCGACAGGCTGTTGAGGAACGCGCCGAACTCCTCGTTGTCGGTGGCAGAGGTGAGCACCGTGCGGCGCACCCCGGGCAGCGCGTTGCATATGCGGCGCATCTCATCGCGGAAGCCCAGTTCGAGACACTTGTCGAACTCGTCTATGACGAGCCAGCGCACCGTGGCGGCTCGCAGATTACCTTTGGAGAAGTGGTCGCACAGGCGGCCCGGGGTGGAGAATACCACTTGCGGGCGGGTGTTGATGATGGTGCGGTGTTCTTCCATTGCAGGCCGTCCGCCATGACAGCAGGTAGAGCGGAAAGGGGTGCGCAGGCTGCGGAACACGTCGTCTATCTGTATGGCCAGCTCACGCGAAGGCACGACGACGATGGCCTGCAAGGCATCGGAGGCCTCGTCGAGCATTTGGCAGAGAGGCAGCAGGTAGGCCAGTGTCTTTCCGCTTCCTGTCGGAGCCAGCAGGACAACGTCGTCACGGCCGAGACAGGCCGCCCCGACCGTTTCCTGCATCGGGCTGAGCTGGGCGATGCCTTGTTTTTCGAGAGCTGTCCTCAGGCTCGACCCGAGTGTGGACGAAAAGGGAGTTGTTCCGTCGTGTTGCATGTAGTGTGTGGATATGGGGTGTGTCGTATTTGTCTTTTCAGATAACCATGTCGACGGCCACGTCGTGCGCCTCCATGGGTACGTAGGGCACGAGCTGGAAATCGAAGCACAGTCCGGCGGTTCGGCATCCCGCCTCGCGCAGCCGGGGAATAAGACGGTCGTAGAAACCACCACCGCGTCCCAGACGGTTACCGCGGGCATCGAAAGCCAGTCCGGGAATGACGGCCAGCCCTATGTCGGAGTACCGGTCGAACCGTTCACCTCGCGGCTCGGCTATCCCGTGTGCCCCTGTCCGGAGGCTGTCCGGCCCGTCATATACGGCCATACGGGGGATGTCGCCGTCGATGACCGGAAGAAGAAGCCTTTTGCGCCCCAGCCAGCGCGACAGGAGAGCATGGGTGTCCACCTCGTCGGGCAGGGAGTAGTAGAGCAATACCGTGGTGGCGGCCATGAAGTCGGGCAGGCTTTCGAGGCGTGCGACGGGAGCGGATGAGGCAGAGAGGAGCTCACTGGCAGAGAAGCCCTTTTTGCGTTCCCTGATGAGGCTGCGGAGCGCTTTCTTTGACAAGTCGGGCATAAGGCGGCGGGGTCAGGTGAGTAACACCGGACTTCCCGGTTTGTGGTATGAAGCCACTGCCTGTGTTTGTGTGCTGTCTCCCTTCTCGTCGGTTTCCGGTACGGGGAAAGTGCGTCGTTCGCGTATGATGGTCAGAGCCTCGTGCACCGTGTTGTCCATACGGTTCGCATATTCGGTAGAAGCCGTCTCGCCCAGCACTTGATTGATAATATAGCCGTAGATGTAGTTAACGAACAGGTCGTTCGAGGTGCGTAGCATGCGGTTACGGCGTTTCAGTCCGTTACGTTCACCGTATTCGGCAAAAGTCTGGGGAATGTTTCGCTTGTCCAAATAGGCTATCACGGCATCCACGGATTCCAACTTGCGGAGTTCTGGTCGGTGGTTGTCAACAAAGTCACACGCGAAGAGGTAAAGCAGACCACGGAGGTAGGCTTCCTTGAAATAGGAGGTCATGCCAAGCGTGTCGCGCGGCACGAACACGTCGGGGATGATGCCTCCTCCTCCGTAGACGGTGCGTCCGTCGACGGTCTTGTAGGCCGGCCCTTCCGTCTTGATGCTGTCGCGTGAGAAGTATTCGCCATGAAGTGCCCGCTCGAAAAGGTCGTTTTCGTAGGCTTCCTCGTCGCCCGGTACGTAAGGCTTTTGCAGGCATCGCCCGGAGGGTGTGTAGTAGCGGGCGATGGTCAGTCGCAGGAGGCTGCCGTCGAAGAACTCGATGGGTTCCTGTACAAGCCCTTTGCCGAACGAGCGCCGTCCTACGACGGTGCCGCGGTCGTTGTCTTGTATGGCTCCTGCAAGTATTTCGCTGGCAGATGCCGTTCCCTCGTCGATAAGTACGACGAGAGGGAGGCTTTGGTAACTGCCCCGTCCGTCGCTCATGTATTCCTTGCGGGGAGAGCGGTGTCCTTCGGTGTAGAGGATGAGCCGCCCCTTGGGAAGGAATTCGTTGGCTATCTGCATGGCGGGCACCATGTAGCCCCCGAGGTTCCCGCGCAGGTCGAGTACGAGGTTCTTGAAGCCGTCATGGTTGAGCCGTGCCAGTGCGGCGATGAACTCGGAGTAGGTGGTTTCGGCGAAGTTGTTGATGCGGATATAGCCTGTCGTTTTGTCGAGCATGTAGACGGCGTCTATGCTCTTCATCGGCACGTCACCGCGCACGATGGCATAGTCCAGTTTCTCTTTGACACCTGGACGGACGATGCCAAGACGGACTGTGCTGCCTGCCGGGCCTTTAAGGATTCGCATAGTCGTCGTGTCCGTGACGACTTTGCCTACATAGGCTTTCCCGTCGACGGAGACGATGCGGTCGCCGGCCATCAGCCCGACTTCTTCGGACGGGCCGCCGGGCAGGACGCGGATGATGCGTACCGTGTCGCGGAAGATGGAGAACTGGACACCGATGCCCGAGAAACTGCCTTTGAGTTCCTCCATCGAAGATTCGACATCCTTGGCCGTGGTGTAGGTGGAGTGCGGGTCAAGCTCCCGGAGGATTTGCGGCATGGCCTTTTCGACCAGCTCGGAGACGTTGACCTTATCCACGTATTGCGCATCGATGATATGCAGGAGGTCGTTGATTTTGTTGCTCGACGTGTTGATGATGCTCAGCCGCCTGCCGGAGTAGTGGTTGGCATAGAAACTTCCGATGAGGATGCCGAGCACGATGCCCACGGAGACGACCAGCGGGACAAAACGCGGCGAATTGATTCTGCTCATGGCTTGTTGGGAGCTGCTGGTTCGTGTTTGTGTTCCTTGCTGTCCGTGACGTTGGTATCGAGGAACACGGTTTCAATGCCTGCACGCTGCAAGAGTTCGATGCCGTCGGCCAGCCGGTAGGCTTCACCGTAGACGACACGGCGGATGCCGGCTTGTATGATGAGCTTGGCGCATTCGATGCAGGGCGAGGCGGTGACATAAAGGGTCGCGCCGTCAGAGTTGTTTCCCGAGCGGGCTATCTTGGTGATAGCGTTGGCTTCGGCATGCAGGACGTAGGGCTTGGTGAGTCCGTTCTCGTCTTCGCAGACGTTCTCGAAGCCTGAGGGAGTGCCGTTGTAGCCGTCGCTGATAATCATCTTGTCCTTGACGATGAGGGCACCCACCTGGCGGCGTTTGCAATAGGAGTTTTCGGCCCAGATGCGCGCCATGCGGAGATAGCGAAGGTCGAGTTCGTGTTGTTTTTGCGGTTCTTTGGTACACATGATGGTGTGGCGGTCTAACGCGTGATGCCGTTTCGGCGGAGCAGTGCGTCGATTGTGGGGCGACGGCCGCGGAAACGTTCGTACAAGTCCATGGGCGGTTCCGTCCCTCCCCGCGAAAGGATGTTCTCGCGGAAGCTCCGGGCAGTCTGTCGGTCGAATATCCCGTTCTCTTGGAAGAGGGAGAAAGCATCCGCGTCGAGCACTTCCGCCCACTTGTAACTGTAATAGCCGGCGGAGTATCCCCCCGACATGATATGGCTGAACTGGACGCTCATGCAAGTTCCTGCGGTCTGCGGCAGGAGCTGTGCCCGTTGCCAGGCCGCCTGTTCGAACGTGGGGATGTCGGTCGCGAAAGGCGTGGCGAGCGTGTAGTAGGCCATATCGAGCAGTCCGAAGGACACCTGGCGCATGCAGGCATAAGCGGCGTTGAAGTTGCGGCTGGCCACGATGCGGTCGATGAGTGCGTCGGGCAGGGGCTCGCCTGTTTCGTAGTGATAGGCGAACGTGCGGAGGAAGTCGCGTTCGGTGAAATAGTTTTCCATGAACTGCGAGGGGAGTTCGACGAAGTCCCAATAGACGTTCGTCCCGCTTAGCGACCGGTAGCGCGTGCGGGCAAACATCCCGTGCAGGGCGTGGCCGAACTCGTGGAGAAAGGTTTCGACCTCGGACGGGGTGAGCAGCGAAGGCTTGGTGGGGGTTGGCTTGGTCAGGTTCATTACCACCGAGACGTGCGGCCTGCTGTCGCTGCCGTCCGCCTCCGTCCACTGCCCCTTGTAGCTGGTCATCCATGCCCCTCCCTGCTTGCCGCGTCGTGGATGGAAGTCGGCGTAGAGTACGGCAAGGAACGAGCCGTCGGCATCGTACACGTCGTAGGCCACCACGTCGGGATGGTACACCGGTATATCCTTGTTCTCCCGGAAAGTGATGCCATAGAGACGTTCGGCCAGGCCGAACACTCCTTTTTTCACCTGCGACAGTTCGAAATAGGGGCGGAGCATCTCGGCATCGAGGTCGAAGCGTTCGAGTTTCAGCTTATGGGCGTAATACGAGAAATCCCATGGCTGGAGAACAAAGTCCGTCCCCTCGGTGCGGCGTGCCATGTCGGCTACGGCTTCCACTTCGGCCACGGCGGCGGGGTGGTAGGCGGCAATGAGGTCGTCGAACAGGCGGTAGACCGTTTCGACGGTTGAGGCCATGCGTCGTTTCAGGGCATAGTCGGCATAGGTGGCATAACCCAGCAACTGGGCAAGCTCGCGCCGCAGGTTGACCAGGCGGGTGACGATGCCGTAGTTGTTATAGGCATCGTCGTGCGTGCATTTGGAGTTGTAGGCCATGTAAAGGCGGCGGCGCAGTTCCCGGTCGTGGGCATAGGTCATGAACGGGACGTAGGACGGTGCGTCGAGCGTGATGGCCCATCCCTCCAATCCTTTCTCGCGTGCCGTGGCGGCGGCTTGTTCGCGTTGCAGTTCGGGAAGCCCCGAGAGTTCTTCCTCTTCGGTCAGGTGGAGGACGAAATTGTTCGTCTCTTTCAGGTTGTTCTGCGAGAATTGCAGGGACAACTGCGACAGTTCCGCCGTGATGGCGCGCAGGCGTGCCTTCCCCTCTTCGTCGAGGAGTGCTCCCGAGCGGCGGAAGTTCTCGTATGTGTCTTCAAGGAGTGTCTTCTGCTCGGTTGTCAGCCCGTGCGGCGGGGCATCGTGTATGGCCTTGACGCGCGCGAAGAGGTCGGCATTGAGCATGATGTTGTTGGCATGTTCCGAGAGCAGGGGCGACATCCGCTGGGCCAGTTCGTCGAGCCGGTCGTTGGTCTCGGCACTGAGGAGGTTGAAGAAAACGGTCGAAACGCGGTCAAGCATTTCGCCGCTCCTGTCGAGCGCCTCGATGGTGTTGCCGAACGTGGGAGGCTCCGCGTTATGTGCGATGTGCGCCACCTCGTCATCCTCCCGCTTCATGCCCTCGCGCAAGGCCGGTTCGAAGTCCTCGAATCGGATGCGGTCGAAGGGGACGGTGTCGTGAGGAGTGCCGTAAGGGGCGAAAAAGGGATTCATGTGCTCCACAGTGATGCTTCCTTGTGAGGTTTCTTTATAAATTGTGCAAATGTACGATTTTATGCCGCACTATCCAAGCGAGGCAAACAGCGGAAAGTAAACAGAGGGAGATTATTTAGGGCTTTTTATACGACGGACAATAACACTCGTATTTACGGTTCACGCGCCCTAGGAAAAGTGGCTCGCCTGTTCCGGTTCGTCACCATCATCGCCGGAATACGCCCTGAACTCAAATGTCAATTCCG
>CAZYHW010000044.1:0-11539 GCA_964647405.1 uncultured Prevotellamassilia sp.
TGGACACGATACTCCGCAAGTTGCACGCGGAAGGCGTCGGCCTCATCTCGACCGGCGGCACACAGCAGTTCATCGAAAGCCTCGGCATCCCCTGCCAGAAAGTGGAGGAGCTGACGACCTATCCCTCCATACTCGGCGGGCGCGTCAAGACGCTCCACCCCAAGGTGTTCGGAGGCATCCTCGGGCGACGGGAGCTGGCCAGTGACAAGGAGCAGATGGAACAATACGGCATCCCGCCCATCGACTTGGTCATCGTGGACCTCTACCCCTTCGAGGAGACGGTGAAGAGCGGTGCGCCCGAGGCCGACATCATCGAGAAGATTGACATCGGCGGCATATCGCTCATCCGCGCGGGAGCCAAGAACTTCAACGACGTGGTCATCGTCCCGTCGAAGGCCGAGTATCCCCTCCTGCTCGACATCCTCGACCGGCAGGGCGCACGCACTACCCTCGCCGAGCGCCGCCTCCTCGCCGAGCGCGCCTTCGGCGTGAGCAGCCACTACGACACGGCCATCCACGCCTACTTCACCGACACCCAGAAATAACCGACACCCCGCAAACAAGGAACGACACTGCCATGGGATTCTTTTCCTTCACCCAAGAACTGGCCATGGACCTCGGCACGGCCAACACCATCATCATCTGCGACGGGAAGATAGTCGTGGACGAGCCGTCGGTCATCGCGCTCGACAGCCAGACGAACAAAATGATCGAGGTCGGCGAGAAAGCCAAGCTCATGTACGAGAAGAACAACTCGTCGATACGGGTCATCCGCCCGCTGCGCGACGGCGTGATTGCCGACTTCAACGCCTGCGAGCAGATGATGCGCGGCCTCATCAAGAAGATACACAAGGGAAAACGCTTCTTCACCCCACCGTCGCTGCGGATGGTCATCGGCGTGCCGTCGGGCTCGACCGACGTGGAGCTGCGCGCCGTGCGCGACTCCGCGGAGCACGCCAACGGCCGCGATGTCTACCTGATATACGAACCGATGGCGGCCGCCATCGGCATCGGCCTTGACGTGAAGGCACCCGAGGGCAACATGATAGTCGACATCGGCGGCGGCACCACCGAAATCGCCGTCATCTCGCTCGGGGGTATCGTTTCGAACAACTCCATCAAGATGGCCGGCGACGACTTCACGGCCGACATCCAGGAATACATGGCACGGCAGCACAACGTCAAGGTGAGCGAACGCATGGCCGAGCGCATCAAGATCAACGTGGGAGCCGCCCTGAGCGAGCTGGACGATGCCCCGGAGGAGTACATCGTGCACGGGCCGAACCGCAGTTCGGCACTGCCCATGGTCGTGCCGGTGCACTACCAGGAAATTGCCCACTGCCTGGACAAGTCAATCGCCAAGATAGAAACGGCCCTGCTCAACGCGCTCGAAAACACGCCGCCCGAGCTCTATGCCGACATCGTGCACAACGGCATCTACCTGACAGGTGGCGGTGCCCTGCTGCGCGGACTGGACAAACGGCTGTCCGACAAGATTGACATCCCCTTCCACGTGGCGGAAGACCCGCTGCACTGCGTGGCCAAGGGGACAGGCATCGCGCTCAAGAACGTAAACGAGTATTCGTTCCTCATCAAGTCATAGGCCCGGCGGCCGCCTCCCCTCCCGGCACGGGACACGAATCCACCAGACGGAACTCCGTCCGCCCCGTACCGACGCGGGAGGGCGGAGTTCCGTGGGCATCGCCCGACACGACCGTCCCGAAGCGTCCATCCCCTCCCCATGAACAACCTGTTGGAGTTCCTCCGCAAAAGATATCACTGGCTCTTGTTCGTCGCGCTCGAAGCCGTGAGCCTCACGCTCCTTTTCTGTTTCAACAACTACCAGGGGAGCGTATGGTTCACGTCGGCCAACAGCGTGACGGCCAGCATCAACCGTGTCTATGGGGACATCATGGCCTACGTGAACCTGCAACACGTCAACCGGGAGCTGACCGACCGCAACATAGAACTGCAACGGCAAGTCGACGTGCTCACCGAACGGCTTCTCGACATCGACCATGACACCACCACGACCGAACGCCTCGTGCGGGAGTGCCTCGAAGGCTACCGCCTCATCCCGGCCAAGGTCGTTTCGAACTCCGTCGCCCGGACGAACAACTACATGGTTATCGACCGCGGGGAGAAAGACGGCGTGAAGCCCGAGATGGGCGTCGTGGGCAACGGGGGCGTCGTGGGCATCGTCTACTACACCGGGACGAACTACTCCCTCGTGATGCCCGTCATCAACCCCAAGTCGAGCATCAGCTGCCGCGTGCGGGGCCACCGCTTCTTCGGCTACTTGCAGTGGGAAGGCGGAAGCCCCATCCGGGCATACGTCAGCGACATCCCGCGCTACGCCCGCCTCAAACCGGGCGAAGTAGTCGAGACGAGCGGTTACTCGTCCATCTTCCCGCCGGGGATTTTCGTCGGACGGATACATGACATCGAGAATGCCCCCGACGGCCTCTCCTATCGCCTCAACATCGTGCTCGGGACGGACTTCGGGTCGCTGCGGGACGTGTCGGTCGTGGTCTCGGAACACCGCGCCGAAATAGACACCCTGCGACAGAAAGCCCTCCAAACCGACCAGAATCCTTAACTCCCCCGACGGCATCCGCTTATGTTAGGCCGATTACTCCAACAACTCAAATGGTTCGTCCTGCTGACGCTCTTGCAGGCCTTTGTGTTCAACCACATCCACATAGGGGGGCACGCCACGCCGCTGCCCTACGTGTACTTCCTCCTTATCCTGCCGTCCGACACACCGCGAGCCGCCCTGCTCGTCTGGGGATTCGTCGTCGGACTCGTGGCCGACACCTTCACCAACACACCCGGCGCGGCAGCCGCCGCCATGACGCTCGTGGCGTTCCTGCGACCCGGCCTGTTGTCTCTGTTCGCCCCGAACGACAAAGAGGAAAGCGCCTACGTGCCCTCGGCTGCCCTGATGAGATGGGGGGCGTTCACCGGCTATGCCCTGTGCGCCGTGCTCATCCACGAAGCCGTGTTCTTCGTCCTCGAAGCCTTTACGTTTGTCCATTGGGAGAAGCTACTCATCGACATTGGCAGCAGTTCCGTGCTGACCATGCTCGTCATCCTTGCGTTTGAAAGCCTCCGGAAGAATCACATGAGACGGACTGAAAAGAGAAACTAATGGCCAAGGATATCCAGTTCGGTAACAGGAAATTCGTCATCGGAGCAGCGGCCGTCTTCATCGTTATTGTCTACCTCGTCCGCTTGTTCACGCTCCAAATCATGAGCGACGACTACAAGAAGAACGCCGACTCGAACGCTCTCTTGAAGAAAATCCAATACCCGTCCCGAGGGCTGATCATGGATCGGAACGGGAAGTTGCTCGTGTACAACGAACCGTCGTACAATATCATGGTCGTCATGGACGAGCAGCGTGGCGTGGACACTGCCGACTTCTGCCAGACGGTAGGGATAACCAAGGAGTACTACATCAAACGGATGGAGGAAATCAAGGACCGGCGCAAGAACCCGGGATATTCCCGCTACACGCCGCAACTCTTCCTCGGGCAGATTCCGGCGGAGGAGTTCTCCGTCTTCCGTGAGAAGTTGTTCCGCTTCAACGGCTTTTCGGTCGAAAACCGTTCCATCCGGCACTACGCCTACGGCGTGGGCGCACACGTGCTGGGCGACGTGGGAGAAGTATCACAGAAGGACTTGGACGACGATGAGGACAAGTTCTACGTGGGCGGCGACTACATCGGCAAACTGGGGGTCGAGCGTTCATACGAGAAGCAGCTGCGTGGCGAAAAGGGTATGCAGGTTCTTCTCCGCGACGTCCACGGCCGCATACAAGGTCACTACCAGGACGGGGAATACGACAAGCCTTCCGTCCCGGGGCGCAACCTGACCCTGGGACTGGACATCAACCTGCAAGCCCTGGCCGAGCGCCTGCTCGAAGGGAAACGCGGGGCGATTGTCGCCATTGAACCGTCCACGGGGGAGGTTCTCTGCATGGCCTCCTCGCCGACCTACGACCCCGGGGACATGGTGGGGCGGCAACGGGGGAAGAACCACATCAAACTGAGCAACGAGCCAAGCAAGCCACTGCTCAACCGCGCCATCATGGGCCAGTACCCGCCCGGGTCGACCTTCAAGCCCACGCAAGCCCTGCTGGGACTCGAAGAAGGCATCATCACTCCCGACCTGACCTTCCCCTGCAACCACGGTTTCAGCTATAAGGGGCTGCACGTCAGATGCCACGGCCATGGCTCACCCATCGCCGTCGTCCCCGCCTTGGGCACCTCCTGCAACGGCTATTTCTGTTGGGAACTTTACCGCATGTTCAGTAACCGTCGCAAATACGCCTCCGTGCAGGAGGCCATGACGCGCTGGAAGGACTACCTCGTGTCCATGGGCTACGGCTACCGCCTCGGCATCGACCTGCCGGGTGAGAGGCGTGGCATGATACCGAACGCCGACTACTATGACAAGGCCTACCAGAAGCGGTGGAACGGACTGACGGTCATCTCCATTGCCATCGGGCAGGGCGAGGTCACCGCTACCCCCTTGCAGATTGCCAACCTCGCGGCCACCATCGCCAACCGCGGCTATTACTACGTCCCGCACGTGGTTCGCGGCATCCAGGGCGCGGTGCTGGATTCCACCTACCTCAGGCGCAACTATACGATGGTTCATCCAAGGAACTACGATTATGTCGTGGAGGGTATGCGCCGCGCCGTGCTTGCCGGCACATGCCGGGGAGCCAACCTGCCCGGCATCGAGGTGTGCGGCAAGACCGGAACCGCCGAGAACCGCGGACACGACCACTCGGCCTTCATGGGCTTCGCCCCGATGAACGACCCGAAGATAGCCGTGTGCGTCTACGTCGAGAACGGCGGCTTCGGCGCGGAGTTCGGCGTGCCCCTGGGTGCCCTCATCATCGAACAGTATCTCAACGGGGAGCTCTCGCCCGCCAGCGAGGAGAAAGCCCAACGTTACCAAAACCGCCACATCCGCTATGAGTTCGCATCTTGACCGGAAGAAACGGAGCCCGCTGGCCACCGTCGACTGGTGGGTCGTCGTCATCTTCCTCCTGCTCCTGGCAGGGGGATGGATCAGTGTGTGCGGAGCCAGTTACGACTTCAACCAGACGGATTTGTTCAGCTGGGACAGCCGCACCGGGAAGCAGCTCGTGTGGATGGGGTGCGCCGTCTTTCTCGGCTTCATCCTGCTGATGCTCGACGACCGCACCTACGACACGCTGGCCTACCTTGTTTACCTTGGGATGATGCTCCTGCTGATTGTCACGCCGTTCCTTGCGTCCGACATCAAGGGCTCCTACTCCTGGATAAGGCTCGGCTCGATCAGCATCCAGCCCGCCGAGTTCGCCAAGTGCGCCACCGCGCTCGCCGTGGCCAAGCTCATGAACCAATACGGCTTCTCGCTCAAAAACTGGAAAAACTTTCTCCTGGCCACAGTCCTCGTTCTCCTCCCGATGGTTCTCATCGTGATGCAACGCGAGACGGGTTCCGCCCTCGTCTACCTGTCCTTCTTCCTCATGTTCTACCGCGAGGGGATGCCCGGATGCTTCCTTTTCAGCGGCATTGCCGCCGTCATCTACTTCGTCGTCGGCATACGTTACAGCACCGTCCTGCTTCCGGGGACGGAGACCGCCGTGGGCGAGTTCTGCGTGCTCCTGCTGGTATGGCTCTTCACCGCCGGCATGGTGCGCGTCTACTGCCCGTCCGCCCGCCGCCCACTGGGCATGATGCTGGGCTACGGCGGCGGGGCGATGCTCCTGGCCTTGCTCGTCTCCCTGTTCGTCATCCCCTTCGACGTGGCGTGGATTCAGCTGGCCGTCTGCATCGCCGTGGCCTGCTACCTGGCCTATCTGTCCCTGAGCAAGCGCACCATCAAATACTTCTACGTCGCCCTCTTCACCCTCGGGTCGCTGGCGTTGTTCTACTCCTCCGACTACGTGCTCAACAACGTGCTCGAGCCCCACCAGCAGACCCGCATCCGCGTCCTGCTCGGCATGGAGGACGACCCCGCAGGGGCGGGCTACAACGTCAACCAGAGCATGATTGCCATAGGCTCCGGGGGATTGCAGGGGAAAGGCTTCCTCAACGGCACGCAGACCAAGCTGAAATACGTGCCGGAGCAGGACACCGACTTCATCTTCTGCACCGTCGGCGAGGAGGAGGGTTTCCTCGGCTCGGCCATCGTCCTGGGGCTGTTCCTCGCCCTCATCCTGCGCCTCATCCACCTTGCGGAAAGGCAGACCACGACATTCGGCCGCGTCTACGGCTATTCCGTGATGAGCATCTTCCTTTTCCACGTGTTCATCAACGTCGGCATGGTGCTCGGCCTGACCCCCGTGATAGGCATCCCCCTGCCCTTTTTCAGCTATGGAGGCTCCTCGCTATGGGGCTTCACCCTGCTTTTGTTCATCTTCCTGCGCATCGACGCGGGGAACAAACGCACTACGAACTAAGACCCTGATTGATGACAAAGAAAGAACAACCTTTGTTCCGGCATAGCCGGATTGTAATCATTAGCATAGTCGGCGCAGCCGTCATCGTGGGAATCATCCTGCTCAAATCGCAGGCCAACGACCCCGTCACGGCTACGCCGCAGCCCCAAACGCCATCCGCCATCACGGCCACGCCCGACATCGGCACTGCCGACACCTCGGACATCGCGGCCGGTGCCGACAGCACGGTCATCGTGGCTGTCAGCGACTCCGTGGGCACAGACCCGCGTCCGCCCTACGAGGCCGGATACGAGGACGGCTACAACAACGGCATCGACGACGGCCACGGCGACTCGTACAAGGCTTCCTATGACGAGGGCAGCATGTTCCGGGACACCGCCCGCCGCTATGACTACGCCCGGGGCTACCGCGCGGGATACGACAAAGGCTACAACGACGCGCGGGAGGGGAACGAATACAACATGTCGCCGCACAAGGGACAGGCAGGCGGGGAGTAATCCCCCCGGGCGGCATCGCGCGTCCATCATCCCGCACCCGTCCCGGCACGCATCGGCGACCCGTCGCAACAAGTCGGCGACCCGTTGCAACTATCCGGCGACTTGTCGTGACGAGCCGGCGACCTCTCCGAGCGGAGAGCGGGATGCAAACGGATGTTTTCTCCCCTGAAAAGTAGTGAATCTACGCCGACAATTCGTATATTTGCGGTGAGCGGGATGTTTCAACCGCGACGAAATACGAATGACTATGGGAAAAATAGACTTCAACGCAATAGGTGCCTCGCTCGCCGGACGCATCGCACAGGAATGGATGCTCGTCACCGCAGGCACGGTCGAGGCTTGGAACACGATGACGGCCTCGTGGGGCGGGGTCGGTTTCCTGTGGGGCAAGCCGGTGGCCTTCATCTTTGTCCGCCCCGAGCGTCACACCCACGGCTTCATCGAGAAGCACGAACGGCTGACCCTCTCGTTCTTCGACCCCTCCGACCACGACATACTCAACTTCTGCGGCACGCACTCGGGGCGCGACTGCGACAAGGCGCAGGCCACGGGATTGCGCCCGACGGCCACGCCCGCCGGGTCGGTGACGTTCGAGCAGGCGCGGCTGACACTGGAATGCCGCAAGCTCTTCAAGACCGACATGAAAGCCGCCGACTTCCTCGACGACGGCTGCCTCGCCCGCTGGTACGGCGACGGCGAGGGACAGTCGTTCCACACCATCTATGTGGCAGAGATAGAGAACGTCTACTCAGCCTGAACCTCAAAACGGACAGCCATGGCAAAACGCATGCAACAGACCCTCGAAACCGTGCTCGCCGACATCACGACCCTGAATGTCGACGCCATCGTCAATGCCGCCAACCCGACGCTGCTGGGCGGCGGGGGTGTCGACGGAGCCATACACCGCGCCGCCGGGCCGGGGCTGTTGGAAGCGTGCCGCAGCCTGGGCGGATGCCGCACCGGGGAGGCCAAGATAACGCCCGGCTTCAACCTGCCGGCCCGCTATGTCATCCACACCGTCGGGCCGGTCTATTACAGCGAGCGCGACCCGGCCACGCTCCTCGCCGACTGCTACCGTAACAGCATCGAGGTGGCCGTGGCGAACGGCATCAGCTCCCTTGCTTTCCCGGCTATCAGCACGGGTGTCTATGGATACCCTCCGCTCGAAGCGGCGCGGATAGCCGTGCATCAGGTGCAGTTCTCGCTCATCAGGCATCCCGACCTCAAACGCGTCATCTTCTGCTGCATCGACATGCCGCTGTTCGACATCTACCGACGGCTGCTTTCCTGACCCCATGTTCACCGTCATTTGTTGCAGCATCCGCCCCGAGGCCGCCGAGGCGCTCCGGCGGAACATCGCCGACACCATCGGCGATGCGGCTTTCGACTTCGTGGCCTTCGACAACCGCGAAGCCGCCCTGCCGATAGCCACCGTCTACAACCGGATGGCCGACCGGGCACGCTATCCCTACCTTTGCTTCATGCACGAAGACGCGGCGTTCCGCACCCACGGCTGGGGCAGCCGCATTGCCGCCTGCCTGGAACAGCCCGGATGCGGCGTGGTGGGTTTCGCGGGCAGCATCGTGAAACCGGCACGGCTGACCACGTGGAACGTCTGCGGGCGCGACATGCGGGCCAACTACGTGCAGCACATGCGGGGGCGAACCCACCTGCACCATACCGGGCCGGACGGCGCGGACTTCACTCCCGTCGTGACGCTCGACGGTTTCTGCTTCTTCGTGCGGCGCGACGTGTGGCGGCAGACCCTCTTCGATGCCGACGCATGCCCCGGCTTCCACGGCTACGACCTCGACTTCACGCTCGCCGTGGCCGAAAAGGGTTTCACGAACTACGTCTGCCACACCGTCACGCCCGAACACCGCTCCGAAGGCAACTACTCCGCCGGATGGCTCGCCGACCTGCGCCGCCTCCACCGGAAGTGGATGCCCCGGCTGCCCCTCTACGTGCCGCCGGTCGCCGAGGCCGACCTCCCGGCCTGGAACCTCCGCGCCGAGACGGGCTTTCTGAAACTGCTGATGCAGAAAGGACTGTTCGAGGCCTGCCCGCTGTCCGAAGTAGTCCGGCACATCGCCCGCCACCCGGGCTGTTTCAAGGCGTGGATGCTCCTTCCGAAATACGCGAAGTACCGCCTGCGCCACCGCTCCCGCTGCTGAATGCACCTGTCGGCGATGGCCGTCTTCCCCGTCGGCGGAAGAGAACAACAAAAAGCCTCCCCGGATGATGTGGACGTACATCCGGGGAGGTGCATTATACGGGTAGACTTGACTATCAGAGTTTCACTTTTTCCTTGACGGCTTTCGACTCATTCTGCAAGCGGTCGAGAGCCGTGACGACGTAGGTGTACTTCTTCTTGCCGTTCTGATAGGGCAGCTTGTAATAGGTGTCCGGGGTCACGGCTACGATATGCGAGGGGTCGGACGTATCGACCTTTTCACCTTTCGCAAAGCGATAGACGACGTACAGCCGTGCCTCGTCCATCGGTCGCCTGGCCTTTGGCGGTGTCCAGAAGAGTAGGTAGCCGTCGGATGTCCACACGTCTTTCAATCGGCGCACCTTCTTGGGCGGGTCGCCGTCGATGAAGGGCATGAGGGGCTGCAAGGCGGGATAACGGTGGTAGTCGCGTTCGAGGGCGGCGGCATAGTTGCCCGGGTTGTCCACCACGGCCGCCGCATACCACTGACAGCTCCCCCCGACCGTGGACTGCGCCCGCTGGATTTGCATCTTGCGCGCCATCTGGTGGCTGGACGGATTGGCGGGGTCGGCGGCCTGGACGGTGCGCAGGACATCCTGCCCGATGAAGAGCGGACGTGCGCCGGCGTAGCGCGCCCACCACTCGACGAGTGTCTTGTAGTCGGCAGCCGAATGCCCTATCTCCCAATAGACCTGGGGGATGAGGTAGTCGACCCAGCCCATGTCGACCCAGTGGAGCACGTCGGCATAAAGGTCGTCGTAGTTTTGGAGGCCGCGGGTGGCGCTTCCGGGGATATTGGAACCCGGCTGGGCGTTATGGTATATCCCGAAGGGGGAAATACCGAACTTCACCCAGGGCTTGACGGCGCGGATGGTGTCATGAAGAGCCTGCACGAGCAGGTTGACGTTGTTCCGCCGCCAGGCAGCCCTGTCCGTGAAGCCGTTGGGGCAGGCACGGAACGTGGCATCGTCGGGGATGGACTGCCCGGCCGCCGGATAGGGATAGAAATAGTCGTCCATGTGGAGCCCGTCCACGTCATAGCGACGCACGATGTCCGACGCGATGCGACAGATGTAACGCCGGTTCTCTTCGAGCCCGGGGTCGAAGAGCAGTTGACCGTCATAGGCGAAAAAGCGGTCGGGCTGCTTCACATAGGGGTGCGTCGTGGCCAGCTCGGTCGTCCCCTTGGTCTTGGCGCGGTAGGGATTAATCCAGGCGTGGAGCTCCATGCCCCGTTTGTGGCACTGTTCAATCATCCATTCAAGCGGGTCCCAGTACGGAACGGGCGACATCCCCTGCCGTCCGGTGAGGAAACGGCTCCAAGGCTCGTAGGGGCTGGCATAGAGGGCGTCGGCCTCGGCACGGACTTGGAAGATGATGGCATTGATGCCGCAGGCTTGCAGGCGGTCGAGCTGCCGGATGAGCGTGGCCTGCATCTGGTCGCGCGAGAGACCCTGGAACTGCCCGTTGACACACTGAATCCACGCCCCCCTGAACTCGCGCTTCGGCGGGGTCGGCGACTGGGCGGACAGACAAAGCGGCAGGAAGAGGCCGACAAGGAGGAAGATTTTCCGGAAGGAGGAGAAAAGTTGTTTCAGGCCGGACGGGACAAAGCCCGCGAGCGTCCCGCGCCCTCCGGAAGGCACGCGGGACGACTGGTTAATACTCGTCATTGGCATAGAGATAGTCGAACGTACAGGGACGATAGTCGAAGATTTCCTCGGGACGGAAGAAGCGGGCAAGCTCTGCCGCAGCCGTTTCGGGCGAATCGGAGGCGTGCACGATGTTCTCCTGGAAACTCATGCTCAGGTCGCCGCGGATGGTTCCGGGCGCGGCATGCCGCCCGTTGGTCGGGCCGGCCAGCGCACGCACCGCCGCGATGGCATCGACCCCTTCGTAACAGCAGGCGATGACGGGGGCGGCCCGCATCGAGTCCTTGACGCGCTGGAAGAACGGTTTGTCCGACAGGTGGGCGTAGTGCTCGCTAAGGAGTTCGTCGGTCAGCCACATCATTTTCATGCCCGCCAGCCGCAGGCCTTTCTGCTCGAAGCGGCGCGTCACCTCGCCGACAAGGCCGCGCTGCAACGTACATGGTTTCAACAGAACCAAGGTCTTTTCCATACTCATAGTCTATCTGTTTTAAGGGTTAACTTTCCCGTACCCGTTGGTTGGACGAAAGGCGGAACCATGACAGTCCAAGCGTGTACACATCGCTGATTTCCAATCACTCCACGGCGGTCAGACTGCGGAGTCCGGGTCGGCGTATGCACAACTTCTGCGTAAATTTCACAAGATTCCCCGACATCTGCAAGAAATTCGCCGGGAAACCGCACGGGGTCGCCGACTTGTTCCGCCGGGTCGGCGACC
>CAZYHW010000044.1:11639-16837 GCA_964647405.1 uncultured Prevotellamassilia sp.
CCGCGTCCGCCACGCCGACCGGCATCCCCGCAGTGCGCAACGTTCCGAGCCTGCGCTCCGGCTCTATGTGCCGCGTCCGGACGGTGGAGGGCTACACAAGGATGGAGATTGCGTACACTTATTTATGGTATGTCCTTGACAGATAACGGAAATAGTCGCTGCAAGAAACCGGGAAATACATCGCCCTGAATATCGTGAGCAACGAGTCGTTCTCGGCGGCATGGAAAATCCGATGCCGTAGCTTCACGCAAAGGAAAGTCAGCCGGACGTAAGCACCAAACGACGACTGCGAATGGAGATACGCCAACCGGCACGCGTCCTTTCCGCAGGAAGCCTCTTCCGGCAGGCTTTTCAACACGAGATACAGCTCCCTGAAACGTTCTCTCATCTGAGGCCGCAGCTCCCGATATAACCGGAAAGTGCGCATCACGGACTTCACGATATTAAAGATACTTTTGTGATAATTTTCGGGGGGGGTATAAGTGACTGAACGAATATGGCATCGATGCTGAACCAGCACCTTGTTGCAAAACTGTACCCTCCCGTAGGAAGCAGCCAGCAACGACAACAACCGGTCGTAAGTGACCGAGGAATTTGCAAACGCGGGCAATTTGAAGAAAAGCTCCAAGAACGACCTCCGCACCAATATCGTATGCCCCGGGACAGCACCCATATAAAGCATACGCTCCGCCGTATAATTGGGAATCCTTTTATCAAAATGCAGACAGACATTGTTTCCCGAGGCAAACGGACGCGAGAAACCGAACGACAGCATGTTGTCCCCAATCCCGGCGACCTGTGTCTGCAACTTGTCCAACTCCCAGATGTCGTCCTGGTCCGAAATGGCGACAAAGTCCCCCGTTGCCTTCTTGATGGCCGAGAAGAAGTTCCGGTTCACTCCCTCGTTCTTCGCATTCCTGAAAATATGGACACAGGGGTACTTCTCTGCATACTCTCCCAGTATCTCCCACGTGCCGTCCGTCGAACAATCATCCTGGATAATCAATTCGAATACCGGATACGTTTGATGGAGGATGGAGTCCAGTTGCTCTCTCAAATAAGGCGCACCATTATAGGTGCACATGACGACTGAAACACTTCGTTGTGCGACTGCAATCTTATTCATACCCGTTTGCCAAATCTTCCCCGCAGGAAATCTTTCACTCCTGCGCAATACGCTTTCACGAGCGGGAACTGCCTGTTCCTGATATAGACGACAATATTATGCGGGACTATCAGCAGCAAGTGGTACATGACGGCATAGAGTTTCTTCCAGCCGACAAGATTCCGGCAGTACAGGAGCAGGTGGTTCCGTGAGCCGTAATAACAGCTCAAAGGTGAGTTCCTGCCCGTACTGCAACTGCCGATATGTATCAGTTGTGCCTTGGGCTCATACCACAGCTTGTATCCCAGTTTCTTCAAATGGAGCGACAAATCCACCTCCTCGAAATAGAGGAAATACGGTTCGGGCCATCCGCCCACCTCCTCCCACTTCGCTCTGGGCATCATCACCGCCGCACCGTGTATCAAGGGAACTTCGCCCGCCTCATGGCCTGCCTCCGTACTGTAATGTAGCCGCAGCAGATACTTGCCTAACGGTTTGCTGCCGGTATAGGCGTAACTGCCATTCGCATTTACGATACAGGGCGAAACTGCCGCCACGTCAGGGTCGCTTTTCAGGACATCCAACAAGCGAAACAGGGCATCCGCATTGGCTATTATGTCATTGTTGACGAACAACAAGTACTTTCCCCGCGACCTTTTCGCCCCCAAATTGTTACCGCCGGAGAAGCCCAGATTTTCCTCGCTCCTGACGCATTTCACCCAAGGGTATTCTTTTTGAAGGACTTCCGCCTCGTTCGCATCCGAAGCGTTATCGACAACTATAATCTCTACGTCATCCGATTCAGACAGGCCACACAGGGAATCCAGGAAGTCCCTCGTATAGACTATCCCGTTGAAGTTAACCGTAATTACAGACAGAAGCATTGGCTCTCTCGTATCTTGAAATCAGACAGACCCGGACTAAGAAACCCTGCCAAGCCACTCGGCAGCCGCTTCGGCGCAGCGCATGCCGTCGATGGCGGACGAGACGATTCCGCCGGAGTAGCCCGCCCCCTCGCCACAGGGGAAGAGCCCCTCGACAGCCGGATGGGCCAGCGTGTCGGCATCGCGGACGATGCGGACCGGCGACGAGGTGCGCGTCTCGGCGGCCACGACGACAGCCTCCGCCGTGAGGAAGCCGCGGCTCCGGCGACCGAAAAGCGCAAACGCCGTCCTGAGGCGCGACGCGGTATGCTCCGGCATCCAGAAATGGAGCGGCGAGGCCACCAGCCCCGGCGAATAGCTCGAACGGGGCAGGTCGTAGCTCAAACGGCCGGTAACGAAGTCGTTCATCCGTTGGGCGGGAGCGGTCTGCCGACACTGCCCTTGCATCCACGTCTGGCGTTCGAGGGCTTCCTGGAAGTACATCAGGCGGAGCGGGTTGTCGGCTGAATAGTCGCTGTGGGCGGCTGCGAATGCCTCGTCGGCGAACGCCTCGCGCATGAACGGAGCCAGACCGCCGTCGAGGTCTTCCGGATGGGTCTCCACCACCATGCCGGAGTTGCTCCACGCCGACCCGCGGTTGCTGGGGCTCATGCCGTTGACGACAACCTGCTCCGGGCCACTCGCGGCGGGGACGACGAAGCCGCCGGGACACATGCAGAAACTGTACACACCGCGACCGTCGACCTGGGCGGTGTAGCTGTATTCCGCCGCAGGGAGATAGTTCCCCCGGCCTGCTCGGTTGTGATACTGAATCCTGTCGATGAGCGACGAGGGATGCTCCAAGCGGACACCGACGGCGATGCCCTTCGCTTCGAGAGGGATTCCCTCGGCATGAAGATAGCGATAGACATCGCGGGCAGAATGCCCGGTGGCCAGGATGACGGGGCCGCGGAACTCTTTCCCGGTGGAGGTCACGACGCCTTCCACACGTGTCCCGTCGGCTGTACGCAGCAACGCATCCACCCGGCTGTTGAAATGCACCTCTCCGCCCGACTGGACAATCGTCTCCCTGATGGCCTCGACGACACGCGGCAGGCGGTCGGTCCCGATATGGGGATGGGCATCGACAAGAATGTCCGGGCTTGCCCCATGTCGGCAGAAGATGCGCAGGACACGCTCCACGCTGCCCCGCTTGCGGCTGCGGGTATATAGCTTGCCGTCCGAGAAAGCCCCCGCGCCGCCCTCGCCGAAAGCGTAGTTGCTTTCAGGGTCGACGCGTTGCTCACGGGAGATAAGGGCAATGTCCTTGCGGCGGGCGTGAACGTCCTTCCCGCGTTCGAGGACGACGGGGCAAAAGCCCAGCTCGACGAGCCGGAGGGCGGCAAACAGTCCGCCGGGGCCCGCGCCGACGACAAGGACACGCGGACGGTCGCCCACGTAGGGATAGTGCAGGTCGGAAAAGTCGGGCGAGGGTGGTTCTTCGTTCACATACAGGTCGAGCCCGAGCTCCACGCAGACCGTGCGCTGCCGGGCGTCGATGCTGCGCCGCCGAATGAGCAAGGCGCGGATAGTCCTCTCGTCGATGGCCTCCTCGGCAGCCACATGGCGGCGCAGGCGAGCCGGATCGGCGGCTATGTCGGGCGTGACACGGATTCGTATCGTCTTGTGCATGGTTCGTTCCGGGGTTGTCAGCCGAACAAGGCGCGGAGGGCTTCCTCCACCTTGTCGACCGGGGTTATTTCGAGGTCTGGATGGCTCTGTCCGTCCAGGCTTTTGAGGTTGTGGCGGGGCACGATGATACGGCGGAAGCCGAGTTTCCCGGCCTCGGCCACGCGTTGGGCAATGCGCGTCACGGGGCGGATTTCACCGCTCAGGCCGACTTCGCCCGCCAATGCCGTGCGGTGGTCGATGGACGTGTCCACATTGCTCGACAGGACGGCGGCGATGACCGACAGGTCTATGGCAGGGTCCGTCACCCGCAGCCCGCCGGCAATGTTAAGGAAGACATCCTTCTGCGCAAGGCGGAAACCGACGCGCTTTTCGAGCACGGCGAGCAGCATGTTAAGCCGCCGGAGGTCGAAACCCGTCGCCGAGCGCTGCGGGGTGCCATAGGCCGCCGTGCTGACCAGTGCCTGCGTTTCGATGAGCAGGGGGCGCGCACCCTCGATGGCGGCGGCCACGGCCACGCCGCTCAACGCCTCGTCGGTGTCGGTCAGGAGCAGTTCGGAGGGGTTGGCCACCGGGCGCAGGCCGTCGTGCACCATTTCGTAGATGCCCAGTTCGGCGGTCGACCCGAAGCGGTTCTTGATGCCCCGAAGGATACGGTAGAGATAGTGACGGTCGCCCTCGAACTGCACGACGGCATCCACGATATGCTCCAACACCTTCGGCCCCGCCAGCGTGCCTTCCTTGGTGATGTGACCGATGAGGACGACAGGCACTTCGCTCTCCTTGGCATAGTGAAGCAGGGCGGAGGCGCACTCGCGCACCTGGACGAGGGAGCCGGGGCCGGAATCGGCGGCCTCGCTGGCGAGTGTCTGCACGGAGTCGACGACCAGCAGGTCGGGACGCACCTCGCGGGCATGGCGGAGGATGGCTTCGAGCGACGTTTCGCAGAGCAGGAGGCAGTCGCCGCCGCTGCGTCCCAGGCGGTCGGCGCGCAACTTGATCTGACGCTCGCTTTCCTCGCCGCTGACATAGAGGACGCGGCGGCCGGACATGCCGAGCACCGTCTGCAACAGCAGGGTGGACTTGCCTATCCCGGGCTCGCCGCCCAGCAGGACGACCTCGCCGGGAACAAGTCCGCCGCCCAGCACGCGGTTCAGTTCAGTGTCGCCCGTGTCGATGCGGATTTCGTCGTCGCTGCGCACAGCCGACAAGCGCACGGGCCGGGGCGCGCCGTCTGGCCCGGAGGACATGCCCCGCTGGGCAGCAGGCTGCGATTTGGGCACATGGAACTCGCGCAACGAATTCCACGCGCCACACGACGGGCAGCGGCCGAGCCACTTCGGGGAGTCGGCTCCGCATTCGCTGCAAACGTAGACAGTCTTTTCTTTTGCCATGCCGGGATGCGCAGAAAGCCACCCGCACAAAGGGGCAGCCTTACAAGGTTACAAATTTAAGTAAACTTTCCGGCCTGCTCCCTGCCGACCGCAGGAAAAACGGTCAAGGACGCGAGAGCCACGCCCGACATGGTACGGATAAGCCCC
>CAZYHW010000045.1:0-16760 GCA_964647405.1 uncultured Prevotellamassilia sp.
TAACCGTCGAAGAGATGCACCGCCTGACGGTGGAGGAGTTCAAGCAATCCCGCAAGCTCCCCCTCGTGGCCGTGCTCGACAACATCCGCAGCCAGCATAACGTGGGCTCCATCTTCCGCACCGCCGACGCTTTCCGCCTGTCGCGCCTCTACCTCTGCGGCATCACGGCCTGTCCCCCGTCCGCCGACATACACAAGACGGCACTCGGGGCGGAGTTCGCCGTCGACTGGACCTACCGAGCCGACACCCTGTCGGCGGTCGACGAACTCCTGGCCGAGGGCTACGAGGTGCTCGCCGCCGAGCAGGTGGAGGGAAGCGTCGGGCTCGACCGCCTCGCCGTCGGTCCCGGCCGACGCTACGCCATCGTGCTGGGCAACGAGGTGAAGGGCGTTTCGCAAGCCGTCGTGGACCGCTGCACCGGCAGCGTCGAGATACCCCAGTTCGGCACGAAGCATTCGCTCAACGTGTCGGTCAGTGCGGGCATCGTGCTGTGGGAAATGCACAAGAAAATGACCGCCACGACCTGACCGGGACAGCAAAAAATCGTAACTTTACCTGCTAAAACCGACAAACCGGCGCACGATGGAGAAAGCCCCACTGACCCCCATGATGAAGCAGTTCCACGACCTGAAAGCCCAGCATCCCGATGCGTTGCTCCTTTTCAGGTGCGGGGACTTCTATGAGACCTATTGCGCCGATGCCGTGACGGCCTCGCAGGTGCTGGGCATCACCCTGACGCGCCGCAACAACAAGGGGAGCGTCGCCACGGTCGAGATGGCCGGCTTCCCCCACCACGCGCTCGACACCTACCTGCCCAAGCTCATACGCGCCGGCCACCGCGTGGCCATCTGCGACCAGCTCGAAGACCCCAAGCTCACCAAGAAACTGGTGAAGCGCGGCATCACGGAGCTGGTGACGCCCGGCGTGGCACTGACGGACAACGTGCTCAGCAGCAAGGAGAATAACTTCCTGGCCGCCGTCCACTTCGGGCGCGGCACCTGCGGCGTGGCCTTCCTCGACATTTCGACGGGAGAGTTCCTCGTGGGCGAGGGGACGGCGGAATATGCCGACAAACTCCTCTCGAACTTCGCGCCCAAGGAGGTGCTTTACGAGTGGGGCCGTCGGCGGCAAGTCGAAGAGCTTTTCGGCACGAGATACTTCATCTTCGAGCTCGACGACTGGGCTTTTGAGGAGAACGGTGCCCGCGAGAGGTTGCTGAAACACTTCGGTGTGAAGAACCTCAAAGGCTTCGGCATCGACCACATGGCGGCGGCCGTCGTGGCGGCGGGTGCCGTGATGGCCTATCTGGAAATCACGCAGCACACGCACGTCGGGCATATCACCGCCGTGCGGCGCATCGAGGAGGAACGCTACGTGCGGCTCGACAAGTTCAGCGTGCGCAACCTCGAACTCGTCAGTCCGATGTGCGAGGGCGGCAGTTCGCTGCTCAGCGTCGTCGACCACACGCTCACGCCCATGGGCGGGCGGCTGCTCCACCGCTGGCTGCTCTTCCCCCTGCGCGACCTGAAAAGCGTGACCGCCCGGCAGGACGTGGTGGACTACTTCTTCCGCCATCCCGACTTCCGTGCGCAGGCCGCGGAGAGCCTCTCGACCATCGGCGACCTCGAACGCATCGTCTCGAAGGTGGCCGTCGGTCGCGTCACGCCCCGCGAGATGCAACAACTCCGCTACGGGCTCGAAGCCATCGCCCCCTTGAAGACCGCCTGTGAGCAGGCGGAGGACGAGACCCTGTCGCGCATGGGGCGGAAGCTGGATGCCTGCACCCAACTGCGCGACCGCATCGCCCGCGAACTGCGTCCCGATCCGCCCGCCCTGATGGCCAAGGGAGGCTACATGGCTGCCGGGGTCGACGCGGAGCTCGACGAACTCCGCTCGCTGTCGTCGTCGAGCAAGGAATACCTGATGCGGATACAGCAGCGGGAGGCAGAGGCCACTGGCATCGCCAGCCTGAAAATCGGCTTCAACAACGTGTTCGGCTATTATATAGAGGTGCGCAACACGTACCGCGACCAAGTGCCGCCG
Source organism: uncultured Prevotellamassilia sp. (assembly GCA_964647405.1). Taxonomy (GTDB): domain Bacteria; phylum Bacteroidota; class Bacteroidia; order Bacteroidales; family Bacteroidaceae; genus Alloprevotella. Next base: position 2,044 of record CAZYHW010000045.1, read on the forward strand.
GAATGGGTGCGCAAGCAGACGCTCGCCAACGCCGAGCGTTACATCACCCAGGAGCTGAAAGAATATGAGGAGAAGATACTCGGCGCGGAGGACAAGATATTGGCACTCGAACAGCGACTGTTCGCCGACCTCGTACAGGCGACGGCCTGCCATATCGGCGCGTTGCAGTCGGATGCCGCCGTGGTGGCCGAGCTCGACTGCCTGCACTCCTTCGCCGTGCAGGCCGAACAGCGGAACTACGTCCGGCCCGTCGTGGACGACTCCCTCGTCATCGACATCCGGCAAGGCCGCCATCCGGTCATCGAGACCCTTCTCCCGCCCGGCGAGCCCTACGTGGCCAACGACGTGCTCCTCGACAGCGGAAGCCAGCAAATCATCATCATCACCGGGCCGAACATGTCGGGAAAGAGCGCGCTCCTGCGGCAGACGGCACTCATCACGCTCCTGGCGCAGACAGGGTCGTTCGTCCCCGCCGAAAGCGCGCGCATCGGCATGGTCGACAAAATCTTCACCCGCGTCGGCGCGAGCGACAATATCTCGGTCGGTGAGAGTACGTTCATGGTCGAGATGAACGAGGCGGCCAACATCATGAACAACCTGACGGGGCGCAGCCTCGTGCTTTTTGACGAGCTGGGCAGGGGCACGTCCACCTACGACGGCATATCCATCGCGTGGGCTATCGTGGAACACATACACGAGAGCCCACGCGGCCATGCGCGCACCCTGTTCGCCACGCATTATCACGAGCTGAACGAGATGGCCAAGCACTTCGAGCGCATCAAGAACTTCAACGTGTCGGTGAAGGAGGTGAACGGGCGTGTCGTCTTCCTGCGCAAGCTCGTCCCCGGGGGCAGCGAGCATTCCTTCGGCATACACGTGGCGCGACTGGCGGGGATGCCGCGTTCCATTGTGGAGCGCGCCGAAGTCATCCTGCACGACCTGGAACGCAACAACAGCGGCGGCGTTTCCGCTCCACCGGAGGGCGGCAAAGCGTCCGGCGACCCCGTGCAACTGAGCTTCTTCCAACTCGACGACCCCGTACTGTCCCAAATTAGGGATGAACTGCTCCGCCTGGATGTCAATCGTCTCACCCCGCTCGAAGCCCTGAACAAACTCAACGAAATAAAGGTACTCGTGGGCGGAAAGGTATAAGCCAGTCCGTCCTCCCCGTCCGGCGGGACACGAAGCCCGGCACGCCTTGCCGGAATGCTGGTTCGCGGAACGCCGGAGCCGACCCGCATAAAAAGATTGCCTCCGCCTGCATTTCCTCATGGGATGCAGACGGAGGCAATTCCGTCAGAGTGGTGGATGTTCCGCCGCGTGGATTTCCGCGTGTCTATTCCACCTTGCCTTCCACCGTGGCCGCTTTCACGCCCTTGGCTTTCGCGGTGAACGTGAACGTACCCGGCTTGTCCGTCGTGGCGACGATGGCGGTCAGTTGGCCGTTGAACAGGTGCATCTTCGGCTCTTGGAAAAGGTCGAGGCAGGTCGCGTCGCCATTGGCGGCGGCCTTGTAGGTGGCGGCTCCCTTGACACTGAACTCTACCAGCTGGTTGGCATCGGGGACAAGGTTGCCGTCCGCGTCGAGCATCCGGACACGGATGTAGCAAAGGTCGCGCCCACCAGCTTTCAGGGGCAGCGTGTCGGCCACCGCTTCAAGCCGGTAAGCCTTTCCGGCGGTATGCACTTCCTCCTCGGCGACGGCGTTCCCCGCCTCGTCGTAAGCCACTACGCGCAACGTACCCGGTTCATACTTCACGTCGGGCCACATCAGGCGGTAGCGTTTCTGGCGGGTCAGGGCGGCCTCGTCTTCTTGCGTGGCGGAGTTCCCGACCGTGATGGTGGTGTCTTTCGACACACGACCCTGACTTACGCCGTTTACGAAAAGCTCCGCGCTGGGATAGTTGGTGTAGACGAACACCGGGGTCACCTCTCCCTCACGTCCCGGCCAGGTCCAGTGGGGCAGGATGTGCAGCGTCTCCTTCTCGGGAGCCCAATGGCTGCGGTAGAGGTAGTAACGGTCTTTCGGGATGTTGGCCAAGTCGATGATGCCAAAGAGCGAGGAATGGCTGGGCCAGTCGGAATAATACGGGGTCGGCTCCCCGAGGTAATCATGTCCGGTCCAGACGAACTCACCCATGGCCCAGTCCTTTTCGTCGTGCCATATCCAGTCGTCCTCGGGCAGGTTGGACCATCCGCAATGCTCCACGTCGTAGGAAGAAGCCTGATGGTCGTCATACTTCCGCATGGAACCACGCGTCACGGGGAACTTGTACACGCCGCGTGCGCTGATGGTGGAAGCCGTCTCGCTGCCGAGGATAACGGCCTGCGGCAGTTTGTCATAATTAGTCTGGTACTTGAAAGGACGGTAGTTGAACCCGGGAACATCAAGCGCGGCAGCCATGTTGTTGGCCACGACGGCATCCGGCGCGTCCATGCCCATCGTGACGGGGCGCGTCGGGTCCTCACGGTGGCAGATGTCCGTGAGCCACCGCGTAATCTTGGAACCTTGCGTCTGGTTGTACTGGTCGGGCACTTCGTTGCCGATGCACCACATCACGACGGCGGGCGAGTTGCGGTAGTGGCGGACAAGGTTGACCAAGTCACGCTCTGCCCAGTCGTCGAAGTACTTGTGGTAGCCGTTGGCCACCTTTGCCGTGCGCCATTCGTCGAAGGACTCCGCCATAATCATGATACCCATCTCGTCGCACAGCCGGACGAGTTCGGGCGACGGCATGTTGTGCGAGGTCCGGATGGCGTTGGCTCCCATGTCTTTCAGTTGCAGCAGCCTCCGGCGCAGTGCGCTCTCGTTGACGGCGGCACCCAGCGGGCCGAGGTCGTGGTGGTTGCAGACGCCTTTGAACTTCACGACGCGCCCGTTGAGCAGGAAGCCTTTATTGGGCACTATCTCGATGGTGCGGATGCCGAAAGGTGTTGTCACACTGTCGCAGAGGCGGTCGCCGTCGTAGAGCTTGGTCACGACGCTGTAAAGGTTAGGTGTGTCCAAGTCCCAAAGCTGCGGATCGGGTACGCGGAACGTTCCGAAGGCGAGGCTGTCAGTCGTCCCGGTCAAGTCCATGTCGGTAGCGGCCACCTCTTCCCCTTGCGGGTTCAGCAGGCTGGCCGTGAGGTGGTAGCCATCGCGCGTCCCGGGGATGCTGACCGCTGTGCGCAGTTCGACGACGGCTTCGCTTTCCGTGATGCGCGGCGTGAGCACCTGTACGCCCCATGTCGGGATATGCGCCTTGTCCGTCACGACGAGGTGAACATTACGATACAGACCCGCCCCGGGATACCAGCGCGACTGCTCCGGTTCGTTGTAGAGGCGTATGGCGAGCGTGTTGCCGTCGGCCTTGACATACGGTGTGATGTCCACGGTGAACGCGTTGTATCCATATTCCCAGCCACCGGCGTACTGTCCGTTCACATAGACGCGGGGATGGCTCATTGCGCCGTCGAAGAGCAGTTCGACGCGGCATCCGGGACGATAGTCGGGCACATCGAAGTCCAGGCGATACCATCCCGTGCCGACGAAAGGCAGTCCGCCCGTGCGTCCGGCGTGTTCCATCGCTTCTTTCTGCCCGTCCTGCGTGATGGCTACGTTCTGGCGGTCGTTGAGATAACTGAACGGACCCGTGACAGCCCAATCGTGAGGAACTGTGACGCTTTCCCATTGGCGGTCGTCGTAGCCCGGAGCGATGCAGGCCGTATCGTCCTGATGGGTGAAGTGCCACCCTTTTTCGAGGAGCGTCTCCGTGCGTTGTGCCGTTCCCTCTATTGCCGTGCAAGCAAGCACGAGAGAGAACAAAGTCTTGTTGCTAAACATCAATTATATATTTTTGAATTTGAGATTTCCTTTTGTCATGATTGGGGAAGTGGATGGAGCGAATCTACTCCGCATCTGTGCGGTTCAAGCTGGCTTCGTGGCATTCCGTCTCCCTTTCCAAAACTTGCAGACTACCGTTGTAGGGCGATTTTCATATGGGCAGAGCCTTGTGAGTTGTCGGCCTTGATGAGATAGACCCCTGAGGACAGCCTGCGGATGTCGAGACTGTTCCCGTTTGCGTAGGCTACGCGGCGGCCGTCGAGGGAATAGACGGCCACGTGGCAGGGCTGTTCGCTCTTCACCGTGACTATGCCTTTTGAGAAGTTCAGTTCGGGTTTCTGCCCGGTTGTCACGATGTCCCGAATGGCGGTCTCGATGCTCTCGTCGCCTTGTACGGTGCAGGTTACGGAAGCAGGAAGAATCCCGGTGGTGGTGGCTGTCGCGGTGAAGGTGAACGTGCCCGGTTCGTCCGTGGTGGCGACAATAGCCGTCAGTTGCCCGCCGAAGAGAGGCATGTAGGTAAGGGAGAACCTGGTCGTGCAGGTCGGGTCTCCATTGGCAGCCGCCTTATACGTTCCCGCACCGCTCACGCTGAACCTGATACGGTTTGTGGCATCGGGGACAAGGTTGCCGTCCTCATCGACCATGCGGACACGGATATAGCACAGGTCACGGCCGCCTGCCCTCAGAGGGAGCGTGTCGGCTTCCACTTCGAGGCTGTAAGCGTCTCCGGCCGTATGCACCTCTTTCTCGGCGACGGCATTTCCCTCCTCGTCGTAGGCTACCACGCGCAGCGTCCCCGGTTCATAGACCACGTCGGGCCACATCAGGCGGTAACGCTTCTGGCGGGTCAGTGCCGCCTCGTCGTCTTCCGTGTCGGAGTTCTCCACCGTGATGGTGGTGTCTTTCGTCATGACACCTTGACTTACGCCGTTTACGAAAAGCTCCGCGCTGGGATAGTTGGTGTAGACGAACACCGGGGTCACTTTACCCTCGCGTCCGGACCAGGTCCAGTGGGGCACGATGTGCAAGGTCTCCTTTTCGGGTGCCCAGTGGCTGCGGTAGAGGTAGTAACGGTCTTTCGGGATATTGGCCAAGTCGATGATGCCGAAGTAGGAGGAATGGCTGGGCCAGTCCTCACTGTAAGGTGTCGGCTCACCGAGGTAATCATATCCGGTCCAGACGAATTCGCCCATCGTCCAGTCTTTTTCGTCGTGCCAGATCCAGTCGTCCTCGGGCAGGTTGGACCACGTGCAGTGCTCCACATCGTAAGAGGAAGACTGGTTGTCCGTGTACGTGAGCATGGAACCGCGTGTCACGGGGAACTTGTACACACCGCGGGAGCTTACCGTGGAGGCACTCTCCGTGCCGAGTACGACTTTCTGGGGCAGGTTGTCGTAGTTGTTCTGGTATTTGTAGGAGCGGTAGTTGAATCCCGGCACGTCGAGGGCGGCTGCTATGCCGTTCGACACGACCGCGTCGGCCGCGTCCATACCCATCGTGACGGGGCGCGTCGGGTCTTCGCGGTGGCAGATGTCTTGAAGCCATTCCGTCAGTTGCAGACCTGTCGTCGCGTTGTATTGCTCCGACACTTCGTTGCCGATGGACCACATCACGACGGAGGGCGAGTTGCGGAAGTGGCGAATCAGGTTGACCAGGTCGCGCTCGGCCCATTCGTCGAAATACTTGTTGTAGCCGTTCGTCACCTTGCCCGTGCTCCATTCGTCGAAGGATTCTGCCATGACCATGATGCCCATCTCGTCGCATAGCCGGATGAGCTCGGGCGACGGCATGTTGTGGGCCGTCCGGATGGCGTTGGCACCCATGTCAACCAGTTGCAGGAGTCGCCGGCGCAGTGCGCTCTCGTTGACGGCGGCACCCAGCGGGCCGAGGTCGTGGTGGTTGCATACTCCCTTGAACTTCACGACACGTCCGTTGAGCAGGAAGCCTTGGTCGGCCACGACCTCGATGGTACGGATGCCGAACGTCGTGGCCACGCTGTCGCAGAGCGTGTCGTCCTCATAGATTTTCGAGACCACCTGGTAGAGGTTCGGCGTGTAGATGTCCCATCGTTGCGGGGAGTCTACCTGCATGCTTTCATGGACGATGCTGTCCGTCGTCCCCGACAGGTCTGTCTGTGACGTGGCCACCACGTCGCCTTGCGGGTTAAGTATTTCCGTGGAAAGGGTATAGCCCGTGCGGTCGTCGGGCAGGTCGACCGTCGTGTATATCTCCACGTCGGCCTGGCTGTCCGTGACATTGGGCGTGAGCACCTGCACGCCCCACGTCGGGATGTGTGCCGCGTCGCTCACGATGAGGTGGACATTGCGGTAGAGGCCGGCACCGGGATACCAGCGCGACTGTTCCTTTTCGTTGTAGAGGCGTACGGCGAGCACGTTGTCCTCTGCTTCCACGTAGGAGGAGATGTCGACGGAAAACGCGTTGTAGCCATATTCCCAGCCACCGGCGTACTGGCCGTTCACGTAGACGCTGGGGTGGCTCATCGCGCCGTCGAAGAGCAGCTCGACGCGGCATCCGGGACGATAGTCGGGCACGTCGAAGTGGAGGCGGTACCACCCTGTCCCGGCGTAGATCAATCCTCCGGTCGTCCCTCCGGACGGCTCGTCGCTGGATTCGCTGAACGAGCCGCTAATGCTCCAATCGTGTGGAATCGTGACGCTTTGCCAACTGCTGTCGTCGTAGTCGGGGTCACTGTAAGCCGAATTGTCTTGGCGGATAAGGCGCCAGTCGCGTTCGAGCAGGGTCTCGGAACGCTGTGCCGTGGCTTCCAGACAGAAAGCCAGTGCGGCAAGTGGTAGGAAAGTGCGTAATATCATAAGACAAAGGGTTTTTAGAGGACAGGGTGTCCTTGGTTATTTATAGTTGTACGCGTGTCGGGGGTAGTCGGTGGTATAGTGCAGTCCGCGGCTCTCCTTGCGTTCGATGGCCTGCCGGGTGATGAGGTAGCCCACGTTTATCATGTTGCGCAGCTCGCAGATGTCGCGTGTCGCCTTGACGCGCTTGAAGAGTTCTTCCGTCTCTTCGTAGAGCAGGTCGAGGCGTGTCCAGGCGCGTTTGAGGCGCAGGTCGCTCCGCACGATGCCGACATAGTTCGACATGATCTGTCCCACTTCTTTCACGTCCTGTGCGATGAGCACCTTCTCCTCGTTCGAGAGTGTCCCCTCGTCGTTCCATGCAGGCACGTCGGTGTTGAAGTCGTATTCCCCGATGTGCGCCAACGAGTGGCGTGCGGCCGCTCCGGCGTAGACGACGGCTTCGATGAGCGAGTTGCTGGCCAGCCGGTTGCCGCCGTGCAGCCCGGTGCACGAACACTCGCCTATGGCATACAGCCTGCGGATGCTGGAGCAGGCGTCAAGGTCGACCTTGATGCCGCCGCAGAGGTAGTGGGCACACGGGGCGACGGGGATATACTGGCGGGTGATGTCGATGCCGATGCTCAGGCATTTGGCGTAGATGTTCGGGAAGTGGTGCTTCGTCTCCTCCGCATCCTTGTGCGTGACGTCGAGGCAGACGTGGTCGAGGCCGTGAATCTTCATCTCCTTGTCGATGGCGCGGGCCACGATGTCGCGCGGGGCGAGCGAGAGCCGCTTGTCGTATTTCTGCATGAACTCCTCGCCGTTGGGGAGGCGGAGGATGCCGCCATAGCCGCGCATGGCCTCGGTGATGAGGAAGGCCGGATGCGTTTCGCCGGGGTGGAAGAGGGCCGTGGGGTGGAACTGGATGAACTCCATGTCCTTGACGGTGGCTTTTGCCCGGTAGGCCATGGCGATGCCGTCGCCCGTGGCGATTTCGGGGTTGGTCGTGGAGGCATAGACCGCCCCGCAGCCTCCCGTGGCCAGGATGGTGACTTTCGAGAGGAACGTGTCGATTTTCCGGGTGTCGGGGTCGAGGATGTAGGCTCCGTAGCACTCGATGTCGGGCGTGCGCCGCGTCACCTCGATGCCGAGGTGGTGCTGCGTGATTATTTCGACGGCGAAGTGGTTCTCCAACACCGTGATGCCCGGATGCTTGTGGACGGCTTCGATGAGGCCGCGCTGGATTTCAAATCCCGTGTCGTCGGCGTGGTGGAGTATGCGGAATTCCGAGTGGCCGCCCTCGCGGTGGAGGTCGAACTGGCCGTCGGCATTCTTGTCGAAGTTCACGCCCCATTCAAGCAGCTGCCTGATGCCCTCGGGTGCGTTCTTCACCACCAACTCCACGGCTTTCGGGTCGCTGATGTAGTCGCCCGCGATGATGGTGTCGCGGATATGCTTGTCGAAGTTGTCCACTTCGAAGTTGGTCACGGAGGCCACTCCCCCCTGTGCCTTTGCTGTGTTGGCCTCGTCCAGGGTTGTTTTGCACACGAGTGCCACCTTGCCTTTTCCCGCCTCGGCCACTTGCAGGGCATAGCTCATCCCCGCCACGCCGGAGCCGATTACCAGAAAATCGAATTTACGTACCATTTTCTTTGTCGTTGTACTTGTCAAAGGCAAAGATACGAAAAAGTATGTGCCGTAGGCTATGAAAACCTTGTCATCATACAGGGAAAACATCCCCTCACCCCGTCCCGACGGAAGGGTGTACTGTTCGCTCGTCGTAGTCGGCGACTAGTTTCAACGGGTCGCCGGACAGAATTTCCTATCCGGCGACCCGTTGACAGCCTCTCGCCGACGCAGATGACGACGCACCCTCCGGGCGATGTGGAAAAGAATGGCGCGCCGCGTGGTGGTGCGTTCTTGAAAAAGACTTACCTTTGCCCGCAGTTCCTCCGCTCACTTCGGGAATATGGAATGGCTTAACGAAACACTGCTGACCCCGTCGGCAGTCCAGTCTGTGCTGGTCGTCTGCCTCATCTGCGCCATCGGGATGGGGCTTGGCCGGTTGCACGTGCGTGGTGTCTCGTTGGGCGTGACGTTCGTCTTCTTCATTGGCATCTTCGCCGGATGGGCCGGCCTGAGCATACAGCCCGACGTGCTGAACTATGCGGAAAGTTTCGGGCTCGTCCTTTTCGTGTATGCCCTCGGCCTGCAAGTGGGGCCGGGATTCGTCAGCTCGTTCCGCAGCGGCGGGGCACAGCTGACGGGGCTTGCCTTGGGCGTGGTTCTTTTCGGGACAGTCCTCGCGCTGGGGCTGTCGTGGCTGGTCTCCGTGCCTCTGCCCGACATGGTAGGTGTCCTCTGCGGCGCGACGACCAACACCCCCGCGCTCGGTGCCGCCCAGCAGACGCTCAAACTGGTTGGTGAGAACGCCAGCGGGCCGGCGCTGAGCTGCGCCGTGACCTATCCCCTCGGCCTTGTCGGTGTCATCCTCGCCTTGATGGTGGCCGGGCGTGTCATGAAGCTGAAACGGTTCGTGTCGGCCGACAAACATGCCGACGAAGCCTATATCGCCTCGTTCCAGGTGTGCAATCCCGCCATCTTCGGGAAGACCCTGCACGAACTGGCGCGGATAGAGACGCAGAAGTTCGTGGTGTCCCGCCTTTGGCGCAAGGGGAAGGTCATCCTCCCCAATGGCGACACGCGCCTCGAAGAAGGCGACCGCGTGCTCGTCATCACCCGCCAGAAAAACGTAGACCAGCTGACATTCTACTTCGGCAGCCGGGACAATACGGACTGGAACAAGAACAACATCGACTGGAACAAGGTTGACAGCACGCTCGTCTCGCAACGTGTGCTCATCACGCGGCGCGAAATCAACGGGCGGCATCTCGGGTCGCTCCATCTCCGCAACCGTTACGGCATCAACGTGAGCCGCGTGCAGCGGTCGGGCATACAGCTGGTGGCCACGCCCGACCTCGTCCTGCGCATGGGCGACCGGGTGACGGTGGTGGGTACGCCGGAAGCCATCGGGAAGGTGGCCGCCGAACTGGGCAACGCGGTGAAGAACCTCGACGAGCCGAACCTCGTGGCGATTTACGTGGGCATCGTGCTCGGGCTTGCGCTGGGCTGCATCCCTTTCCATCTCCCCGGTATGAGCTTCCCTGTGAAACTCGGCCTCGCCGGAGGCCCCATCATCATGGGCATACTCATCGGGGCTTACGGCCCGCGCCTGCACATGGTGGCCTATACGACGACGAGTGCCAACCTGATGCTCCGTTCGCTGGGGCTGTCGATGTACCTGGCCTGCCTCGGCCTCGATGCCGGCCGCGACTTCTTCACCGTCGTCATGACTCCGGCCGCGCTGACATGGCTGGCCGGCGGTTTCCTCATCACGATGGTCCCCGTGATTGTCATGGCAGCGGTGTCCGTCAGGGGATTCCATAAGGATTTCGCCCAGACGGCGGGCATGTTGTGCGGAGCCATGGCCAATCCCATCGCGCTCGACTACGCCAACGGGCAACTCCCCGGCGACAAAGCCTCAGTCGCTTATGCCACGGTCTATCCCATCTGCATGTTCGCGCGGGTCGTCATCGCGCAAGTCGTCATCATGTGCTGGGCTTGAACGTGCGGGAACGCAGTAAGTAATCTTGCGCATTTCCATGCTCCTATTTTTTTCCTTAATTTTGTGGCCACAATCATAAAGTCCCCCGAAAAGAGATGTCAATTCCATCCATAACTCCACAGGAAGCCGCTGCCTTGGTGCAGAACGGCGACACGATTGGTGTGGGCGGCTTCGGCCCGGCCGGTTCCCCCAAATGCATCACTCCCGAAATAGCCCGGCGTGCCCGTGCCGAGCACGAAGCGGGTCGCCCCTATAAGGTGAATGTGGTGACAGGGGCATCCATCGGCGCGAGTTGCGACGGTGAGTTGGCCGCCGCCGATGCCATCGACCGCAGGTTCCCCTTCTCGGTGAACGGGGAGATACGTAAGGCGTACAATGACGGTCGCGTCCGTTTCATGGACCTGAACCTGTCGGACAATGCCGCCCACCTGCGGCAGGAAACGACAGGCCATATCGACTGGGGTATCATCGAGGCAGTCGAGGTGGAGGACTTCGGCGACCGTTCGCGCATTTACCTGACGGCGGGGATAGGTATCGCGCCGACAATCTGCCGGCTGGCGCGGAAAGGTATCTTCATTGAGCGGAACAGCTGGCATTCGACGAAAGTCATCGGCCTGCACGACATATATGAAATAGAGAACTATCCGTTCCGTACGCCGGTTCGCATCACGCAGCCCATCGAGCGTATAGGACTCCCGTACATCGAGGTCGACACGCGCCGCATCACGGGCATCTACGATTGCCACGTGCCCGACGAGGGTCGCCCCATGAATGCCCCCACGGCGGTCACGGATGCCATCGGCGCGCACATGGCCGACTTCCTCGTGTGGAACATCCGGCAAGGCTACCTGCCGAGCCATACGCTGACCATGCAGTCGGGCGTGGGTTCGGGAGCCAACGCCGTGCTCGGTGCCTTGGGGCGTTCGAAGGAAGTTCCCAATTTCAATATCTATACGGAGGTCTTGCAGGAAGCCCCGCTGCGTTTGATGCTCGAGGGTCGCGTGTCTACCGCCTCGACAGGAGCCCTGACCATCAGCAGCGAGCACTTGCAGGAACTGTATGGCAACATGAACGAATACCGCGGTCGCCTCCTGTTGCGCCCCTCGGAAATCTCCAATTGCCCCGAAGTCATCGCCCGGCTCGGAATCTGCTCGATGAATACGGCGATAGAGGTGGACATTTACGGCCACGTGAACTCCACGAAGATAGGCGGGACGCGCATGATGAACGGCGTGGGCGGCTCGGCCGACTTCACGTGCAACGCGATGCTGAGCACGTTCACCTGCGGTTCGACGGCGAAGGACGGGAAAATCAGTTCCATCGTGCCGTTCTGCTCCCATGTGGACCATACGGAGCATTACGTCGATGCCATCGTGACGGAATATGGCGTGGCCGACCTACGCGGAAAGTGTGCCATGGAAAAGGCCGAGGCCGTCATAGAAATCGCGCATCCGGACTACCGGCCACTTCTGCGCGAATACCTGCGGCTTGCGGCAAAAGGCGGAGGGCATACGCACCATCTGCTTTCGGCGGCTTTCGCGATGCACGACACTTACCGCCGGAAAGGAGACATGCGCTTGACGGACTGGTCGGAGTATATCGTAGACTGAACCCCAAGAGACAATCCCGCCGGGGATTCGGCAAGGAAGAGACCGAGAAAATGAAAATGCTGCCTGTCTTTTGCCTAAAATGGTAAGAATATTGCCATCGGCGCACACCGGAAGAGATTTTGTGCAAGAACGGGTGCTTTTTTTGTTGAAATCCTTGTTCGTTTTGGAGATAAGGACTATTTTTGCAACCTGAAAGTTCTAAACCTAAAAGAAGAATACTAATTTCTAAAACCTATTGAATTATGTCTGATATCGAAGCAAAAGTTAAGCAGATCATTGTGGAAAAACTGAGTGTTGACGAAGCTGACGTGCAGAAAGAAGCAAGTTTCGCAAATGACCTCGGTGCAGATTCTCTGGATACGGTAGAACTGATCATGGAGTTTGAGAAAGAATTCAAGATTCAGATTCCTGACGACCAGGCCGAGAAGATTCAGACTGTCGGCGATGCCATCGCTTATATCGAAGAAAAGACGAAATAACTTAGCGGGGCATTCCTCCTCCTTTTTATAAGACATGGAATTGAAAAGAGTTGTCGTCACCGGAATGGGGGCGCTGACCCCTGTGGGCAATACCGCTCCCGAGACGTGGGAGAACCTGCTCAACGGTGTGAGTGGTGCAGGCCCGATAACCCATTTCGATGCGTCAAATTTCAAGACCCAGTTTGCTTGTGAGGTGAAGGGGTTCAAAGTAACCGACTTCATCGATCGCAAGGAAGCCCGTAAGATGGATCTCTATGAGCAGTATGCCGTTGTGGCAGCCATGGAGGCCGTAAAAGATACGGGGGCAGACTTGGAGAAACTGGACAAGAATCGTGTCGGTGTAGTGCTTGGTGTCGGTATCGGAGGACTCCATACGTTTGAAGAGGAAGCCGGTAATTATGCTGTCAATGGCGCGGAGATGGGTCCGAAATACAACCCGTTCTTCATCCCCAAGATGATAGCAGATATTGCATCCGGACAAATCGCGATAAACTACGGATTCCACGGCCCCAACTATACGACGACATCCGCTTGTGCTTCCTCAACGAATGCTTTGGCAGATGCCTTTAACCTCATCCGGCTTGGAAAGGCCGACATGGTAGTTACGGGCGGTGCCGAGGCGGCCATTTGGCCTGCCGGCGTGGGAGGCTTCAACGCCATGCACGCTCTCTCTACGCGCAATGACGACCCCCAGCACGCTTCGCGGCCGTTCAGTGCCAGTCGTGACGGTTTCGTTCTTGGCGAAGGGGCGGCTTGTCTTGTCCTTGAAGAGCTTGAACACGCCAAAGCCAGGGGGGCGAAGATCTATTGTGAGGTTGCAGGTGTCGGCATGTCGGCCGATGCGCACCACATCACGGCTTCGCATCCTGAGGGGCTTGGAGCACGGCTCGTCATGTCGAACGCGTTGGAAGACGCAGGCATGAAGCCGGAAGATATTGACTATATCAATGTGCACGGCACGTCGACTCCCGTGGGAGATGTCTCGGAGGAGAAAGCCATCAAGGCACTGTTTGGTGAGCATGCTTACCAGCTGAACATCAGTTCGACGAAATCCATGACGGGACACCTGCTTGGTGCCGCCGGAGCAGTGGAAGCCATGGTTTGCGTGCTGGCCGTGCAGAACGACATCGTTCCCCCGACGATCAACCACGAAGAGGGAGACGAAGACGAGGCAATAGATTACAACTTGAACTTCACGTTTGGGAAAGCGCAGAAGAGAACCGTGCGTGCGGCATTGAGCAACACGTTCGGGTTCGGCGGGCACAATGCGTGCTGTATCATGAAGAAATACGCAGAGTAGTAACCAATTCCCTAACGTGTCGTGATGATGATTAATCTTATCGACCGGATAAAGCTCCTTTTCTGCAAAGAGAAGGAGCTTTATTCGGCTTTGTATGAAATCTTGGGCTTTTATCCCCGTTGCTTGGAGTATTATAAGGTGGCCTTGACGCACAAGTCGCGCGGCTTCCGCTCGATGCAAGGCCACTTGTTCAACAACGAGCGTCTTGAATTCCTGGGTGATGCCGTTTTGGAGACGGTGGTGAGTGACATTGTTTTCAGAAAGTTTGAACGGAAAGACGAGGGCTTCCTTACGACCACGAGGAGCAAGGTCGTGAAACGGGAGACCTTGAACCGGGTCGCCGCCGAGTTGGGCTTGGATCGCCTGGTGAAGAAAGAGAAAACCGATGTCACGTCGCACAATTATTATATGTACGGCAATGCTTTCGAGGCATTGATGGGAGCCATCTACCTTGACCGGGGATTCGACGGCTGCATGTGGTTCTTCCAACACCGGATTCTGAACGTCCACATTAACTTGGAGGTTCTGGCGCGCAGTGAGATGAACTTTAAGAGCAAGCTCATCGAATTGTGCCAGAAGAACAAAATCGAATTGGAGTTCATCCTGAAAGACGAATCCTCCGAGAAGGGCAACGCACCCGTATTCCGCACGGATGTCCTTATGGAGAAGGTTTGTGCGGGAAAGGGGAAAGGATATTCCAAGAAGGAGAGCCAGCAACATGCCGCCAAGGAAGCGTTGCAGCGAATCCGCCGGAACGCCAAATTCGCCCATCTGATATATGCCGCGCGTGACCGCCGGCTCCGTCCGGCCACGGAGGACACTCCGGCGGAAGAACAGCCCGTTGGCAACAAGCAGCCGGAAACGTGTAAGCAGTCGCCGGGGAATCGTAGGCGTAAGGGTGGGGAACCGTCCCGTCCGTCAGCTGGCAAGGTGGATGTCCCGGTGCGGAGGGCGGAGAAGCCTGCCCGTTCAGCGCAAAGGCCGGACAGCACGAAGGAAGCGGCGGCCGAGGCGGAGCGGGAGTCCATCATACGTGCGGCAGAGGAGGCTGCTTTCCGCGA
>CAZYHW010000046.1:0-15380 GCA_964647405.1 uncultured Prevotellamassilia sp.
TCGGGAGCGGCGTGCCGCTCTTCCCACGTTTCCGCGATTTCTTTCCTTTTCCCGGGTGCGGGTGTCGCCGGGCCGGGATAGCCCATGGGGATGAGGGCCACCGGGACGGCGTTCTCCGGCAGGCGGAGAGCCTGTCGGCATTGCTCCACGTCGAAGTTGCAGACCCAGCAGGTGCCGATGCCCTTTTCGGCCGCCGCCAGGCAAAGGTGTTCCACGGCGATGGCCACGTCGATGTCGCCGTGCGCTTTCTGGTCGGCCGGGCGGTGCCATTCCTCGTCCGTGAGGCGGCAGGCCACGACGCACACGGGTGCTTCGCGGAACCACTCCCGGTCGTAGCACGGGTGGAGGAGCGAGAGCGTCGCGGCGTCGCGCACGACGTAGAACCGCCACGGCTGGCGGTTGACGGCGGACGGTGCCCACCGCGTGCATTCCTCGATGTAGGCCATGACGTCCTCCGGGATTTCACGGGCTTGGTAGCTCCGCACGGAGCGGCGCAGGCGGCATAGTTGCAGGAAGTCGTTCATTGTATGATATGGTTGTTGGATGGGTCGGGGAAGACGACCTTGGGCTTGAAGCCCGCGGCCTCCTCGGGAGTCATGGCGGCGTAGGCCATGATGATGATGATGTCGTCCACCTGCACCTTCCGGGCTGCCGCGCCGTTCAGGCAGATGCAGCCGGAGCCGCGCTCGCCCTTGATGACGTAGGTGTCGAAGCGTTCGCCGTTGTTGTTGTTGACGATGAACACCCTTTCGCCCGCGACGAGTCCCGCCGCGTCCAGCAGGTCTTCGTCGATGGTGATGCTTCCCATATAGTGCAGGTTGGCTTCCGTCACCCGCGCGCAGTGTATCTTGGATTTCAGCACCTCGATAAGCATGGCTACTTGTATTTGACGTTATCAATCAGACGGACGGGACGGCTGCCGCAGAACACGGCCACGCAGCCCACGATGCTCGTCGCCGCGTCCCAGCTGTCCACGGCCTGGAGCGTGTCGCCGTCCACTATTTCATAATATTCTACCCGCAGGACGGCGACCTCGTTGAGCGTCTCCGTCACGTAGCTGCGGGTTTCCTCCACGCTGTGCGTGGCGGCGAAGCGGCGGCTCTCGTCGAGTGTCTGCCAGATGCGGGCGGCCTGTTCCCGCTCCTCGTCGGTGAGGAGCGTGTTGCGGCTGCTCCGTGCCAGTCCGCTGGCCTCCCGCACGATGGGGCAGGTGCGGATGTCGATGTCGAAGCCCTGGTCGGCCACCATGGCCTTGACCACGGCCACCTGTTGGTAGTCCTTCTCGCCGAAATAGGCCGTCCGGGGCTTGACGAGGGCGAAGAGCTTGCTCACAATCTGGCACACGCCGTTGAAGTGACCCGGCCTGCGGATTCCCTCCATGACGGCATCGACCGGGGGATAGCTGAACCGGCGCGTGTCAGGCTCGGGATACATCGTCTCGGCCGACGGCGCGAAGGCGATGGCCGCCCCGGCCGCTTCGAGCAGGCGGCAGTCGGCTTCGAGCGTGCGGGGATAGTTGGCCAGGTCGGTCTTGTCGTTGAATTGCGTGGGGTTCACGAATATGCTGACGACGACGAGGTCGTTCTCCTCGACGGCGCGCTTCACCAGTGACAGATGCCCCTCGTGCAGGGCACCCATGGTCGGGACCAGCCCGACGCTGCGTCCGGCGGCGCGTGCGGCCGCCAGTTCCGTTTCCAGCCCGGAAATGGTCGTGATGGTTTTCATTGTTCTTCCTCCTTAGGTTAAAGGTCTATGTGTCTGCAAAGTTAGCGACTTTTCTACCAGAAAGCGCAATACCGGGTGCGGAAATGCACGAAATCACTCCTCTGTGCGCAGAATTATGCCGGCTGTCCCCCGTTTTCACGTTCCTTTTGGTTACTTTCGCCCCTACCTTGTCCGCCCGCGTCGCTGCCGCCGCTCCCCGCCGACCGGCGGCGTGCACGCCCCCTGTCGCGGAAAGGAAAAAGTGAAACCCAGAAAACGGAAAAAGATGAGACGACTGTTCCATGCCTTGTGCCTCCTGACCCTCGCGGCCTCCCCGGCTGCCGGCCTCGGGGCGCACGCCGCTGATACGCTGCGGCTGATGACCTACAACGTGCGCAACGCCATCGGCCTCGACGGGCGGACGGACGTGGGGCGCGTGGCGCGCGTGATAACCGGAAGCCGTGCCGACATCGTGGCCGTGCAGGAACTCGACAGCGCGACGGCACGCAGCGGAGGGCGTTACGTGCTCGGCGAACTGGCTGCCGCCACGGGGCTCGCCGCCACCTACGCCCCGGCCATCGACCACGACGGAGGACGTTACGGCATCGGCCTGCTGAGCCGCGCGAAGCCCCTCCGCGTCCGCCGCTATGCCCTGCCGGGACGTGAGGAACGCCGCGCGCTGTTGCTGGCGGAGTTCGACGACTACGCCGTCGCCTGTATGCACCTCTCGCTGACGGAGGCCGACCGCCTGGCTTCGCTGCCCATCGTGCGCGAGGCCGTGGCCGCCGCGGGCGGTAAGCCCGTGTTCCTCGCGGGCGACTGGAACGACACGCCCGGCTCCGCCCTGCTCGACAGCCTCGGCGCGATGGCCGACGTGCTGACCGACGGCGCGCCGAGCTATCCCGCCGATGCGCCCGCGGAATGCCTCGACTACGTGGCCGCCACGCCGCCGTGGGCGGAGCAGTGGCACGTGATGTCGACCCGCACCCTGCCCGACAGCACCGCCTCCGACCACCGCCCCAAGCTGGTGACCCTCGTGCGCCGTCCCGCCGCCGGGGAGTGAGCCCCGGCCGTGTTCCCCACGCGGCGGGTTCCCCTCGTGCGTGGCGACGGGTCGGCTGACAGAAAAAACGGGTCGCCGGATGGAAAAATCCGTCCGGCGACCCGTGCGTATCAGGTGGTGTGGTGTGCGTCAGTTTGCGGCAGGCGTGGCGTAGCGCGTGCCCGTCTGTTCGACGATGGCGCGGCGGTATGCCTCGGGATAGCCCGGGCGCAGGGGTGCCTCGCCCAGCCCGTAAGGCGTGCGGGTGAACTGCCCGTCGGCCTCGGGCTTGACCACTTGGTCGTTGTGCTTCACGATGAGGTACTCGCCGAGCTGCCTCCACGCCTGCATCATCCGTTCGGCCGCCTGGTTCGTGTAGCGGTCGAGGAACGCCCGGCAGCTGTCGGGCGAGGCCGCGAACAACGCCTTGGCCTCCTCCTCTACGGCAGGCTGTGCGGCCAGCAGGCGCGCCTCGACGGTGTCGCGCCGCGCCTCGACGTCGGGGAAGAGCGCGGAGTAGCGCGGATAGGTCATGTTGGCCACCCAGTTGCAGAGCCAGAAGGCCGATTCCCAGGAGAAGGTGACCCCGTCGGCCGTCTCCTCGGCGAAGCACGCCGGAACGTTGTCCGTGCAGCAGTAGACGGGCGTGTAGGCCGTCATGTTGGCGTCGTCGTTGCCGAACCAGAGCACGCCGCCGATGGCGTCGGGAAGCCAGGAGCGCATCTGCGCCACAAAGGTGTAGGCCGACTGCTGCGTGGAGATGGGACGCTCGTTGAAGTAATCCTTCCCGTCGAGCTTCCACGAGAGCGGGGTGGGGCGGTAGGGCGCGTTGTAGGGCCCGGCGGCGATGTCGGTCTGCGTGTCGAAAGGCGTTCCCTCGTAGTGGTCGCGCATGGCCATCATCACGTCATGCACGGAGAGCTTGGCCTTCGGCTTGACATAGAGCGGCATGGGCTGGCAGTCGTCCGAGATGGGCTTGCCGGCGGCATAGTCCACGTACTTGTCCATGCCGTCGACCCAGCGGTTGAAGAAGCACCACACGCGCGCCTCGCAGAAACGCTGCATGCCGAAGTCGGTGGGGCTGTACGCGGCGGCGAAGTCGAAGTCGGCGTCCTCGCCGGTGAAGTAGCCCTTCTCGCGTGCGA
This sequence comes from uncultured Prevotellamassilia sp., assembly GCA_964647405.1. Taxonomy (GTDB): domain Bacteria; phylum Bacteroidota; class Bacteroidia; order Bacteroidales; family Bacteroidaceae; genus Alloprevotella. The sequence goes on from CAZYHW010000046.1 coordinate 3,892, forward strand.
AGTCGATGACATCGTCCGAGCAGATGACGTTCTGGCTGTCCGTGCGGTCGAAGTGGCGGATGCGGCTTTGGTTGGCGTGCGCGCTGATGCAGTCGTCGGGAATGCGGACGGCCACCCAGACCGCTCCCTTGCGCCCCGGGCCCTTGCCGATCATCTCCATGATCCACGCCTCGCGCGGGTCGGCCACGGTGAAGCTCTCGCCGGAGGAGGCGTAGCCGTATTCCTCGACAAGGCTCGTCATGACGGCGATGGCCTCGCGGGCGTTGCGGGCGCGTTGCAGGCCGAGCGTCATGAGGCTCACGTAGTCGATGATGCCGGCAGTGTCGACGAGCTCCTCGCGTCCGCCGAAGGTCGTCTCGCCGATGGTCAGCTGGAACTCGTTGATGTTCCCCACGACGCTGTACGTCTCGGGGGCTTCCTCGATGTCGCCGAGGTAGCGGTTGGTGTCGCCGTCGACGATGCGCCGCATCGTCCCCTTGGCGTGGCGTGCCGCCGGATAGCGGCGCAGGAATCCGTACATGCCGTAGTCGTCGGCACTGTACGTGACGATGACCGAGCCGTCGGCCGAGGCATCCCGTCCGACAATGAGGTTCGTGCACGCCCCGGCGGGCGCGGGCAGCAGGCTCAGGCACGCCAGCAGCGCGCCGGAAAGCAGGTAGGGCAGAAGTTTTTTCATCATATCAGCTATTCGGTTTGGTGGGGCAGGCCGCCGGTGTGGTTCAGCAGGCCTTGAATGACATGTCGAGCCCCTTGACGGAGTGGGTGAGCGCGCCGACGGAAACGAAGTCGACCCCGCACTCGGCATAGTCGCGGATGGTGTCGTAGGTGATTCCCCCGCTCGACTCCGTTTCGTAGCGGTGGTCAATCAGTTCGACGGCTTTGCGCGTGTCGGGCACGGAGAAATTGTCGAGCATGATGCGGTCGACCCCGCCGTGAGCCAGCACCTGCCGGATTTCGTCGAACGAGCGCACCTCTATCTCTATCTTCAAGTCCATCCCCTTCTCTTTTAGATAATGGTGGCAGCGGTCGAGGGCTGCGTCGATGCCTCCGGCGAAGTCGACGTGGTTGTCTTTGAGCAGTATCATGTCGAAGAGGCCGATGCGGTGGTTGACCCCGCCGCCGATGCGCACCGCCTCTTTCTCCATCATGCGCATTCCGGGCGTCGTCTTGCGCGTGTCGAGCACCCGCGTGCCCGTCCCTTTGAGCCGCTCGACGTAGCGGTTGGTCGTGGTGGCGATGCCGCTCATGCGTTGCATGATGTTCAGCATCAGGCGTTCGGTTTGCAGGAGGCTGCGCACCTTACCGGTGACGACCATGGGCACGTCGCCGGGAACGACCCGGCTGCCGTCGTCCATGCGCACGTCGACCACCATCGTGGGGTCGAACCGGCTGAACACCTCGCGGGCGACGCGGATGCCCGCCAGTATGCCCGGCTCCTTGATGAGCAGCTTTGATTTCCCCATAGCGTCGTCGGGGATGCAGCAGAGGGTCGTGTGGTCGCCATTGCCTATATCTTCGGCAAAGGCCAGGTCTATGAGCCTGTCGTCAAGTTCTTCTACACTGTACATATGCTTAACTGTCAAAAATGTTTACGGGTGAAACCATCGTTACATGGTGCGTGGCAAAATTACGCCTTTCTACGCAAAAACGCAGTGTGGCAGAGCAAAAAGCGGCAGGATGTCGTATCTTTGCCACGAGTCGCCCCTCCGCTCCCCGTGGCGCGGAAGCCGGGCGGCGGGAAGCACAGACCGGAAAATGAGAACGACTTTCCTCGTGGTCGGGCGCACCGTGGATTCGCGGCTGGCCGCCCTGGTCGACGATTACGTCGCCCGCATCGGGCATTACGTCCCCTTCGACGTGGAGACGGTGCCCGACCTGCGCAACACGAAGAACCTCACGGAAACCCAGCAAAAGGAACGCGAGGGACAGGCACTGCTGAAATGCGTCCGTCCCGGCGACCGCGTCGTCCTGCTCGACGAGGGCGGGCGCGAGTTTCGCTCGACCGAATTCGCGGACTACCTTGCCCGGCAGCAGATGTCGGGTGCGCGCCGCATGCTCTTCGTGGCGGGCGGGGCGTATGGCTTTTCGCCGCAGGTATATGCCGCCGCCGTGGAGAAGGTTTCCCTTTCGCGCATGACATTCTCGCACCAGATGGTGCGGCTTCTCTTTGTGGAACAGTTCTACCGCGCCATGACCATCCTGCGCGGCGAACCCTATCACCATGAATAAGCACCTCCTGCTCCTGGCCGCCCTGCTGTGCCTCTGCACGGCGGCGGGCACACGGGCGGAACGCTTCCGCGTGATGACGTGGAACGTGGAGAACCTTTTCGACACGTGCCACGACGCAGGCTTCGACGACCACGAGTTCCTCCCCGACGCTCCACGGAAGTGGAACGGCGGACGCTATGGCCGCAAGGTGGACATGGTGGCGCGCACGATAGCTGCCGTGGGAGGCGGAAGCCCGCCCGAGCTGGTGGCTCTCTGTGAGGTGGAGAACGACAGCGTCATGACACGGCTGACCCGCCGGAGCCTCCTTGCGCGCCTGGGATACGACTACGTGATGACCGCCGGCCCCGACGCGCGAGGCATCGACGTGGCCCTGCTCTACCAGCCCGCGCGTTTCCGGTTGCTTTCTTCCGCCTCGCTGCCGGTGAGCGTGGCAGGCCGCCGCCTGCGCGACGTGTTGCACGTCGCCGGACTGCTCCCGACGGGCGACACGCTCGACGTGCTGGTGTGCCACCAGCCGAGCCGGGCGGGCGGCGGGACATCGCACAAGTTGAGGCTCGCCGCGGCGCGTCGCCTGCGCGAATGGGTGGACTCGCTCGCCAGCGTCCGCCATACGCCCCGCCTGCTCCTCATGGGCGACTTCAACGACGATGCCCGGGCAGTCTCGCTGCGCAACGGGCTGCGCGTCGCGGGGCAAGGCCGTTCTGCCGGGAGCGGCACGCCGCTCGTTGTCCTAAGTGACGACTTGCGGGAAACCGACGGCGTGCGGGGGACGTACAAGTACCGGGGAGCATGGAACCAACTCGACCAAATCATCGTCAGCCCCGCCCTGCTGGACAGCACCGCCCGCGTCCATACCCGCCCGGAAGCCTGCCACGTCGCCGTGTTCGACTACCTCGTGCAGCCCGACCCCACCTACGGCGGCGTGAAACCCCGGCGCACGTACCTCGGCACGTATTACAACGGCGGGGTGAGCGACCATTTGCCCCTGTATGTGGATTTTGAACTGACACCATAGCCGGGTGGCACTTTTTTTGCTGCTCCGGAAATTAAAAGAATAAGGATATGGCATTCATTGATTACTACAAGATTATGGGGGTGTCCAAGGACATCCCGCAGAACGAGATACGCGCGGCCTACAAGCGGCGCGCCAAGCAATTCCATCCCGACCTGCACCCCGAAGACCCCAAGGCGAAGGCAAAGTTCCAGGCACTGAACGAAGCATACGACGTGCTGAACGACCCGGAGAAGCGCAAGAAGTACGACAAGTACGGCGAGAACTGGCGCGCCGCCGATGCCTACGAACAGGCCGGGCAGGGCTGGGGCGGCGGCGACACGTCGTCGGGATTCGAGGGCTTCGACTTCAACCAGTTCTCGGGCGGCGGCTTCTCGTCCTTCTTTGAGGAACTGTTCGGAAGCCGTCGCGGTGGCAGTTCCCGCTTCACCGGCTTCTCGTCGGGGACACCCGGCAACGCGAACATTAACGCCACGGTGGACATTGACCTGTTCACCGCGCTCCTTGGCGGCGACATCATCTTGCAGACGCGGGAGGGCAAACTGAAACTGCGCGTGAAGCCCTGCACGCAGAACGGTGCGAAGGTACGCCTGCGCGGAAAGGGTTACGACAAGGGCGACGGCACGTATGGCGACCTCATCCTGACCTATAATATCAAGATGCCGACCAACCTGACAGACCGCCAGCGCGACCTCGTGGAGGAGATGCGCCACTGCGGATAACTGCGGGCGGTTCGGCCTCGCCGCGGGCGGCGAAGGGCTTCCCCGTCCATAGGAACCGCCGGGCGGTTCGGCGGATTCAAGATAAAGCAAGCCGTGCATCAATGTCGTTTGACGTTGATGCACGGCTTTTCTGTTGCCTGTTATAAAGGAAGGATGGCGGCGGGCGGGGCGACAGTCGGCCTCCGCTCCTTTTCCGCCTGGTCGGGCGGGCCGACGCGGGGCGCGGCTGCCCCGTGCTTCCCGTGCGTCGGGGCGACCGCGCTTATTCTTCCAGCTTCAAGCCGGGGAGCACGCCGTTGCCGGGGAAGTGCATCCCGGCCACTATCAGCTCGGTGTCCGACGACCTGACGTAATCCACTATCTCCTTCCGCGTCGTGACGGCCTGCTCGCGGTCCATGTCGAAGGCGGGGCAGATGTTGAGGTCTTGCAACTGCAACGCCACGCCGTGCATCAGGTCGCCGACCACCAGCAGCCGACCGATGCGGTAGACGGTGTGTCCCGGCGTATGACCCGGTGCGGCTATCGGCTGGATGCCCAGGGGCAGGGTGTCGGTCCAGGCGAAGCGGTGCAGCCGCCCGGCGTATGCCTGCATGGCGCGCGCCGCGTTGCCGGCCGAATCCCCGTTCGTCACCCAGAAGTCGTACTCCGGTTCGGGCACATAGACCTCCGCGTGGGTGAATACGGCCGAATCCCCGGCGAGCATACCGCCGATGTGGTCGTTGTGGAAGTGCGTCAGCAGCAGGTAGTCAATCCCCTCCGGCGCGATGCCCATCGAGTCCAGCAGTGCCAGCAGGCGGCCGCCGTTCGCCGCGCCGTTGCCGGTGTCGAAAAGTACTTTCTTGCCCTGCGTTTCCACCAGGAAGCAGCTGATGGACGAGGGCACGCCGCCCGTGGGCGATAGCTCCTCCACCCGCGCCGAGTCCTCCGCGCCGTAGAACAGCTTGTTGGGCATCTCCTTGTCGTCGGCGTTGTCTTGCAGCGTGGTCAGGGTGAGCGAGTCGACCTGCATCACCGTGACCCCCTCGGGTAGAGCCTTGTCCCCGTCGGCAGCCGTTTCCTTTTTCACATTCCCGCAGGAGGCCGCGAGCAACAGCGCGACCGTCCCTGCAAACCATTTCGTCGTTCCCATGGTCCTGTTCTTGTTTTTGTTAGACATCGAGGCCGGACAGGCCGGCCGATGCAATATTGCAAAATATTTTCCGAAGAAGCCCCCTGCGACGGTCAGGGAATTAGTTTTTTCTGTCAGCCGGCCGCGTAAAACTACTCGCCGGATAGTTTTTCCGGGTCGCCGACCCGCGTTCCGTCCGGGCATTCCCGACCACGTGTTTCCCGGTGATTTCATCGCAAACCGCCCCGGGGCATTCAGAGGCCGTCCTCACGTTATATAAGGAGCGGGGGAGAGAAAAACCACCTTTCGGGTCGGTTAATATGAAAGGAAAGGCGTATTTTTGCACATCGAATAGATAAATGTCAAAACCGCTGGCCGAGCGTTTGCGCCCCAAAACGCTGGATGAATATATAGGGCAGAGCCACCTCGTGGGGCCGAACGGCATCGTGCGCCGGATGATAGAGACCGGCCGCTTGTCGTCCATGATACTCTGGGGGCCGCCCGGGGTGGGGAAGACCACCTTGGCGCAAATCATCGCCCGCAGCATGCAAGTGCCGTTCTACACGCTGAGCGCGGTGAACTGCGGCGTGAAGGAGGTGCGCGACGTCATCGACCGCGCGCAGGCCATGCGGCAGGGCGTGTTCGGCTCCGCCTCGCCCGTGCTGTTCATCGACGAAATCCACCGGTTCAGCAAGTCGCAGCAGGACTCCCTCCTCGCCGCCGTCGAGACGGGCACGTTGACCCTCATCGGCGCGACCACCGAGAACCCGTCGTTCGAGATTATCCGTCCCCTTTTGTCGCGTTGCCAGGTCTATGTGCTGCAAAGTTTCGGCCGCGACGAGCTGATGCGCCTCGCCGAGCGCGCCCTGACGGAGGACGTGGAGTTCCGCGAAAGGCGGATGACGCTCGACGAATGCGAGTCGCTCCTGCGCTACTCGGGCGGCGACGCACGCAAACTGCTCAACATACTGGAACTGGTGGCCAACTCGTCGGCTCCTGATGAGCCCGTCCACCTCACCAACCAGCTTGTGGAGGAATGCCTCCAACGGTCGCCCCTGGCCTACGACAAGGGCGGCGAGATGCACTACGACATCATTTCGGCCTACATCAAGAGCCTGCGCGGGAGCGACCCCGACGCGGCACTCTACTGGATGGCACGCATGATCGAGGGCGGGGAAGAGCCGACGTTCATCGCCCGCCGCCTGCTCATCGCGGCGGCCGAGGATGTCGGGCTGGCCAACCCCAACGCCCTCCTCATGGCCAATGCCGCCTTCGATGCCGTCACGAAGCTGGGATGGCCCGAAGCACGCATCCCCCTGGCCGAGGCGACGGTCTACGTGGCCACCAGCCCGAAGAGCAACTCGGCCTATAAGGCCATCGGGGCTGCCCTGGACTGCGTGCGCGCGACGGGCAACCTGCCCGTGCCCCTCCACCTGCGCAACGCCCCCACCCGGCTGATGGCGGAGCTGGGCTACGGGACGGACTACAAGTATGCCCATGACTACGAAGGCCACTTCGTCCGCCAGCAATACCTGCCCGACGGACTGCCCGACGGCGGCGCGTTCTGGACACCCCAGCCCAATCCCCACGAGGCGGCCATGGCGCAGCGCATGGCACAGCTCTGGGGAACGCGCTACGCGGGAGAATCGCCGGCGGGAGAGAAAGAAAACAGCTAAACCTGACATATGGCAAGTAAAACGAACCTCGGTAAGAGGAATATACCCCAAGAAACATTGGACAATCAACAATTAGAAACACCTGATTACATATTCGAGACAAGCTGGGAAGTCTGCAACAAGGTAGGCGGCATATACACGGTACTCTCCACCCGTGCGAAGAGCATGCGCGAGCTCTACGGCGACCGCGTGTGCTTCGTCGGTCCCGACCTGGGACAGGGCGGCGACGGGGTGACGGACTTCGAGGAGGACGCGACGCTCCTCCCGGAATGGCGCAAGGCATGGGAGGCCGAGGGGCTTTCCTGCCGGGTCGGACGATGGAACGTCCCCGGGAAACCGTTCGCCGTGCTCGTGAACTTCTCGGCCTGCTACGAACGGAAGAACGCCATCTATGCCAAGGCGTGGGAGCTGTTCGGCGTCGATTCCCTCCATGCCTACGGCGACTATGACGAGGCGTCGATGTTCTCCTATGCGGCGGGCGAGGCCGTGGCCTGCCTCTGCCGGAACGTCCTGCCCGGCGGCGCGCGCGTCATCTACCAGGCCCATGAATGGATGTCGGGGCTGGGGATGCTTTTCCTGAAACACAGCTGTCCCCGCGTCGCCACCGTCTTCACCACGCACGCCACCAGCATAGGCCGCTCCATAGCCGGGAACAACAAACTCCTGTACGAATACTTCGAGGGGTACAACGGCGACCAGATGGCCGGCGAGCTGAACATGCAGTCCAAGCACAGCATCGAGAAGCAGTCCGCCCACCGTGCCGACTGCTTCACGACCGTCAGCACGTTCACCGCCCGCGAGTGTACCCAACTCCTCGACAAGACGCCGGACGTTATCCTGCCCAACGGGTTCGAGCCGGACTTCGTGCCGCGCGGGAGTGCCTTCACCTCCAAGCGGAGGCGTGCCCGCAAGCTGCTCCTCGACGTGCTCTACGCCATGACCGGCTGCCGCTGGGGCGACGACACCCTCATCATCTCCACCTCGGGGAGGAACGACTTCCGTTGCAAGGGTTTCGATGTCTTCATCGACGCCCTCGCCCATCTGCGTCAGCAGCCGCCCGCCCGTAACGTGCTGGCGCTCATCGAAGTGCCCTGCTGGGTCGGCGAAGCCCGCGAGGAGATAGCCACCCGGCTGGCTTTCGACCAGACGGTGGACAGCCCCGTCGACCTGCCTTTCCTCACGCACTGGCTCCACAACATGGACAGCGACCGCATACTCAACATGCTGCGGCAGCACGGCCTCGTCAATGCACCGGAAGACAAGGTGAAGGTGCTCTTCGTCCCCTGCTACCTCGACGGCGCGGACGGCATTTTCAACCTGCCCTACTACGACCTGCTCATCGCCAACGACCTCTGCGTCTATCCCTCCTATTACGAACCGTGGGGCTACACCCCCCTCGAAGCAGCGGCGTTCAAGATTCCGTGCGTCACGACCGACCTCTCGGGCTTCGGGCAATGGGTGGACTCCGTCACCGGCCATGCGTCCGGCATAGCGGACGGCGTGGAAGTGCTCCACCGCACCGACCTGAACTATTTCGATGTCGTGCAGGCCGTATGCCGCACCGTCCACACGGTGGCCTCCCTGCCGCCCGCCCGCTCCCGCACGATTCGCGAGAAGGCGCAGACGCTTGCCGGGCATGCCCGTTGGACCTGCTTTATCGACTATTATCGCCGGGCTTACGACTTCGCCATCAGGCGGGCCGGCGAACCGACAAACACAGTAAAACAATAAGAAAACCTAAAAGTATATCTTATGAATGTAATCAAGAACCGCGCCAACACGCCTAACTGGCGCGTAATCACCGTCAAGTCGCGCATTCCTGATGCGTTGAAGAAGCTCGAGGTGATGGCCCATAACCTGTGGTGGAGTTGGAACTTCGAGGCTTTCGAACTCTTCCGGATGCTCGACAAAGACCTTTTCCGTGAGGTGGGACAGAACCCCGTCGAGCTCCTCAACCGGCTCAGCTACGACCGGCTCACCGAACTCTCGCAGGACGAACGCCTCCTCACCATCGTCGATGCCGTCTACGCCACCTTCGAGCAGTACATGAACGAGAAGCCCGACGCCAGCCGTCCCTCCGTGGCCTACTTCTGCATGGAATACGGCCTCTCCCACGTGCTGAAAATCTATTCCGGCGGCCTGGGCATCCTCGCGGGTGACTACCTCAAACAGGCCTCGGACAGCAACGTCGACATGTGCGGTATCGGTCTGCTCTACCGTTACGGCTACTTCTCCCAGACCCTCTCGATGGACGGGCAGCAGGTGGCCAACTACGAGCCGCTCGACTTCGACAGCCTGCCCATTGAGCGTCTCCTCGACGCGGAGGGCAACCAGGTGGTAGTCGACGTGCCGTTCCCCAACTTCCACGTCCATGCCTACGTATGGCAGGTCAACGTCGGCCGCATCAAGCTCTATCTGCTCGACACCGACAACGAGATGAACTCGGAGTTCGACCGCAAGATTACCCATACCCTTTATGGCGGCGACTGGGAGAACCGTCTCAAACAGGAGTACCTGCTGGGCATCGGCGGTATGCTCATGCTCAAACAACTGGGCATCCGGAAGGACATCTACCACTGCAACGAAGGGCATGCCGCTTTCTGCAACGTGCAACGCCTTGTCGATTACGTCGAGTCGGGTCTTAGCTTCAACGAAGCCCTCGAACTTGTCCGCTCTTCCTCCCTCTACACGGTTCACACCCCCGTGCCCGCCGGCCACGACTATTTCGACGAGTCGCTCTTCGGCAAGTACATGGGCGGCTTCCCTGCCCGCCTCGGCATCACGTGGGATGAGTTCATCGGCCTCGGCCGCACGAATCCCGACAACCACGGCGAGCGTTTCTGCATGTCCACGTTCCTCTGCAAGACCAGCCAGGAGGTCAACGGCGTCAGCAAGCTCCACGGCAAGGTCAGCCAGAAGATGTTCAACGGCATCTGGCCCGGCTACTACCCCGAGGAGAGCCATGTCGGCTATGTCACCAACGGTGTCCACCTGCCCACATGGTGCGCCAAGGAGTGGAAGTACATTTATTATAAGTACTTCGGCAAGGAGTTCAACAAAGACCAGAGCAACCCCGACATCTGGGCAAAGATATACGACGTGCCCGATGAGGAAATCTGGAAGACACGCCTCGGCTTGAAAGGCAAGCTCGTCGAATACATCCGGGCGCGGTTCAGCGAGACATGGCTTAAAAACCAGGGCGACCCCTCGCGCGTCGTCTCCCTCATGGAGCGCATCAACCCCAACGCCCTCCTCATCGGCTTCGCCCGCCGTTTCGCCACCTACAAGCGTGCGCACCTGCTCTTCACCGACCTCGAACGCCTGTCCAAGATAGTCAACAACCCGGACTATCCCGTGCAGTTCCTCTTCGCCGGTAAGGCGCATCCGGCCGACGGCGCAGGCCAGGGGCTCATCAAGAAAATCTTTGAGATTTCCCAGCGTCCCGAGTTCCTCGGCAAGATACTCTTCTTGGAGAACTACGACATGCAGCTCGCCCGCCGTCTCGTTTCCGGCGTGGACATCTGGATGAACACGCCCACCCGTCCTCTCGAAGCCTCGGGCACCTCGGGCGAGAAAGCCCTCATGAACGGCGTGCTCAACCTCTCCGTCCTCGACGGATGGTGGCTCGAAGGTTACCGTGAAGGCGCGGGCTGGGCGCTCACGGACAAGCGCACCTACGAGAACCAGGAGTACCAGGACCGCCTCGACGCGTCGACCATCTACTCCATGCTCGAACAGGAGATAATCCCCCTCTACTACTCCCGCAGCCGCAAGGGGTACAGCGAGAACTGGGTACGCACCATCAAGAACTCCATCGCCCTCATCGCGCCGCACTACACCATGAAGCGGCAGCTCGACGACTATTATTCCAAGTTCTACGTGCCCGAGGCGAAACGCTTCGCCGTCCTCAACGCCGACAATGCCGCCCGTGCCCGTGAGCTGGCTCAGTGGAAGGAGCAGGTGGCCGCCGCTTGGGACCACATCAAGGTCGTTTCCACCTCGCGCTCCGAGAACCTCGCCAATGCCGCCCTCGAAAGCGGCGACAAGTTCTACGTCAGCCATGTCATCGACGAGGCCGGTCTTGACGACGCTGTCGGCGTTGAGCTCGTCGTCATCTCGACCGACCACGACCGTGAGGAAGTCCGCAAGGTCATCCCCATGCAGATGGTGCGCCGCGACGGCAACCTCTACACGTTCGAGCTGGAAACAAGCATCGACTATACCGGGACGTTCAAGCTGGCGTACCGGATGTTCCCCAGCCATCCGTTGCTCCTCCACCGGCAGAACTTCTGCTACGTCCGTTGGTTCATCTGATGCGGGAACAAGGAGAGTATAAATCATCATTATGAATGTGTGAAGCAGGAGACGGGATGTCCCCCGTCTCCTGCTCCTTTTTTATTAAGCCAAAAGAATGAAGAAAAGATACACCACGCCGCAGTCGACGGCCTACTGCTTCTCCCCGGAGGGCAGTTTCCTTGTCGGGTCAAACCGAAGCACGTCCAGCATCTCTTTCACGACGGATTCGAACCTGGGCGTCACGAACGAGAAGAACATCTTCTCGAAGAAGAGCCAGTTGAACGACAGAACGAAGAGCATATGGGAATGAAGAACAACCGGTCTTTCCTCTCATGGGGAGCGCGCAGCCTGCTCGTCTGCCTGGCCGTCTTCCTCACGTCCGGACTGCGGGCGGAGTACGTGCAAGTCATGTCGATGGACGAGCTGGTCGACGGCGGTGACTACGT
>CAZYHW010000046.1:15480-16699 GCA_964647405.1 uncultured Prevotellamassilia sp.
TGACCACCGACACGCAGTTCGGCGAGACGATAGACGTGGAAATCGAGGCCGCCGAGGACTGCGACATATATTATACGACCGACGGGACTACCCCCACGGCCGAATCCACACCCTACACCGGCCCCATCACGCTGGACACGACGACCACGATAAAGGCCATCGCCGTCCGGGGCGACGAGGCCAGCGCAGTGGCCGAACAGACCTATACTTACTGCCCGCCAATCGTCGTGAACGTGGGCGGCAGCGACCGCCTGGGCACGCTCTATTCCGCCTACGCCGTGGCGATACCCGACGGCGTGTCGGTCTATGTGATTGAGAGTGTCGACGAGGCGGAGGGCGCGTTGCAGCTCTCCTCCTATGCGCCCGCCACCGGCGTGCTCCCGTCCGACGTGCCGTTCATCATCCAGGGCGGGTCGGACGGCGCGTCGTCATATACGTGCTGTTACTCCTCCGGCGAGGCGGGCGAAGTGCCGTCCTACGCCGCCGATGTGGTCTACGGCACGGCGGAGCGCATCCCCGTGCCCACGGGCGGGCAGGTGCTGGCCTTGGGCTACGGCATCGACGGCATCAGCTTCGGCTTCTACCCCTACGAGGACGAGATGATAGCGGCCAACCGCGTCTACCTCTTCTTCCCCGCCGAGGCCACCTATGTCTGGGTCGACGAGGAGGCCGATTATGTCAGCGGCGCGCAGTATGTCCTGACCTCGGCCTGCACGGACGGCCAGCCCTCCGGCTACTATGCGGGCGAGTTCAACACCGATATGTTGACCCCGGTGCTGTTCGACGAGGATTCAGAGCCTTACATGTACACATTGACAGGAGACATCTTAGAATTGACCGTCACGGATGAGCGGTCGCGTAAAATCTCAGTGACGGGTAGCAGTACAAGTATGTCTGTGAACGGAGATAATAGCACATGGCAACTTTCGTTTACGGATGAAGGGCAAGCCTTGTTAGGGAATACGGCCACTTCTACTCGCTGTTTGAAGTATAGCACCAATAATAAAGCTTTCCGGAATTACACTTCCTCTTATACAAAAAATTATTCGTTGTACCTCTTCCGCAAGAACGACACCAGCACGCTCGAAGCCCAGGCCTACACGTTCCGTTGGCCGAGTGCCACTACGGCCATACGCCCCGTCTCCTTGCCGGAGGGGGAGGACGTTTACTACGACCTGCAAGGCCGCCGGGTGAACAACCCCAGCCGAGGCGTGTATAT
>CAZYHW010000047.1:0-14073 GCA_964647405.1 uncultured Prevotellamassilia sp.
CCGTTTCCCGTAAGGATGAAATAGTTGCGGTCCTCCGTGCTGATGACGATGATGAGCCCCGAGTTCTGCTCCCGGTCGCCCACCCCGTATTTCCGGGCGAGTGCCATCCCGAACTCGTAAGGGTCGCCACCCTCGATGCGCCGCACGATGACCACGACGGTCTGCACGCCCTTTTGCTGTTCGAGCTGATGCAGCAGGATGTCGGTCGAGTCGACCGCTGCGGCCGACATGAGCCCGTCGGGGTTGCATACGTAGCGCCGCGCATCCGTGAGATGGACCATGGGCAGGCTTTCCGGTGTCCACGCGGCGCGGAGGGCGACGCTCACCGTAGCGAGCCACATGAGAATCAGCAGGCGTATCGTGTGCATGGGGCGGACTTTTCGGGTCTGTGGTACAAAGTTAAGCATTTTTGCGCATCCCTGCCCGTGCGCCGGAGCCATTTGTCGGGCTGTGCGTGTGCGGGGCTGCCGCCGGGTCGCCGGCTGCTTTTCACGGGTCGCCGGATAGGTTTGGCTATCCGGCGACCTGTTGCGTCAGGTCGCCGACTGGGAAAGACTGTCCGCTTTGGGGAAAATCAAGGATGGCGTGGGGGCATGGCGAAGTCCGGGGCGATGTGTCCGCGCGGGGCGTTCAGTCGCGTTGGTTCCAGAACTCCCAGCTGGCCTCGGCTTGCAGGTGGAGCATTTCCAGCCCGTTCTTCGTCGCCGCGCCCTGCTCGGCAGCCCGCCGCAGGAAGAGCGTTTCGGCGGGATTGTAGATGAGGTCGTAGAAGAGGTGGCCGGGCGTGGCGAGGGCGTAGGGGATTTCGGGGGCGGCCTCGACGCGGGGATGCATGCCGAGGGGGGTGCAGTTGACCACTACGGTATGCGCGGCCATGACGGCAGGCGTCAGGTCGGCATACCCGATGCACCCCGCTCGCGGCGTGCGGCTGACGTATTGCGTCGTGAGGCCGAGCTGTTGCAGGCCGTAGACCACGGCTTTCGCCGCTCCGCCCGTGCCGAGGATGAGGGCTGCGCGGTGGTCGGGGCGGAGGAGGGGGGCGATGGAGCGGGTGAAGCCGATGACATCGGCGTTGTAACCCCGGAGCAGGGGACGGCCGCCGTCGCGCCGTACAATCTTGATGACGTTGACCGCCCCGATGGCCTTCGCCTCGTCCGAGAGCGTGTCGAGCCACGGCATGACGGCCTCCTTGTGCGGGATGGTCACGTTGAGGCCGGCGAGGCTCGGGTTGTCGCGCACTATGGCGGGCAGCATGTCGGCCGAGGGGATTTCGAAGTTCAGGTATTCGGCATCGATTCCCTCCGCCTCGAACTTGCGGGCGAAGTAGCCTGCCGAGAACGAATGGCCGAGGGGATAGCCGATAAGTCCGTATCGTTTCATGGGATAGGGGTGTGGAGTGTCGTTTTCGTTATTTCGTGGCCGTGTAGAGCGTGCTCAGCCCGAAAGTGAAGCGTTTGAAACAAACGTCGCGGAAGCCCGCCCGGCGGAGTATGCCTTGCATCACTTCGCCCTGCGGGAAAGCCTCCATCGTGGCCGGCAGGTAGCGGTAGGCATGGCTGTCGTGCGAGACGAGCCGCCCCACGGAGGGCATGAAGAAGCGGGAGTAGACGCGGAACAGCTGCTTCATCGGGAAGCGGCGCGGGACGCACAGCTCGATGATGGCCAGCCGTCCGCCCGGGCGCAGCACGCGGCACATCTCGGTCAGCCCGCGGTCGAGGTCCTCGAAGTTGCGGACGCCGTAGGCCACCGTGACGGCATCGAACGTGTCGTCCGGGAGCGAGAGGTGCAGGCAGTCGTCCTTTTGGAATGTGATGATGCCGTCGAGCTTCGCCCGTTTGGCCTTTTCCCGTCCGACGGCCAGCATTCCTTCGGACAGGTCGATGCCGACCACCCGGGCGGGGCGGAGCATCCGGGCGGCGAGCAGGGCGAAGTCGCCGGTGCCGGTGGCGATGTCGAGCACCGACTGGGGCGCGTAGGGGCGCAGCGTGTTGATGGCAGCCCGCCGCCAGCGGCGGTCGATGCCCATGGAAAGCAGATGGTTAAGCAAGTCGTAGGACGGGGCGATGCGGTCGAACATGCGTTCTACCTGTTGTCCTTTGCTGGCGGTGTCGTCGTAGGGCTTGATTCTCTCTTGGTCGTACATGGCCGGGATGTGGGTTGAGCCGTCGGGGCGACGGCTGGGCGAAAGTACTGTTCCTGGCGGACATCCGGGGCGACCCGTGCCGTTTTCTGCCGACAGGCAGGCGGCGGTCGGGCGACGAGGCCGGTCGCTCCGCGTTCCCGTCGTGGCAGAAAAGCCGTCCCGGCCTCCTTCGTGGCGGATGGCCGGGACGGTTAGCGGAACAGGTACCGGCGGGACTATCCGCGCAGGTAGTTTGTCACGTTGTTGCCGATGCGGGCGGCCAGGTCGTCGTGGCTCTCCTTGACGAAAGGCTCGCCGGTGATGTGTTCGTACAATTCGATGTAGCGGTTGCTGATGCTTTCCACTATTTCCGGTGTCATCTCGGGGACGGTCTGTCCGGCCTTTCCCTGGAAGCCGTTGTCCATGAGCCACTCACGCACGAACTCCTTGGAGAGTTGGCGTTGCGGCTCGCCTTTCTCGAACCGCTCTTCGTAGCCCTCGCTGTAAAAGTAACGGCTGGAATCGGGCGTGTGTACCTCGTCCATCAGGTAGATGGTGCCGTTGTGCTTGCCGAACTCGTATTTCGTGTCGACAAGTATCAGTCCGCGTTGTGCGGCTATCTCCGTCCCGCGGCGGAAGAGGGCGAGCGTGTAGGCTTCGAGCTGCTCGTATTCCTCGGGCGTGGCGAGCCCGCGTGCCAGAATCTCCTCGCGTGAGATGTTCTCGTCGTGCGCGCCAATCTCGGCCTTTGTCGTGGGGGTGACGATGGGTTCCGGGAAACGCTGGTTCTCCTTCATCCCCTCGGGGAGGCGGACTCCGCAAATCTCCCGTGCCCCGGCTTGGTATGCCCTCCACGCGCTGCCGCAGAGGTAGCCGCGGACGATCATCTCGACGGGAAAGCCTTCGCAGCGGAGGCCGACGGTGGTCATCGGGTCGGGGACGGCTTGTTTCCAGTTGGGACATATGTCGGCCGAAGCGTCGAGGAATTTGGCGGCAATCTGGTTCAGGATTTGCCCCTTGTACGGAATGCCTTCGGGAAGTACGACATCGAAGGCCGAGATGCGGTCCGTGGCCACCATGACCAGGCGATCGTCGTCAAGGAAGTAGACATCGCGCACTTTGCCGTGGTAGACGCCGGTCTGGCCGGGGAAGTTGAAATCTGTCTTAGTGAGAGTGCTCATAGGTATTGGACGTTATGTGAATCTTCTTGTACTGTTCGGACGGAGCGGAGGCCGTTCCCGCGTTCGTGTCGCTGTCCCGCTTTCCGTCGCCCCGCTCCCGGGAATCCCGCTCGTAGGCTTCGACGATGCGGGTGACGAGCTTGTTGCGGACGATATCCTTTTTCTCCATCTCGACAAAGGCGATGCCGGGCACGTCCCGCAGGATGCGCATGGCTTCGATAAGGCCGGAGCGTTGTGACGGCGGGAGGTCGATTTGCGTCCGGTCGCCCGTGAGAATCATCTTGGTGTTCATGCCCATCCTCGTGAGGAACATCTTGATTTGCGCCGGAGTGGTGTTCTGGGCCTCGTCGAGGATGACCACGGCATCGTTGAGCGTCCGTCCGCGCATAAAGGCCAGCGGGGCTATCTGTATGATGTTCGTGTCGATATACTCTTGCAGTTTGCCCGACGGTATCATCTCTTCGAGCGCGTCGTAGAGCGGTTGCAGGTAAGGGTCGATTTTGTCTTTCATGTCGCCGGGCAGGAAACCGAGTTTCTCTCCGGCTTCGACGGCGGGGCGGCACAGGATGATTTTCTTCTTCTCCTTGTTTTTCAGGGCGCGCACTGCGAGGGCGATTCCGGTGAATGTCTTGCCCGATCCGGCGGGTCCGGTGGCGATGAGCAGGTCGTGCCCCTCGTAAGCCTCGACCATGCGGCGCTGGTTCTCAGTCCGTGCGGTGATGGGCTTCCCCCGTGTGCTGTAAAGGATGACGTTTGCGGGCTGTTCGCCGACGGGGCGGTTCCCCCGCACGATGTGGAGAATGTCCTCCTCTGTCAGCGAGTTGTATTGCGCACAATGCTGTTCGAGCGAGGCGAAGAGGTGGGCGAAGTCGTCGATGTCTTCCTCGTCGCCCACCGTCCGCACGACGTTGTCGCGCGCCGTGATGCGCAGCTTCGGGTTGAGGGCGCGGAGCATGCGCAGGTTGGCGTTACCCGCGCCGAAAAAAAGTCGTGGATCGGCCTCTTCGAGTATGAAGTGTTTGTCTATCAATTTTTTTATTTTCCTGCAAATTTAGGCAATCCCTCTGAAAAAAGAACCTTGTTTTTTGACTACTTTTGCGGGACGTAAGATTGGAAAGGCATGAGGCTACGTTTCTCTTTCGGGAAAAAGCATTTCTTATTCGCGTATGCCGCAATAGTGGCGGTGTTGGCCGTCGTGAAATGGGTTCGCGGCGACAGCCCGGTCGTGACGGACGAGCCGCAGCAGGTGGCCGCCGTCGCCGCGGACAGCATCGGCCTGCGGGCGGCAGCCAACGACACCCTGGTCATGGCGCGGCGCAATCCCGTCAGGCTGGTGACGGACGACGGCCAGCCGGTGCGCAACCGCGTGAAGAGCGTGCCGAGCTTCCGCAACTGCTTTCCCGACCTGAACGATGTGCAGCTGGCCACGGCGCAGCGGCTCGGCGTTCCGCCGGTAAAGGATAGGGAGGAGGCCAGCCAGAACAAGGAGGGGCTGGTCTATGTGGGCGACAACCCTTTTTTCCATGTACAGCCCTTGTCGCATTCCATTCCTTACCTCGTTCCGCGCGCGGCCAACCTGCTGACGCACATCTCCCGCGCGTTCCTCGACTCCCTGTCCTCGAAGGGCATCCCGTTCCACAAACTCATCGTCACGTCGGTGCTGCGGACGGAAAACGACGTGGCGCGTCTGCGTCGCTCCAACGCGAACGCCTCTGACCAGAGTTGCCACCGCTATGGGACGACCTTCGACATCAGTTATAACCGCTACGTCACCGTGGAAGACCCCGACGGCTCGCCGCGCCGCCAGGTGCGGAACGACACGCTGAAATGGGTGCTCTCGGAGGTGCTTTACGACCAGCGGCGCCTGGGAACGTGCTATGTGAAGTATGAGGTGAAGCAAGGATGCTTCCATGTGACCGCCCGCTGAGGCTTCGGGCGAAGTCCGGCGGCACGGCATGAAAAACGGGACGGCTGACAGAAAAAACTGTCAGCCGTCCCGTTTTAATTAGTCGCCGGATAGTCGCGACGGGTCGGCGACCCGTCGTGGCCGCCTCACACGGCGCGGCAGTCGTGGGCGTGGTGGAATCCCCTGAGGAAGTCCGCGACGGGCATCCGCCGCTTTCCGGCCAGCTGGACTTCCCGAATGGACAGGTAGCCGTCCGTTGAGGCTATCTTGAAACAGTTCTGGCCGTCGCTCTCCACCTCGCCGGGTGCGGCCGACGGCTGGCAAAACAGTTTCTCGGCGGCATAGATTTTCATGACCGCCGTTTCGCCGCCGAAATGCAGCTCCGTCCATGCCGTGGGGTAGGGAGCCAGTCCGCGGATGAAGTCGTAGACGGCCTTCACCCCGGCGGTCCAGTCGATGCGGCAGGTTTCCTTGAATATCTTCGGGGCGGCTTGCAGCGTGCTTCCGGCTTCCAGGCTGGCCTGCGGCACGGAGACGGCCGTCCCGTTGAGAATCTTGTCCACCGTCTCGGTCACGAGTTGCCCGCCCCGCAGCATGAGGCGGTCGTGGACGTCGCCTGCCGTGTCCGTGTCGGCTATCGGGAGGCGCACCTGGGCGATGACGTCGCCCGTGTCGATGTCGTGTTTGAGGAAGAAGGTCGTCAGCCCCGTCTCGGTCTCGCCGCGGATGACGGCCCAGTTGATGGGAGCCGCGCCCCGGTATTGGGGGAGCAGGGAGGCATGGAGGTTGAACGTCCCCAGCGGGGGCATCGCCCACACGCATTCGGGGAGCATGCGGAACGCCACGACGACTTGCAGGTCGGCCCGCAGCGACCGGAGCTCGTCGAGGAAGTCCGGGTCTTTGAGGCGGTCGGGTTGCAGGAGGCGGAGGCCTTTTTCGAGGGCGTAACGCTTGACCGGACTGGGCCGCAGCTCGCTCTGATGGCGGCCGACGGCCTTGTCGGGCATGGTGACGACACCCACGACGTTGTAGCCGCCTTCGACGAGGGCGCGCAGGCTCTCGACGGCAAACTCGGGCGTGCCCATGAACACGATGCGTAGTTCTTCTTTTTTCATAAAGTCTTCGGGGGTTATTCTTCTGAGAAGTCGACGAGCACCTTCCGGTAGGAGCTGTACAGGTGTTCCCTGGTGACGAAGCCGACAAAGACGTTCCGTTCGTCCGCCACGGGGAGCACGTCGGCGTGGGTGGTCTCGAAGAGATGCATGACGGCTGTCATGGAGTCGTTGCTCCCCAGCGTGGCTTTCGGCGGGGTCATGAGCTGCCGCGCCGTGTAGCGGCGGTAGAGCTCCTGGCGGAATGCGATTATCCGGATGTCCTTGAACTGTATGACCCCGAGCAGTGTCCCCTTCCCGTCGGTGACGGCGAACACGTTGGACGGGTTGTTGGCGATGACACCGACGATTTGGCCGAGGTGCATGTCGGGCGCGATGCGCGGGGTCGTCTTGTCGATGATGGAGTCGAGCGTCATCAGCGTCAGGACGGAGTGGTCCTTATGGTGGGTGAGCAACTGGCCGGTGCGGGCCAGTCGCATGGCGTAGATGCTGTGCGGCTCGAAGATGTTGATGGTCAGGTAGGCCGATACGGACACGATGATGAGCGGGATGAAAAGGTCGTAGCCGCCGGTCAGCTCGGCGATGAGGAACACGCCGGTCAGCGGGGCGTGGAACACGCCGCTCATCAGACCCGCCATGCCGAGCAGCGCGTAGTTCGTCTCGGGCACATGGATGCCCAGCAGGCCGAAGTGGTTCCAGATGCGGGCGAAGAAGAAGCCCCCGACGCATCCCAGGAAAAGGCTCGGGGCGAACGTACCGCCGCAGCCGCCGCCCCCGTTGGTCGCTGTCGTGGCGAATACCTTGAAAACCATAATCAAGGCCAGGTAGAGGAGCAACAGCTCGGGACGGCCGTAGAAGAAGGAGTTGTTCATCACCCTGTCCCACTCCTCCATGCCGCTCCCGTCCAGCAGCATGGTGATGGTGGTATAGCCCTCGCCATAGAGCGGCGGGAAGAGGTAGATGAGCAGTGCGAGCACTGTGCCGCCGAGGGCAAGCCGCTTGTACAAGCCTTTCAGCCGTCCGAACACCTGCTCGAAGGCGTTCATCGCCCGTGTGAAGTAGAGGGCGAGCAGTCCGCAGAAGATGCCCAGCAGGATGGACGTGGGGATGCGGTCGACGGAGAAAGGGGCGTTCAGCTCGAAAGCGAAGAGCGCGCCCGTGCCGCTGAGCGTGTAGGTGACGCAGGTGGCCGTGACGCAGGAAATGAGCAAGGGCAGGAGCGAGGCCATCGTCAGGTCGATCATGAGCACTTCGAGCGTGAAGACCAGTCCGGCTATGGGAGCCTTGAAGATTCCCGCTATGGCTCCCGACGCGCCGCAGCCGATGAGGAGCATCAGCGTCTTGTGGTCGAGCTTGAAGAATCCCCCGAGGTTCGACCCGATGGCCGAGCCGGTCAGCACGATGGGCGACTCCGCCCCGACCGAGCCCCCGAAGCCGATGGTCAAGGCCGAGGCGATGACGCTCGACCAGCAGTTGTGGCGGCGGATGTTCCCCTGCCGGCGCGAGATGGCGTAGAGTATTTTCGTCACGCCGTGCCCGATGTCGTCGCGCACGACATATTTAATGAACAGTGCCGTCAGGAAAATGCCGATGACCGGATAAATCAGGAACAGCCAGTTCGATTGCGTGGCGTCGAAGCTGTTGGTCAGCAGGTGCTCTATCCCGTGGATGAGCCATTTCAGGACAAAAGCGGCCAACGCCGTAGCCACGCCCACCAGGAAACTGAGGGCGAGCACCACCTGCCGGGGAGTGAGGTGGCGTGCTGTCCATGCGCCGACCATGTCGGCTGTGCTTGTCTGGGGTCGTGGCATATGCTTATTCCCGGATTATCTGGAAGCCTCCGTCGCCTCCGAGCTTGATGATGGTGGACGGCTGGGCGGGGGTGTGGTCGTCGCGTCGCGAGGTGCAAACGTAGTCGACGGCTTGCCTGATGGCCTCGGGGATGTCGTCGAAAGTGGCCGGGGAGGGCTCGCCGCTCCGATTGGCCGACGTGGAGACGATGGGGCGTTTGAAGCTGGCGCACAGGGCGTGGCTGAACGCCTCGCGCGTCAGGCGCATGGCAATACTGCCGTCCGCTGCCAGCAGGTTCGGAGCCAGGAAGCGGGCTTTCTCGTAGATGAGGGTCAGCGGGCGGGAACTGCGGGCCATGAGCTCGCGTGCGATGTCGGGGATTTCGCCGACGTATCGCGCTATCATGTCCTCCGAGTCGACGAGCGTGATGAACGCCTTGGCATCTGCGCGGTGCTTGATGTCGTAGACACGCCGGACGGCGGCCTCGTTCGTCGCGTCGCAGCCGAGCCCCCAGATGGTGTCGGTGGGATAGAGGATGACACCACCCCGTTCCAGGACTTCGACCGCCCGTGCGATGTCTTCCCTCATGCTGCTGTCCATGGCGCTGTCAGGTTCAGAACTCACTGGTAAAGTGGAATTTTATATGCTCAAAGTCCGCCTGGGCCATTTGAAGCACATAGTTGCTGTCGGCGAGGAACACGTCGCGTCCCTCGCGGTCTTTGGCCATGTATTGGTACTTCCTCTTCTTGAAAGCGTCGAGCTGGGCGGCATCGTCGCTCTCAATCCAGCAAGCCTTGTACAGGCTGACCGGCTCCCAGCGGCACTTGGCGTTGTATTCGTTCTCCAAGCGGTATTGGATGACCTCGAATTGCAGCTGGCCCACCGTCCCGATGATTTTGCGGTTGTTGAACTGGTTGACAAACAGCTGCGCGACACCTTCGTCCATGAGTTGCTCGATTCCCTTGGTGAGCTGCTTGGCTTTCATGGGGTCGGCGTTCTCAATATATTTGAACATCTCCGGCGAGAAACTGGGCAGCCCCCGGAAGTGAAGCTGTTCGCCTTCCGTGAGGGTGTCCCCGATTTTGAAGATGCCGTTGTCGGGAAGTCCGACGATGTCCCCGGGCCACGCCTCGTCGATGGTGCTTTTCCGCTGAGCCATGAACTGCGTCGGAGAGGAGAAGCGGACGGTCTTGCCCTGCCGGACGTGCAAATAGGGAGCGTTGCGGACGAAACGGCCGCTGCACACCTTGCAGAAAGCGGTGCAGGAGCGGTGATTGGGGTCGATATTGGCCGTAATCTTAAAGACGAAGCCCGTGAATTTGGCCTCTTCGGGTCGCACGACGCGCTCTTCGGCCTGCGTGGGGCGCGGGGAGGGAGCTATCTTGACGAAACAGTCGAGCAGTTCCTTAACGCCGAAGTTGTTCAGGGCCGACCCGAAGAACACCGGGGCTATGGTGGCGGAGAGGTAGTCGTCGACGCGGAACTCCGGATAGACACCGGAGACCAGTTCCAGGTCTTCGCGCAGTTTCTCCGCGTCGGCCACGCCTACGTGGTCGTCGAGTTGTTGGCTGTGGATGTCGACCTCTACTTTCTCCGTCACCTTTTGTTTGTCCGGGGCGAAGAGGTCGAGTTTTTGTTCGTAGATGTTGTAAACTCCCTTGAACCGTTGCCCTTGGTTGATGGGCCACGAAAGCGGACGGACGCTGATTTGGAGTTCCTGTTCCAGCTCGTCGAGGAGGTCGAAAGGGTCTTTCCCTTCGCGGTCCATCTTGTTGACGAAAATGATGACGGGTGTCTTGCGCATCCGGCATACGGTCATGAGCTTGCGCGTCTGTGCCTCGACGCCTTTTGCCCCGTCGACGACGATGATCACGCTGTCGACGGCGGTCAGGGTGCGGAAGGTGTCTTCGGCGAAGTCCTGGTGGCCGGGCGTGTCGAGGATGTTGACCTTATAGTCGCCGTAGTCGAACTCCATGACGGACGTCGTGACCGAGATTCCGCGCTGTTTCTCGATTTCCATCCAGTCGCTGGTGGCCGTCTTCTTTATCTTGTTGCTCTTGACAGCCCCCGCCACTTGTATCTGTCCGCCGAAGAGCAGCAGTTTCTCGGTGAGCGTCGTTTTTCCCGCGTCGGGGTGTGAGATGATGGCAAAGGTGCGTCGTCTTTCTATTTCGTTCATGTCGGATGGGCGGCGTAACAGGGTTATAACTTTTTGAGACAGGATTTCAGGGCATCCTCCCACCAGCGGATGTCGAGCCCGTAGGTATGCTTGATCTTGCTTTTGTCGAGCACGGAATAGTGGGGGCGTTGTGCGGCACAGGGATACTCGTCACTGCGGAGCGGACGGACGTGGCAGTCGTCGTCATCGATGCCTTCGAGGCGGAAGATGGTTTTCGTGAAGTCGTACCACGAGGCAACGCCTTCGTTCGTGAAGTGGTAGATGCCCGGGACGATGCCCTGCACGAGGATTTCGCAGATGGCACGAGCCAGGTCGCGGGCATAGGTGGGCGACCCGATTTGGTCGGCCACGACACCGATTTCATCGCGTTCCTTGGCCAGGCGCAGCATCGTCTTGACGAAGTTTCCTCCGTATGAGGAATACAGCCACGCCGTCCGGATGACCATGGCTCCGGGGCATTTCCGCACCACTTCCTCCTCACCGGCGAGTTTCGTGTGTCCGTAGACGGACTTCGGAGCCGTCGGCATGTCCTCCCGGTAGGGGATGAAGCCCTGGCCGTCAAAGACGTAGTCCGTCGAGATGTGTATCATCGAGCCGCCGCGCGAGGCGATGGCTTCCGCCAGATAGCCGGGCGCGATGTGGTTGAGCAGGTCACAGCGTTCCGGGTCGCTTTCGGCCTTGTCCACTGCGGTATAAGCCGCGCAGTTGACCACGCAGTCCACCTCGTGTTCCTCGATGAACGAGCGTACTGCCTTGCGGTCGGTGATGTCCAGCTCTGCGTAGTCGGTGAAAAGGAATTCGAGCGGGTCGTAGTCGTCGGCTATGTCTTGCAATTCGCTGCCTAACTGTCCCTGGCAGCCGGTGATGAGTGTTTTGAGCATATATTATTGTGTGGTCTCCTTAGAATTCGATGGGTTCGTTCCGGTCTTTGAAATAATAGTCGGAGAGTTGCCCGAGCAGGGCGGCCATCTCCTTGGCGGCGGCCTCCGTCTCCGCGCTGACGGGTTGCTTGCGCAGTCGCAGGAGCATGATGCCGTAGAGCGCGTCGAAGCAGGTTTGCAGTTCTCCCTCGTCCTTGTGGCCTCCCTTGCTGCGGATTTCCACGATGTAGGGCAGCACCTTGTAATAGGCGGCACGGTAGTAGGGGAAATGGGGCGAGCCGACCAGCTTTTCGTGCAGCTCGGTCAGGCTTTGCAGTGTATTCTTGTTTATTTGCAGGTGGCCTCCGTCCATGACGTTCTCCGAGCGCATCATTTCGCACAGGTCGGCATACCACTGTTCCATCTCCTTGCGTTGCTCCTCGGGCAGGTCGAATTTTGACAGATAGCCTTTGCGGAGGCGGTCCATGTCGCACCCGTGGGCCCGCAGCAGGTCCTCTACCTGCCACATGTACAGCAGGTATTCCGCGCGGTTGGTTTCTTTGAGACGGTTGGCTATGACCATAACGTGATTCTATTCTATGGAGGAAATGTGTGCGGCGGATGCCGGGTCGGGCACGCCGCGGGGCGTTTCGTGAGGCCTTAGTAGAGGTCGAGGTGGAAGAGCGTCATCAAGGCATAGGCGAACGCGCCGACGAGCACGATTGCCCCTATCGTGCGGTTCAGCACCAGTACGCCGCGAAGCCCGAAGCTGTGGCGCATCTTGTTGATGACATAAGTCAGGCAGAACCACCAGACCATTGCCCCGACGACGATGGACGTGTAGCCGACGCACTGCTCGAAGAGGTGGTTCGGCACGACGAACGTCAGCAGGGCGAAGAGAGCCGTGAACAGGAAGATGATCAGCGGGTTGGACAGCGTGAGCAGGAAGGAGGTGATGAAATTGTGCGCCAACGTACCCCTCTTCTTCGGGGTGGGGCGGAAACACTTCCTGGGGTCGGTCCGGAACATGTAGAGTCCGAAGATGAACAGCATCACGCTGCCTGCCAGTTTGAGCCAGAAGAGGGTTTGCTCGTTGGTGATGAAGTCCATCACGTACGACATGCCCAGTCCCGTTATCAGGGCGTAGATGATGTCGCTCAGCGCCGCCCCCGCACCCGTCACGAGACCGTACATGCGCCCTTTCTGCAAGGTGCGCTGGATGCAGAGAATGCCCACGGGACCCATTGGCGCGGAGGCCAGAATGCCTACCAGTAGTCCTTTGAAGGCAAGTTCGAAAGTGCTGACTTCAAAAACTGTCCAAAAATTCATTTCGTCTGCAAAGTTGTGTTTTTTTTATGAAGAGAGGAAAAAAGCGCTGCCTTTTTTGACAACGGGAAACAGATGGGGAAGAAACGGCCACGCCGGTTCCGCCAACGAATAGCCGACCCGTCGCGCCTGAAAGCCGGATAGGAAAAACTATCCGGCGACTACGCCGTGACGGGTCGGCTAACCGTCGGGACGGAGCCCGGGTTCGGGCGGACTGCTCCCGGCCTCCGCATCCCCGCGGCGGGCGCAGGGCGGAAGTCCCTCCCCGGCCTGCGGATTCGCCCGCCTGCCGTGCCGCATTGTTCCGGTCGCGGCTCCCCCGTGGAGGCCGAAAAAACTGGAAATGTAAGCTAATAAGTTGAAAAACGTGCGGATAGCCCAACTTTTGCGCGCCGTCGCCCCTTACTTTCGGTGGAATCACCTAAATTTGTGGCACCATGAAAGATTCTAACCAATAGGAAACGAAAAACTATTATTATGGAAACAGTAGAAAAACCGTATGTTATCGGCTTGGACATGGGCGGGACGAACTCCGTCTTCGGTATTGTGGACCAGCGTGGCACCATCAAGGTGCAGACCGTCATCGAGACGAAAGGCTATCCCGACATCCATGACTACGTGAAGGCTTCCGTGGATGCCTTGATGCCCGCTCTCGACGTGGTCGGGGGCATTGAGAAAATCAAAGGCATGGGCATCGGCGCGCCGAACGGCAACTATTACACCGGCAATATCGAGTATGCCGCCAACCTCGTATGGGAGGGCATCGTGCCGATTGCCAAGCTCTTCCAGGAGGCTCTTGGCATTCCCGTGAAGGTCACCAACGACGCCAATGCCGCCGCCATGGGCGAGATGACCTACGGCGTGGCGCGCGGGATGAAGAACTTCATCATGATTACCCTCGGGACAGGCGTGGGCAGCGGCATAGTCGTCGACGGCAATGTCGTTTACGGAAGTGACGGGTTCGCCGGCGAGCTGGGCCATGTCATCGTCGACCGCAGCGAGAAAGCCCGTTCCTGCGGATGCGGTCGCAAGGGCTGCCTCGAAACCTACTGCTCGGCCACGGGAGTAGCCCGTACCGCCCGCGAGATGCTGGCTTCGAGCCCCATGCCCAGCCTGTTGCGCGAACTCGACCCGGAAAAGATTACCTCGCTCAACGTGTTCCAGGCGGCAGAGGCGGGCGACGAGCTGGCCAAACAGATATTCGACTTCACGGGGCGCGTGCTCGGTGCGGCGTGTGCCAACTTCGCCGCGTTCAACACGCCCGAGGCTTTCGTCTTCTTCGGCGGCCTGACCAAGGCGGGGGACTACCTGATGAAGCCCCTCCGCGAGGCATACGACGAGAATATCCTTAACATCTTCAAGGGCAAGGCCAAGCTGCTCGTGTCGAGCCTTAACGGTAGCGAGGCCGCCGTCCTCGGTGCCAGCGCGCTGGGTTGGGATGCCTGACCCTCCCGCCCCGGGCGACCGTTACAGTTTTCCGCCCGCCCCGTCGGCCATCGTTCGCAGCCGGCAGGGCGGGCGGTGTCTGTGATGGCGGGAGTGTTCCCGCCGGTCTTTGTTTCCCGGTGCGGCGGGTCGGCTGTCCGCTGCGGCGGG
>CAZYHW010000047.1:14173-16578 GCA_964647405.1 uncultured Prevotellamassilia sp.
CGGGCGAAAAACTTTTTCCGTTCGGATTATTTCCGTAACTTTGCCGCGCAATTTTGCAATCAACGTTCAAATTAACCAAGTCGTTCTTATGATGAACCAGTACGAAACCGTTTTCATCTTAACTCCCGTTTTGTCTGAACCACAGATGAAGGAAACGGTTGAAAAGTTCAAAGGTTTTCTCACCGCAGAGGGCGCTGAGATAATCAATGAAGAGAGTTGGGGCATGAAAAAGCTTGCCTATCCCATCCAGAAGAAATCCACGGGTTTCTACCAGCTCTTTGAGTACAAGGCCGAGCCGACCGTGCTCCGCAAACTCGAAATCGCTTTCCAGCGTGACGAAAGAGTAATCCGCTTCCTCACCGTCAAGATGGAGAAATACGCCATCCAGTATGCAGAGAAGCGTCGTAACAAAAAAGCAAACAAGGAGGATTAAAATCATGGCACAGCAATCAGAAATCAGATACCTTACCCCCCCGTCGGTAGACATCAAGAAGAAAAAATACTGCCGCTTCAAGAAGAGCGGTATCAAGTATATCGACTACAAAGATCCCGAGTTCCTTAAAAAGTTCTTGAACGAGCAGGGCAAGATTCTGCCCCGCCGCATCACCGGGACGTCTTTGAAATACCAGCGTCGCGTGGCCCAGGCCGTTAAGCGCGCCCGTCATTTGGCCTTGCTGCCTTTCGTAACGGATTTGATGAAGTAAAAAGAGGAGGAACAAGTATGGAAATTATCTTGAAAGAGGATGTCGTAGGTCTTGGCTACAAGGACGAAATCGTTGAAGTAAAGCCTGGTTATGGCCGCAATTACTTGATTCCTACCGGCAAGGCCATCCTGGCTACGCCGTCGGCTCGCAAGAACCTGGCCGAAACCCTCAAACAGCGCGCACACAAGCTGGAAAGAATCAAGAACGAGGCTTTGGCCATGGCAGAACGCCTGTCGAACATCGAAGCAATAAAGATAGCCACGAAAGTCAGCGCAACCGGTACGATCTATGGCTCTGTGAACAGTCTGCACATCGCCGACGAGCTCAAAAAGCAGGGCATCGAAATCGACCGCAAGAGCATCGTGGTGAAGGACGTAAAGGAAGTAGGGAACTACACCGCAACGGTCAAGTTGCATAAGGAGGTTTCCGTGGAAATTCCTTTCGAAGTCGTTGCAGAATAATCGCCGGTTTCATCCGGCAACCGCCATACAAGGGGCGCGGCGCAGGCCATCAGGGTCACGCCGCGCCCCTTTTCGTTTCCCGTGGGTCGGCATCGCGGGTCGTGCCTGTCAGAAACTGTCCTCGTTGGCCAGCTTCCAGAGGTTGAGGAACGCCGATTTGGTGATGTCGACCAGCTTTTCCCAGTTTATCTTGCAGGCATGGTCGCCCGGCTGGTGGTAGTCGGGATGCCCGTCGGTGTGATACCAGATGATGGGTATGTCCAGGAGCGCGAACGTCCCGTTGTCGCTCCCGCCGACCGGGCGGTCCCAAGGGCGGTAGTCCGGTTCCAGCCCGAGGCCATACTCCTCAATGGCCGCTTTCAGCCAGTCGGCGAAGACGGGGTGGGCTTCCGTGTAGAAGTAGACGACGTGCTGCGGGCGCGCCTCGTCGTTGTTCCGGCCTATCATGTCGAAGTTCAGGTAGCCCTTCACCTTCCCGATGTCGGGGAACGACTGCGCGAAGGCGCGCGAGCCGAGCAGCCCTTTCTCCTCGCCGTCCCAGAAGGCGAAGACCACCGTCCGTTCCGGCTGCACCCCCGTGGCCACGAACGCGCGGGCTATCTGCAACACCGCCGATACGCCCGACGCGTTGTCGTCGGCACCGTTGTAAATCTTGTCGCCGTCCAGCATCGGGTCGTAGCCGATATGGTCGTAGTGCGCGCCGATGATGACGATTTCGTCCGGGTTCTTGCCCTCGATGGCGGCCAGGATGTTGTTCATTTCGAGCCGCTGGTGCACCGTCCCTTTGAGCTGCGCGATGGAGTCGGGATGCACCTGCCACTTCGCGCCCTTCACCTGCCGCTCGGCGTGGCAGGCCTCGAACGGGTGGGCATAGTCCGTGCCGAGGGGAGCCAAACCCATCGATTTCAGTGCCGACACGATGTAATTCCCGGCGATGATGCCGCCCCGGCAACCGGCTTCGCGGCCTTCCAGTTCGTCACTGGCCAGGAATCCCACGTGAGCTTCGGCTGTCGCCCGGTTGATGGTCGCGATTCCCCGCTTTTCCGGTGTCTCCGCCCGCCCGGCGTTTCCGGCGAGCAGGGCGAGCGATAATAGGAAAGTAAGACGTTTCATGTGCGTTTCCCCAGTTGTGTTTTTGCAAAGCTAATGAAAAACGGCGAACGGGGAGGGCGTGGCGTGGGGAAACTTGTCCCGTCCCGCCCGTAGGCTCTCGTCCGCCGCTCCCGTGGGCGAGCCTCTT
>CAZYHW010000048.1:0-12372 GCA_964647405.1 uncultured Prevotellamassilia sp.
TTTTTGTGTTGTAAAACATAATTTTTCTTTCGCGCTTTCGTATCTTTGCCGCCGTTTTTTGAGAAAGCCCGGCCGGTGAGCCGGTCGTTATGAAAGAGTAGAAGAAAATGGAGAAGTTCGTTTTTGTGGCTTCTTGTGTGGTGATAGCCTGCATCCTCTTCGTGGGCGTGAGGGCTATCGTAAAGCGCGATATCAAGTATTAAGCCTTTCCCGCCAGCCATCCGGCGGCCGATGTGTCGTCGAGGCCTGTGCCGGGGAACGGCATCCCATGTTGAAGAAAGCGGATGGGTCTTTTGGCCTGTCCGCTTTCTTCGTGTATATTTGCGGCTATGATAAAAGAAGTACGTGTCAGGCTGTTCCAGTGGGGCGACGGACTGTTGTCGCTGTTGGTCGTGTTTCTCATGCTGGCTGGAACGGCTGTCTATTCCGGTAAATTGCTCGGACGTGTTTTCATCCCGGTGGAGGAGAAGTCCAACAGTGAACTGTTCCCCTCCCTCCGTGTCCGGAAAGAGTTAGGTATTAACCGCCTGCGCACCGAGGAGGCCGGCCGTGGCCAGTGGCGGCTGTTCACACGGCGCGGCGAGCCCGTCGGGATGCTCATCTGTTCACAACCGTATGCGGGCGAGGTCAAGGGTTTCGCCGGGCCGACCTCCGTGTGGGTGCATGTGGACGGCCAGGGGCGTGTCCGCGCCGTCGTGCCTTGCCTGAACAACGAGTCGGTGGATCGCCTCGACCGCGCCATCCAAGGGGGGATATTGTCGCGCTGGATAGATGCCGATGTTGCCGAGGCGGGAAGTGTCAGTGTCGATGCTGTCAGCGGAGCCACGGCTACGAGCAATGCCCTGACGGCCAACGTGCAGGCTGCCCTTGCCGCCTATTCCGACGCCGTGCGTGCGGAGAAGCCGTCGCCAGCCGTCGGGTGGGGGAAGACGTGTGCCGTCGTCCTGGTCATGGCCGCCGGGGTGGCTGGAGCGTTCTTCCGTCGCAGGACTCGTTGGTGGCGACTGGCCGTGTTGGTGCTCAATGTCGTCGTCACCGGCTTCTGGTGCGGTCAGTTCCTCTCTGTCTCCCTCCTGCGCGGCTGGGTAACGGACGGATGGAACTTCGTAGCGTCGCTCCCGACCATACTGATGTGCCTTGTGGCCGTGCTGCTCCCCCTCTTGGGTCGCCGTCGCCACTATTGCCGATGGGTCTGTCCCTACGGCAGTTTGCAGGCATTGGCCTACCGCCTGCCCACTCCCAAATTCAGACTTTCCGCCCGGGCGACGCGGTGGATGGGACGGTTGAGGACGTGCGTCCTGCTGGCTCTCTTGCTGGCCATGTGGCTGGGCTATGGCGCATGGCTGCTCGACTACGAACCTTTCTCGGCTTTTTCAGTGGCGAGTGCCGCTCCCGCCGTCCTCGTCCTGGCTGTCGCATTCGTCGTGTTGGCGGTGTTCGTCCCCACGCCGTGGTGTCGAGCGTTATGTCCGTTGGGCGAGTTGCTCCATTTGTCCGAACCATCAAATCCTCATCGTCATGAATAAATACAAAATCGTCAGTTTCGTGCTGGCTTTCGCCTTGTTGGCGACCCTTATCGTCGTGGTGAAACAGAGCCAAGCCCCTGCGTCCGACCCGTTAGCCGTCGTGCTCGACAACATCCACTCGCGGCGCAGTGTGCGTGCCTATACCCAACGCGAAGTGACCCCGGGCACGCTCGACACGCTCATGCGCGCCGCCATGGCCGCCCCATCGGCTGTCGACCGTCGCCCCTGGCGCTTTGTGGTGGTGCGCGATGCCGCCCTGCTCGACAGTATGGGTGCCAAGCTCCCTTATGCCGGTATGGTGGGCGGCGCACCCGTGGCCGTCGTGATATGCGGGCAACTGGCCAAGAACGTCGCCCCGGAGGAACAGTCGTGGATGCTCGACTGCTCCGCCGCCACCGAGAACCTCCTGCTCGCCGCCCAGGCCATGGGGCTCGGCGCGGTGTGGACGGGTGTCTATCCCTATGCTGACCGCGTTGCCGTCGTGAGCCGCCTGCTCGACCTCCCGCCCGACGTGATTCCCCTGAACGTGATACCTATCGGCTATCCGGCAGAAGATCCTGCGCCCAAGCAGAAGTACGACCGGCAAAACATACACGAAGGACGCTGGTAGGCCGCACGAATCGCCGTATGGCATCGCACAAGTCGCCGGATAGATTTTCCTGTCCGGCGACTTGTCGTGTTTAGTCGGCGACTTGTCCGCACCACTCGCCGACCGCAGTCCCGACTTGTCCCGGCGGGTCGGAGAGAGGGTGGTGCGGCTCCGTCTTTCCCTCCCTTTTTTCACGACAGTGCGCAACTCTGTCCGCTTTCTGTCGGCATAATAAGAATAAATGAGTACCTTTGCGCGGTTTCTCAAAGTTTGTGCGAAACCTAACGCAATAAAAGAGTCACATAATTATGAAGCGAAAAATCCAATTCAGCCTAGTCTATCGCGACATGTTCCAGTCGGCGGGCAAGTTTCAGCCCCGCAAGGACCAGCTGGAGCGCATCGCGCCCGTCATTATCCGCATGGGATGCTTCTCCCGTGTGGAGACAAACGGTGGAGCGTTCGAACAAGTCAACCTCCTCTATGGCGAGAATCCGAACCAGGCCGTCCGTGCTTTCACCAAACCGTTCAACGAGGTCGGCATCAAGACACACATGCTCGACCGCGGGCTGAACGCCCTGCGCATGTTCCCCTGCCCCGCAGACGTGAGGCGGCTCCAATATAAGGTGAAGCACGCCCAGGGTGTCGACATCCCCCGCATTTTCTGCGGATTGAACGATGTGCGGAACATCATACCCTCCATTCACTACGCCCTCGACGCCGGCATGACGCCGCAGGCCACCCTTTGCATCACGAACTCCCCCATACACACGGCCGAGTATTACAGTAACATCGCCGACCAGCTTATTGAGGCCGGTGCGCCCGAGATTTGCCTCAAAGACATGGCCGGTATCGGGCAGCCCGCCCTCCTCGGTAAACTTTGCGGCATGATCAAGGCCAAGCACCCCGACGTGATTGTCCAGTACCACGGACACAACGGCCCGGGTCTGGTGATGGCTTCGATTCTCGAGGTGTGCAAGAACGGTTGCGACATCATCGACACGGCCATCGAGCCGCTCTCGTGGGGCAAAGGGCACGCGGATGTCATCTCGGTGCAGAGCATGTTGAAACATTACGGCTTCGACGTGCCCGAAATCGACATGGAGGCATACATGGAAGCCCGCTCGCTGACGCAGGAGTTCATCGACGACTTCCTCGGCTACTTCATGGATTCGGGCAACAAGCTGATGAGCTCGCTCCTCCTGGGCTGCGGACTGCCGGGCGGCATGATGGGTTCGATGATGGCCGACCTGAAAGGTGTCATGTCGGGAATCAACATGATTCGCACGTCGAAAGGGGAAAAGCCCTACTCTGAGGATGAACTCCTCGTGCGTCTCTTCAACGAGGTGGCCTACGTATGGCCCAAGGTGGGCTTCCCTCCTCTCGTCACGCCGTTCAGTCAGTATGTCAAGAACATAGCCCTGATGAACCTGCTCACCCTCGAAAAGGGCGAACCGCGCTTCACGATGATGGACGACAACATGTGGGGCATGATTCTCGGCAAGAGCGGAAGACTGCCCGGCCCCGTCGCACCCGAACTCGTCGAGCTGGCCAAGTCGAAAGGCTACGAATTCACCGACAAAGACCCGCAGGAAAACTATCCCGACGACCTCGACCGCTTCCGCAAGGAGATGGCGGAGAACGGATGGGACGAAGGACCCGACCAAGAGGAACTCTACGAATTCGCCATGCACGAGAAGCAGTACCGTGACTACAAGAGTGGTGTCGCAAAGAAACGTTTCCTCGCCGATCTGCAAGCTGCGAAGGACAAGTCGGCGGCCAAGGGCATGACGGCCGAAGAGGCTATCGCCTTGAAGCACGCCAAGGCCGACCCCATCGTGGCTCGCGAGAGCGGGACGGTGCTCTGGGAAATCGGTGGCGACGGCGAGTGCGTCAAGGCTATCGAGCCGTTCATCGGACAGCAGTACAAGGAAGGCGACCTCTTCTGTTACATCGAGAACACGCACGGTCAAATCCTCGAAATGCCCGCTGCCCTTGGCGGCAAGCTCGTAGAAATCAACGCCAAGCAGGGCGCACGCGTCAACAAGGGCGACGTCATCGCCTACATTGAGCGCGTCTGAACATTCTCCTGATACGGCGGGGAGGGAACGTTTAGGAATTACCACCGTTTCCTCCCCGCTTCGTATTCGTCGAGGAGGCGTGAGAGACGAGTTCGACCTGGCCACAAAGACATGGGCGACCACGGACTTGCACCATAAAGATTAAGGACGGACAAGGACTATACCCACGAATGTTTTTCTACTTGTAATCAACAGACATAACGATGAAAGTATTATTGGTAAACGGCAGCCCCCATAAGGAAGGCTGCACCTATACGGCTCTCCACGAAGTGGAAAACGTATTAAACAAGCACGGCATCGACACGGAGCTGCTCTACCTCGGGACGAAGCCTGTCGCCGGTTGCATTGCCTGCAAGGACTGTTTCAAGACCGGCCATTGCTTCCGCGACGACGTTGTCCGGGATATTCAGGAACGTCTCCAAGAGTTTGATGGAATCGTACTCGGTTCGCCCGTATATTACAGCCAGCCTACGGGACAGATCGTCTCCTTCTGCCAACGTCTGTTCTATTGCAAGGGAGCCGATATGGCCGGGAAACTTGGGGCTTCGGTCGTATCCTGCCGCCGTGGCGGAGCATCCGCCACTTTCGAGCAGCTCAACCAGTTCTTTACCATTTGCAACATGCCTGTCGTATCTTCCCAATACTGGAATTCCGTACACGGAAATATTCCCGACGAAGTTCGGAAGGATGAAGAGGGGTTGCAGACCATGCGTGCGCTTGGCGAAAACATGGCTTGGCTGCTTCGTTGCATAAAGGCAGGCAAAGAGCACGGTATTAGCCAGCCGGAATATGAGCCCCGCCTCCGTACAAATTTCATCCAGGAGGAATCGTAAAACAAGTCGCCGACTTGTCACGACGAACAGCCGACTTGTCGCTTCTGTCAGCCGACTTGTTATTTCAGTCTGTACCGACAGGATTCCCCGCCTATATCAATGGAGAAATCCTGTCGATACGGTTGTTTTATGGAGTGCCGGATAAGAGGAAAGCCTTTGCCCTGCTTTCCGGAAGACAAGCCTTTCCGGTGTACCCGTCACACCCCGCACGGGATGAAAGGGTATGCCGGGGCGGATGGGGACGGTTGCAATCTTCCGTTCGTGCCCGATAGGTTATAAAAAAGAGCCTTTTTGCAAAAAAGTGTTGTACGACATGTTTTATAATTTGGCTATTCATGTTGAAAAGCTCACCTTTGCAACAGTTATCCTAAATACAATCTTTTTACCTTAAAGACACTAATACCTATAAGAACTCTTTGCGGGTTTCGTTGTGAAACGAGACCCGCAATTTCGTATGGTGCAAATCGACACGGCACGACAGAATATGCCCACAGAAAGGCGAGAAACGAAAAAGATTGCGTACTTTTACAACTTCAATCAGAAAGAGCGTAAAAAATGGAAAACAACACGACCCCGGAAGCCAAGGACAAAAAGGGTTTGAACTTCATAGAGCAAATTGTGGAAGCGGATCTCAACGCAGGGAAGAACGACGGTCGCCTGCAAACCCGGTTTCCGCCCGAGCCGAACGGTTATCTGCACATCGGCCATGCCAAGGCCATTTGCATGGATTTCGGGATAGCCCAGAAATATGGTGGAGTCTGCAACCTGCGGTTCGACGACACGAATCCCCAAAAGGAGGATACGGAATATGTCGAGGCCATCATGAAAGACATCGAGTGGTTGGGATTCCACTGGGGCAACGTGTATTACGCGTCCGACTATTTCCAGCAGCTGTGGGACTTTGCCGTGCGCCTCATCAAGGAGGGGAAGGCCTATGTGGACGAGCAGACGAGCGAACAGATAGCCGCACAGAAAGGAACACCCACGCAGCCGGGCACGGAAAGTCCTTACCGGAACCGTCCTGTCGCCGAGAGCCTCGCCCTGTTTGAGAAGATGAACACCGGCGAAATACCCGAGGGTGTCATGGTGCTGCGGGCGAAAATAGACATGGCCAGTCCGAACATGCACTTCCGCGACCCGGTCATATACCGTATTATAAATAAGGAGCACCATCGTACCGGTGCGCGGTGGAAAGCCTATCCCATGTATGACTTCGCGCACGGTCAGAGCGACTACTTCGAAGGTGTGACCCACTCGATTTGCACCTTGGAATTCATCCCGCACAGGCCGTTGTACGATTACTTCATCGATGAACTGAAAGAGGGGAAGGACTTGGACGACCATCGCCCGCGCCAATACGAGTTCAACCGCCTGAACCTGACTTATACGGTGATGAGCAAGCGCAAACTGCTCGCCTTGGTCAAGGAAGGCCTGGTCGACGGTTGGGACGACCCCCGTATGCCGACGGTGTGCGGGCTCCGGCGGAGGGGCTACTCTCCCGAAGCTGTCCGTAAGTTTATCGACATGATTGGTTACACCAAGTTCGATGCCCTGAACGACTACGCCATGCTCGAAGCCGCCGCCCGCGAAGACCTGAACGCCAGGGCTATCCGTGTGTCAGCCGTGTTGCATCCCGTCAAGCTCATAGTGACCAACTATCCGGAGGGGATGAGCGAGGAGATGGAGGCCATCAACAATCCGGAAAACGAAGCCGACGGCACGCATACTATCACGTTCAGCCGCGAACTCTGGATTGAGCGCGACGACTTTATGGAAGAAGCGCCCAAGAACTTCTTCCGTATGGTGCCGGGTAAGGAGGTGCGTTTGAAGAGTGCCTATATCGTCAAGTGCACAGGGTGCAAGAAGAACGAGAAAGGCGAGGTGGAGGAAGTGTATTGCGAGTACGATCCGGAAAGCCGGAGCGGCGCGGCAGGGGCTAACCGGAAAGTGAAAGGCACGCTGCACTGGGTGAGCGCGGCGCACTGCCGGAAAGCGGAGGTCAGGCTCTACGACCGCCTGTTCACCGTCGAGAATCCTTCGGCCGACGAACGTGATTTCCGCGAACTGCTCAATCCGGAATCGCTGACCGTGCTGGATGAATGCTACATAGAGGACTATGCGGCCACGTTGCCCGCCGGGACTTATTTGCAGTTCCAACGCATCGGCTACTTCATTGCCGACACGCACTCGACACCCGACCATCTGATTTACAACCGGACGGTAAACCTGAAAGACACCTGGGGAAATCGCAAAAACGGCAAGTGACGTGCCGTGTAGGGTAGTTGTAGGAAGATAAAGGATGAGCAATACGTCTTATTATAAAGAACCGGAATTCCAACGTATCTTGCAACGATACGAAAAGGCTCATGCTGCCGGACAGTCCGTCTATCTCGACGCGGAAGACTTTGCCGACATTGCGGAATACTACTTGTCGCAAGAACGGCTGGACGATTCGGACCAGTGCATCGCGTATGCGTTGACGTTGCATCCCCGCCATACCCGCCTGCTCGTATTGTTGGCGAAGAAATACATCGACGAGGGCAACATAGAACAGGCTCTGTCCGTCGAGCAAGGCATCACGGACAGAGAGGATTACAGTGTCAAACTCCTGCATGGTGAGATACTTCTGTATAACTTCGAGTTTGAAAAGGCGGATAGTTATCTCAATGCCAGTTTTCCCGACGACGGGCAGCAGGACTATGTAGACGACGTGCTCGATGTCGCCGCCCTGTTGTTGGACTATGAGCAACCCGAACGCGCATCGTCCTGGCTGGATCGCCTGGGCGGCGAGGCTTCCGACTTGTCCTACTTCCACTATCTGCGTTCCCTGTGTTTCTTCCAGTTGAAACGCTTCCCCGACAGCATTGCGGCGGCCAACAAGTGCCTGGATCTCGACCCGTACGATGTGGCTTGCTGGGGACTGTTGGCGGATGCACAATATGCGGTGGGCGATTACAGGAAGTCTGTCGACAGTTGCGACTATGCGTTGGCCGTCTCGCCCGATGATGCCATGTCATTGAGCATCAAGGCCAAGAGCCTGTACAAATTGCACGAGTATGCCGCCGCCCATGATGTCGTCACAGCCTACCTGAAAGTCCGCGACGGCGAGGTGGAAATCTATCTGCTCGACGGCATCTGCCTGCTCTCCCTTGGGAAAGCCGAGGAGGCCTTGGCGCGGTTGAAGAAAGCCGGAAGCCTCTGCCCGTCCAGTGCCACGGACTATCTGAAAAATATATTTTTCTATATGTCTCAGGCATATCTGCGTATGGGTGAGAAGGATGAGGCTTCTTCCTGCATGGAACAAGCCGTCCGTCTGGGGGCTGACGATTCCATGCTCCGCTTGCAACAGGTGGAAAACGCCTTTGAAGCGGGACAGGACACCGAAGCGCTTCGTATCATGCAGGCATTGTATGAAGACAAAGGGCAGGGCGTGCGAATGCGCCTGCATCTGTTGCTCATACTTGTCGACTATGGTTATCAGACGCTGGCTTACGACTTGCTGGCAGAGTTGAAGGATGATCCTGATGCCCGCAAGGAAGGTTTCTTTGCCCATGCGGCGTATGTCTGCTACCACAACGGGCATAACGGGGAGTATCTTGATTATCTGCAAAGGGCTTGCAGTGAAACTCCGGATATTGCCTACATGATCTTTAACTCCATCTTTCCCGATGTTCCCGTCGACAAATATGTCGAGGAAGCCCGCCGGAAGTTGGGAATCGCTTAATTGCAGACGGAATCAGACAGCCTCACATCTTGCAGGCAGGAATCCCCCGTTCCGTTCCTTACTCCTGATTCGATGCGTTAGCCGAGGCTAACGCATAATAACACCGCAACGTTTTCGTGAAAGCCGCCAAGTCGATTGATGCACTTAAATGCGTGCAGGAATCGGCGTGCAAGTGGCGATGACTGTGATGCAGGAAAAGGACAAAAGGCTTTCGCGGAGAACGTTCCCAGATACGAAAAGCTCTGGTTTCCGAATAGGAAACCAGAGCTTTTGAAGTAGCGCCTACGGGAATCGAACCCGTATGCCATGCGTGAGAGGCATGTATCCTAACCGTTAGATGAAGGCGCCATTGTCGCGGAAGCTAGGAGATTCGAACTCCTGGTACGATTACTCGCACGGCAGTTTAGCAAACTGCTGGTTTAAGCCACTCACCCAAACTTCCTTCCCGTTTTCTCTAAAACGCGGTGCAAAGATACGACAATCCGTGTAAAGTCCAAACGATTGGGAGAAAAAATGTGTTTCGTGCGGAAAGAAACAAACGAACAGGAATCCGAATGGATGCTTAAAACTGTCCGTCATGCAGGAAGCAGTTCCATAAAAGGTTCTGACAGACAGTTGGTTTTATCGGTCATCCTTCCGTATGAACAATTCCGGGAGTGAATCTTCAGGTTGGGCTCTGTCGGAATCCTGCACAGGCCGTAGAATCTTATGTACGGGTCGTGCGAAGAACTGTCAGCCGACTTGTCACGACTATCAGCCGACTTGTTGCATCTATCCGGCTGTTCGTATTGACCTGCCAGCCGGATGCGTTCTCTCGCGGTGCAAAAGCGGGAAAGCGATTCCGTGGTGCGGGTGTACAGTTTTGGGGTGGGAAAAAGGAACGGGCGGCAGGGTAGGGCTTATTCTACCTTGCCGCCCGCGGGTTCTTACTGGACTGCCACCGGATCTATCGACCGGATGAAGCGCAGCCCTGACGGATAGCGTTTCAGAGCTGACGGATGACTTTCATCAGCTGTTCGCCCAATCCGATGGTGTAGCCTTGGGACACGAAAACGACCCTGTTGAACGTGTCGGCAATGATAAACACCGGTCGTGTGGTGTTCGTCAGTTTCATGTTCTCCTTGATTTCATTCGCGATGGCTCCCGTTTTGTCGATACCGTAGACCACGTTGTCCGGCAGGTCGAAGTCCTCGGCCTTGAAGCGGGCGGCTTCGCTTTCGTCGTCGAAGAGCAGGACGAGGCTGCGTCCCCACGCTTTGAGCCCGTCGGCCACGGCGGCCATGTCGCGCAGGGCGTGGTTCGTCGGCTCTTGGTTAGGCGTGATCAGGCCAACCACGAAATACCCCCGCCCCGTTGTCGAGAGCAATGACTTCTCCCGGCCTTCCTTGATGTCGTAATAGAGATTCTCCGAGTTGAACGAGCCAATCACCTGTACGCCGTCGTCGCTTTCCCTCATCACGAGCGGCAGGCGCGTCGTGTCGCCCGCTTCGACAGAGAATACGGTCGACCTTGCCAGTACGCTTCCGTCGGCCATGCGTGTGCCTGTCGTCATGACGTATTGCCCCGCCTCGACTTCTGCGCCGTCTTTCAGGATGCCCGACCACGTAGCCTCTTCCGGGTAGTTCAGCAGGCGCGGGCTCCCTTGCTCTATCTTCGACAAGGTGAAGTGGGTGTAGTATTTCGGGTCGTCGACGTGGGCGGTCGGTTCAAAGCTGCATACCAGCCAGCCGTCCCCGCTTTTGCCTGTCCCGTCGGAGGCGGTCAGCCCAGCGTCATGCCAAACGCCGTCCGCGGCGGCATATTGCGTCCGGCCGTTTACCGGGTCGATGCGTGCCGGTATGCCCATCGACCTGGCCGCCGCCACGAAGAAGATGTCGCGCGACCGCGCATCCGTCTGACGTGTTTCCCATACTGCCGCCGGCGACTGGCACAAGGAAAGTGGATTCCAAGTCCTGTCCACCCGTATGTTCTGGCGGCACCACTCCGCCCATTGTTCCGGATGGTTGCGGTATGCCTCCTGCTCCTCCGCCGGGATGGCTTTCGCAAAGTAAGCCTTGTAGGGCGTCAACGGCTCGACGGACACGCGGGGATTGAGCACGTAGGCATCATAGAGCGGCCCCTCGCCGGCGGGCGTATTGCGGAAGTTGTCCTCAAGTATTTCTGCCGTGATGTCCCGGCGATCCTTGGCGGAAATCACGCTGAGCAGGGCAATCGCCCGGCCTCGCTGGTCGGCCGGAACGCCGTCGACGAAACGGCGGAGCGTCTCCACATTGCCGTAAGCCTCGGACAGCAGTCGCGGGAGTGCCGACAAATCCGTCGGCAGGGTGGCCGACAAATGCGCGGCCTCCTCATCGGACAGGAAAGTCCGTGCCATGTAGTCGTTTCTCAGTGAATCCTCATAGGCCAGCCGCTGCCGGTTGTGCGCGGCCTGCTCCTCCGTCACTTCGGGGAGGTTGTCACCCTGTACGGGTGGGTGGATGTCCCATTCCGTCACGCCACTGTACGAAGATGTCTTGTCGAGGCGGATGGTCACGGTGTCGCCCTGGCCGACGCTGCACTTGGCCCATCCCCACGCCTCGCCGTCCGAAGCCCACACAATCAGGTCGCCCCGTCCCGCTGTCAGTCGGGCAAGTCCCTGACTGTCGCTTTGTGTCCGCGCCACGGTGTAGTACTCGGCATAGTTGTACAGCTTAAATTCCACGGAGGCGGGGACAATCTCGCCCGAGGCAGTGACCGTGCGCACTACGAGGCTGCTCGTGGGAGCATAATGGGAAGTCACGTTGATTTCCGTGTAACAAGGTGTTTCGTTCACTACGTCCTCCGGGCCGTCATAGTGGCCGAAGACATTCGTGTGCATCAACATGCCGCGCGAGGCCGGCGCATTGAACCACCCGAGGTCGAGCACGGGTTCCGGTTCGCAGGCTCCGAGGAAATGCCACTGCCCGTCGACCCACGCCTCGACCCATGCGTGATTGTCGTCGGTGTGCGCCCACCGCGGGGTGTAGACCTGGCGTGCCGGGATGCCGACAGCCCGCAGGGCGGCCACCGTGAACGTGGACTCCTCGCCGCACCGCCCGAATGAGGTTCGCAGGGTGGACAGCGGCGGACTGGTACGCGCATCCGACGGACGGTAGGTCACATGTTCGTGGCACCAATGGTTGACTTCGAGCACGGCCTCGGCCATCGACAGGTGGCGCACCCGTTCTTTCAGCATGTCGTAGAAGACGATGCGGCTGCTATCAAGTGCCTCGTTGTTCACACGGATGGGGAGCACAAAATGGCGGAACTCCCTTTCAGGTACGCTCTTTCCCCACGGCATCTCCTCCCGCGCACGCAGCGACACGTCGACATTGGCGCGGTAGAAGTCGCCCGTGTAGTCCGTCAGGTCGGGAAGGGGCATGTAGGCGTACAGGAATTGCAACGCCTCCCGTTCCTCGGATGACAGGTCGCCGTCGAATACGGCGAAAAAGCCGTTTGCTCCCATTTCGGTCTTACGTCGCTCGAAATCGTCCGCGACGCGGTCGGCGCGGGTCGGCGTGACGACGCAGGCGCAGGCCGCGAGGAGAACGCTAACCAAGTAGTAATGTTTACTCATGATACAGATAGTTTTATGTGCATATAT
>CAZYHW010000048.1:12472-16318 GCA_964647405.1 uncultured Prevotellamassilia sp.
TCGATGTAGGCATGCAGCGAACGGTAGAAGGCATGGC
The DNA here is from genome assembly GCA_964647405.1 of uncultured Prevotellamassilia sp. Taxonomy (GTDB): domain Bacteria; phylum Bacteroidota; class Bacteroidia; order Bacteroidales; family Bacteroidaceae; genus Alloprevotella. Next base: position 12,510 of record CAZYHW010000048.1, read on the forward strand.
GGCAGAGCGTGTCGACATGCCCTAAGATGATGAGCTTCATGCGTGCCCGCGTCATGGCTACGTTCATGCGCCGCAAGTCGGACAGGAAACCTATTTGCCCTTGTTCGTTGGCCCGGACCAGACTGATGACAATCACGTCCCTTTCCTGACCTTGGAAACCGTCGACCGTGTTCACCGTCATGGCTGCACGGAACGGGCGCAAGTCGGAGTCTTGCCGAATCAAGCGGCGCAAATATTGCACTTGCGCCCTGTAAGGGGAAATGATGCCGAAGTCGATGCGTTCGTCGAGCATCCTGTCCGGCCCGATACGCCGCACATAGTCCTTGACAGCCTGCAACGTGAGTTCGGCCTCCTTTTTGTTGACACGGCCAAAGCCTTCGCCGACAAACTCTTCGTGACAGTCGTCATCGAGGTGGCTTGTGTCAATCCAGGTCGCCGGCGTGTCCAAATCGAGAATACTCCGGTTGCGCACGTCGGGGGCGGATTTCACGCGGTCGGCGTAGAACCAATGCGAGGGAAAGGACATCAGCGCCTCGTTCATCCGGTATTGCACATCGAGCAGGGTGACGGCTTCGGGCCGGTGGCGGACAATCCGTTCCATCAGGGTGAACGCCAGTCCGCCCCGTGCGGCCGACAGACATTTCACCGTAGGCGGGAGTTGTTGATGGTCGCCTGCCAACACGACCCGGTCGGCACGGCGCATGGCTATCCAGCACGCGGCTTCGAGTGCCTGGGCTGCCTCGTCTATAAACAAGGTGTGGAAATGCATGTCGCCGAGCAGCGGACTGGCCGAGCCGGCCAGCGTGCATGTGACGGCACGTGTCTCCTCGAACAGCCGGTTGCGGATGCGCCATTCCAGTTCCGCGATTTTCTCCCGCAGGGCGTCGACTTTCGAATGGAACGTGGCGGGTCGCTTCGACCGGGACATGGCGAACAGTTGGCGAAGTTGCCGCCGCGCTGCCCAGAGTTGTGGATAGTCGGGGTGGGCTGCGAAACGCCGTTCGTAGCTATGATCCAACATCTCGTCGGTGATGCGCAACGGGTTGCCTATCCGCAACACCGAAACGCCGCGTTCGATGAGCTTCTCGGAAATCCAGTCGACCGCCATGTTGCTCTGGGCACAGACCAACACCTGGCTCTCGCGCCGGAGCACCTCGTAGATGGCCTCGACCAGCGTTGTCGTTTTCCCCGTCCCGGGCGGGCCGTGGACGACAGCCACGTCGCGGGCACGCAACACCTCGCGGACGGCATGTTCCTGGGAGTGGTTCAGCCACGGGAGCGACACCGGTTGTTCGGCAGCCCGGTCGGCCGGACGGGAGGCATGGATGGTGTCGCGGAGTTCCGCCAAGCGTCCGCTGCGTGCGGCAATCACGTCGTCGAGTGCGCCGAACATCAGGCGGTATGTCGTTTCGTCGAAACCCAACTGCACGCCCAGCCGTTCAACCCGGCTGATGGCCGACAGGGCTTCCTCGTTGGCCAGTTCCGCGACTATCCGGAGCGGTTCGGCATAGCTGACAATCGCCTCCACGGGCAGGTACGTCAGTCCGCCCGACATATCCTGCGAAAAGAAACAAAGCGGCCGGCCGGGCTCGAAGTTATGTTCGATGTCCGTATCCGTCGAGCGGCTGATTTCGACGACGAACCGTCCTGTCGAGTTGTAGTAGCTGCGCCCCACGGTAGCCGGGAAGAAGCAGTCGCCCCGCTTGACTTTCCGGCCTATTCCCTGTATTTGCGTTTCGCGGCGGAAAGCCTCCTTCTCGTACTCGTATTCCTCCTTGAGCAGTTCGCGTTGTCGCGTCAGGCTGACTCCCTGACCATCATACATAAAAGCCATATCCGTTCAAGGATGACCGTAAAAGTCGGAAGAGCGACCGGGTTGGCTGCGCCGCTCTACGCTGAATCCCATCGAAAATGTATCGTTGAACTTCACGTGCAGCATACCCCCTAACCTGTCGCCGTCGATGTATGGCGACCAGAGGGCGGGCACGTCCTGCGAAAGCAGGGATTTGCTCCCATAGGCATAGAGGCTGATTTTCTCACTGAGCTGATAGGCGGCCACGGCGGCGAATCCGACCTGGCGGTAGGTATATCCGCCCCAGTCCAGGTGCGACATGTAGACCCCGCCCGCCACGCTGAACCGCTTTGTCAGGGGGAGGGCATACATGAACGCGGCATCCTGGCCGAAGCCCACGCCACTCGGCGCGTGGCTGCCCAGTCCCGTCGTGAGGCTCAGGGAGAGTTGTGCGTTGAAGCCCTCATGCAACAGCCATGAATCCGGCCCCACAGCCGACAGTGTCGGCATGTAGCCATACATCCCCGCCCACGGGGTAGCGGGACGCACGAACGGGGCATACAGCGGAACGGAGAGACCGTCCGTGGCAGCCGTGTCGGCCACGGCCTCCGGAACGACCTCGTCCTGTGCCTGCGTGGGAGCGAGAGCCGCCGTGAGGACGAAAAGGAGCATTAAGCAAATGGTTCTCATTTCCTTCTATTTATCGTTAGGGCGAGCCGTCCGGCTTCTGCCGGTCTTCCGGTGGATAATAGTCCGTCGCCGGTTCGACGAGCCTTTCCCGGAATCCGCCGAGGGCAACAGGCTTCCGGCAAGTCCTGACAACCCGTCCGGCAAACGTCATGGGCAGACCTCGTCCCACCGACGGCGCACTCCTTATCGCGGCAAGCCTCGGGGGGAAAGCGTGGTCGTTTTTTTGCCATGACTGTTCCCCGACATTATGTGCAAATATAACGAATTCATAGCACTCCCGGGCTGGAAACTGGCGAATGTGTCCCGTTTTTTTGATGCACACGGGAAAAAGCGTACTTTTGCTGCACATAAAACGGGACTGACTGATACCATGAATAAAATGCGAATCCTGCTTGTCGGCCTCCTTGCGGCCGTTGCCATCCTCGCGGGGACGACCTGTTTCCTGTTCTTCTCCACTTTCAGCACGCACGAGGGACATTCGTATCTCTACATCGACGATGACGACACGTATGACTCCGTCTGTGCCAAGCTGGACACGACAAGCCATGTCCGGCAGCTGGCCGGGTTCCGCCTGCTCGCCACCGCGATGCGCTATCCCGGCCATGTTCGGTCCGGTCGCTACGAGACGGGCGACGGAATCAACACCTTGCAGCTGATACGTAACTTGCGGAACGGCAGCCAAGTCCCCGTGAAGCTCACAATCACCGGTCTGCGCAGCATGGGCAGGCTCGCCCATCTGCTGGGGAACACCCTGATGGTCGATTCTGCGCGATGGGCATCCTGCTTCGCCGACTCGTCGTTCTGCGCCGCCTATGGAACCGACACGACCCGGCTTCCCTGCCTTTTCATCCCCAACACCTATGAAGTCTATTGGGACATAACACCCGACCAGCTGCTCCACCGGATGCAACGGGAGAGCGAGGCGTATTGGACTTCCGGGCGGATGGAACTTGCCCGGGAGGCAGGCCTTTCGCCGGAACAGGTCATCACGCTGGCGTCCATCGTCGACCAGGAAACGGCGAACGACGCGGAGAAACCGCTCATTGCCGGGATGTATCTCAATCGTTATCGCATAGGGATGAAGTTGCAGGCCGACCCCACCGTGAAGTATGCCCTGCGGCAGCCCGGCCTGCGCCGCATCTACCATAACCAGCTTCTCGTGGAAAGCCCGTACAACACCTATCTCCATGAGGGCTTGCCGCCCGGCCCCATCTGTATCCCTGCGCTGTCGAGCATTGAGGCCGTGTTGCACTTCGTCCACCACGACTATCTTTATATGTGTGCCAAGGAAGACTTTTCGGGTACGCACAATTTCGCACGGACATAC